>NZ_JAXOFN010000006.1:0-243055 GCF_034420155.1 Massilia luteola
ATCGGCATAGGGGGCAGCTAATGTTAGCTGCGCCCCTGCCACACCACCCGGCATGCGGGTCCGCACCGGGCGGTTCGAGTAGTTGAGGTCAGGACAAGCGTGGTACTCCCGACCGGTCGAAGTAGGCAACCGTAAGGACTGACTTCAACAGCCGGTCGGCGTTGCGCCACCAGCGACGGCTATTTGCCGCAACCTGCTCGGCAACAGCAGGCATTGCCCCGAGTCGAAGCAGTTCCCGATACATGGTCGTCCCGCGTTTCCAGTGCTTGAGCTGGATCGCCCGGAGCCTGTGACGCAGCCATTCGTCGAGTTGTCTCCATATCTTCGGGGTTTCGGCATATTTGAAGTACCCTTTCCAGCCAAGCATGTAGGAGCGCAGCCTCTCGACGATCTGGAGCATGCTGCGGCCGCCAGAGCGTCTTGTCAGTTCGCGGATGCGTTGCTTGAATGTTGCCAGCGGCTTCTCCGCGACCTTCAATTTCACCACCCTCCCCCTTCCCACCCACAGGCTGTAACCGAGGAACTTGCGACCGAAGGTGCTGCCGACCGCGCTTTTGGTTTCGTTGACCACGAGGTGCAACTTGGCATAGAGGCGGCGCAACAGCACCATCACCCGCTCGCCCGCACGCTTGCTGCGAACGTACACGTTCGCATCATCGGCGTAGCGCGCAAAGCAATGGCCGCGTCGTTCCAATTCCTTGTCCACTTCATCGAGCAGGACATTGGCCAGCAAGGGCGAGAGCGGACCGCCTTGCGGCGTGCCTTCATGCCGAGACTGCACCACGCCATGGTCCATGATGCCGCTGTTCAGATAGGCGCGCACCAGCCGGATCACGCCAGCGTCGTCGATGCGTTTCCGTAAGCGGTCGATCAGGATGTCATGGTTGACCCTGTCGAAGAATTTCGACAGGTCCACATCCACCACGATCCGCCGCCCCGACTGGACGTACGCTCGGGCGGCAAGTACCGCGTCCTGCGCACGCCGGCCTGGGCGGAAGCCGTAGCTGTGCTCGCTAAATGTGGGGTCAAGAATCGGTTGCAGCACTTGGAGCAGTGCCTGCTGGATCAGCCGATCCGTCACCGTCGGGATGCCAAGCTCGCGCTCGCCACCGTCGGGCTTCGGAATCGTTACCCTGCGTACCGGGCTGGGCCGGTACGTCCCCGCCAACAATTGTTCGCGTATCCCCGGCCAGGCCACGGCCAGGTAGCGCGAGGTTTCGTCGATGTCCCGACCATCCACCCCGGCTGCGCCCTTGTTGGCGCGCACACGCTTGAACGCTTGCAGCAGGTTTTCCCTTCTCAACGCTGCATGCAGCAGCATTGATCCCGCGTCTCCTGACGCATGTCGCGGGCGACAGGCTTCGTCGCTGGAGATTTCAGCCAAGGCTTCACCCTGACCTACGGCCTCCCGCCCCGCCTTGGCGGGCATCTGACGCATTGCCTGTCGCATCGACATGCCGGACAACACTCCTACTCGTTCGGTCCTTCGTCGGCGGGGTCGAGCCTTCCCGGCGCTACCGCCAACTACTATGACCTCTGCTGAGACCCCGCTACGGCAGCGCCGCCGCCCTTTCAGGCGTGAGGCGGGGCGTCCCCAGGTAAGGGCCGCACTCCTTCATCACACAACCGCCGCATCTACGCCGCTTCGCCTCGACCACAAGAGCTTCGCGGTTTGTCGCCCGCTCGCCCTGCTCGGCAGCGCCTTCTATGCGATTCTTGTCCATCGGCTCATGATTTACGATTCACGCTTCCTCCCCACGGTCGATTACTCTTCCGCAGTTGCGCTTCACTTCGCTCGCTGTGGTCAGCTTGCGGCGGGACTTTCACCCGCAAGAGTGCGCCCATGCTGGGCGCACGGCAAAAAAAAATCCTCGGAGACCGAGGATTTTTTATCAGACATTCAGCGGATTACAGCGGCTGGATGTTCGATGCTTGTTTGCCTTTCGGACCAGAGGTCACGTCGAAAGAAACGCGCTGGTTCTCTTGCAGCGACTTGAAGCCTTGCGATTGGATCGCCGAGAAGTGCGCGAACAGGTCTTCGCCGCCTTCGTCCGGGGTGATGAACCCGAAGCCTTTGGAGTCATTGAACCATTTTACGATGCCAGTTGCCATTACAATTTCCTATTTCAGTTGAAGTGGACAGAAGTCCGTTTACGATCGTTTGAAGAAGCAAGAAACAAATGACAGACTAACTGCACTGCTACCGCGAATCCAACGATCCCTAATTATACCGAATAAACCCGCACGTACACGGTTTTCGCAAAATAAAACCGGGACCCGTAACAATTCCTATCATCAACCTTTTACCGATCCCGTTTGCTTCGGCAGTACGCAAAATATAGGGCATGGATGCAGATAAAGTTTGTCCTAAATCAAACGATTCCGGGACAGGTGCTTTGCTGTACCGCTAAACGGTAGAGTCGTCGTTGGGATAGGCCGCTTTTGGGTCGACAATACCCCAAGCGACGAACACATCCAGTTCCGACAGCCATGCATCCCATTCCGGCGGAGCGACGCCGTCGAATGTCATCAGGACGCGCAAACGCTGCTCCAGCATGCGCGCCTGCTGCCCGAGGATGCGGAAACCGAATGTAGCGGATGAGCCGGCCAGCGTATGCAGCACCGCATGCATTTGCTCGACCAGCGCCAAAGGCGGATGGCTCGAATCGAATTCGTTGCGCGCCGCCGACAGCCGGCCCAGCGTCCGCGGCAGGCTCGCCGCAAATTTATCGTTCAGTTCCGCCAGGCGCGCGAAGAACTCCGCATCCGCACTCGTGTTCATTTGGTGCCGAAGATGCGGTCGCCGGCATCGCCCAGGCCCGGCACGATGTACGCGTGGTCGTTCAGGTTGTTGTCGAGCGACGCGACGTACAGCTTGACGCCCGGATGCGCCTGGTGGAACACCGCGACGCCTTCCGGCGCCGCCACGAGGGCGAGGAAGATGATCTGGTCGTCCGTCACGCCGCGCTTTTTCATCACGTCGACCGCGTGCACGGCCGAGTTGCCCGTCGCGACCATCGGATCGCACAGGATGAAGGTGCGCTCGGCCGTGTCCGGCAAGCGCACCAGGTATTCGACGGGCATGTGCGTATCCGGATCGCGGAACACGCCGATATGGCCCACGCGTGCCGACGGCACCAGTTCCAGCAGGCCGTCGCTCATGCCGATGCCGGCGCGCAGGATCGGCACGATAGCCAGCTTCTTGCCCGCGATGACGGGCGCGTCGATGGTCATCAGCGGCGTGTCGATCTGGCGCGTCGTCAGCGGCAGGTCGCGCGTGATCTCGTAACCCATCAGCAGCGTGATCTCCCGCAGCAATTCGCGGAACGTGCGCGTGGACGTGCCGCGGTCGCGCATGTGCGACAACTTATGCTGGATCAGGGGATGGTTGAGGATGAACAGGTTCGGGAAGCGCGGATCTTGTTTCATGAGTGGGAATCGTGCGTAGGCCGTCACTTGTGGCGCCGGCGTGGTTTGCGGTAAATGGCCAGCATTATCCCAGCCACGCGCCCGTTTGTCCCGTCCTTTGTCCAAGTTTCATGACAACGTTCACTCGACGAGGGCGCGCGCCAGGATCGCGGCGCAGTCGACGCCGTCCGGCAGCCGGCCGAACGCGCCGCCCACGTCGGCGGCGATGCGCGACGCGACGAACGCCGCGGCGACGAAAGCCGGGGCATGGCGCAGCAACAGTCCGGCCTGCACCGCCACGACCAGCTGCTCGGCGAGGCGGCGCGCGCCGGATTCGTCGGCCGCCAGCGTGCCCAGCCCATCCAGCAGCCGCGCGCAATACGCGTCGAAGCGGGGATCGCGGCCGGCAGCCAGCGCCAGCTCCGCGGCCAGCGCGTCGCGTGGTTCCGGACCCTTGGCGAAGGCGCGCAGCACGTCCAGGCACATCACGTTGCCGGAACCTTCCCAGATGGAATTGACGGGAAATTCGCGATACAGGCGCGCCAGCGGGCCGTCCTCCACATAGCCGTTGCCGCCCATGACTTCCATCGCCTCGGCGCCGAATGCCGGTCCGCGCTTGCACAGCCAGTACTTGCCGGCCGGCGTCAGGATGCGGGCCAGCGCCGTCTCGCGCGGGTCGACGGCGCCGTCCGGCCCCACGTCGACGCAGCGCGCGAGGCGCAGCGCGAACGCGGTGGCCGCCTCCGATTCCAGCGCCAGGTCGGCCAGCACGTTTTGCATCAGCGGCTGCTCGGCCAGGCGGCGGCCGAACGCGCTGCGGGCGCGGGCGTGGTGCAGCGCATGGCACAGCGCGGCGCGCATGATGCCGGCCGTGCCGGTCACGCAGTCCAGGCGCGTGTGGCTGCCCATTTCGAGGATCGTCGGGATGCCCCGCCCTTCCTTGCCGATCATCCAGCCGACGGCATCGCAGAACTCGACCTCGGACGACGCGTTCGACTTGTTCCCCAGTTTGTTCTTGAGGCGCTGCACGCGGATCGCGTTGCGGGTGCCGTCCGGCAGGTAGCGCGGGACGAAGAAGCAGGAGAGTCCCGCGCTGCCGCCCTCGGCGGCCTGGGCCAGGACGAGGTGGGCATCCGACTGCGGGGCCGAAAAGAACCATTTGTGGCCGACCAGGCTCCAGGCATCGCGCCACGCCGCGCCGAAGCGGGTGTCGGCAACGTCCGGACTCATGCGCGTCGCCCGCGTCGTGTTGGCGCGCACGTCCGTGCCCCCCTGCTTTTCCGTCATGCCCATGCCGATCAGCGCGCCCTGCTTCTGCTCGATGGGCAGCGAGCGCGGATCGTACGTGCGCGACAGGATCTTCGGCAACCAGTGCGCCGCGATGCCCGGATGCTGGCGCAGCGCCGGCACCGCCGCGTACGTCATCGTCACCGGGCATTGCGTGCCGTTCTCGACCTGGCCGAACAGCAGGAAGGCCGCGGCGCGCGCGACCTGGGAGCCGGGGCGCGCCGCTTCCCACGGCAGCGAATGGACGCCGTTCCCGATCAAGAGGCGCATCAATTCATGCCACGCCGGGTGGAACTCGACCTCGTCGACGCGATTGCCGCCACGGTCGAAGTTCACGAGGCGCGGCGGGAACTCGTTGGCCAGGCGGCCCAGGTCGAGCACGGCCGCGGCGCCGAGTGCCTGCCCCAGCCGGTCGAGGTCGGGGCCCGCCCAGCCGGCGCCTTCGTTCTCCAGTCCTTCGCGCAGCGCGCGGTCGCAGGCGAACAGGTTGACGTCCCCGAACGGCGGCGCCTGGTTGAAAACCTCGTGGGTGTCGAAACGGTTCATGGCGTCTCCTCCGGTGGCCCGCACGCCCAGCTGTTGCAACTGAGCATCATATTGTCGGTGCAAAAGTTTCCTCTTCGCACTGTATCGGCGACAATAAACCCTGGTGCCGCAGCTCGTGATTATCGGTTAAGCAACAAGGCTAGCCTAAAGCCTTGTGCCGGGCAAGCGCGACCCATCCGATCGGGGAACTGCGGCGTATCAAGCAGGCACAGAAAGATACCGGACATTGTGCTTTTTAGTGCTCACCGGCATCTTTCGGTGATACATTGCTTGTTGATTTGGTACACTCCAGCATTACCCCAGGCTTTGCTGCCACGATTAGAAAGCAGATATTTCGACAATGCGCGCCAGTTCACCCGCAGCACCGAACGATCCGCGCCATGCGGCCCCGGCGGCGAGCCCGGACGGCTACATGGAAGCGGTGGGCGACGTCGCGCTTCGCCTCGATCCCTCCGGTCTGATCCAATACGCGAGCCAGCGCGCCCAGCGCGCGTTCGGCACCCAGCCGCTGGCCGGCACCGTGCTGACGACGCTTGCCCTGGACGCCGACCAGGCCGCCCTGCGCAACGCCCTCCTCGATGCCGGCACGGCCGGCGAGCCCGTGCTCGTCGAAGTGCGCCTGCGCTGCGGCGGCAAGGACACCTGGTTCGAGCTGCGCATCGCCGCGCTGCCGGGCTGCCGTGAATTGCTGGCCGTCGGCCGCGACATGTCGGCCCAGCGCGCCACCGAACAACGCCTGCGCCACATGGCCACGCACGACGCGCTGACGGAGCTCCCGAACCGCCTGCTGCTGTCCGACCGCATCCGCATGGTGATCGCCAACGCGCGCCGCTCCGGCCAGGGTTTCTGCATCGCCACCATCGGCCTCGACGGCTTCAAGAAGGTCAACGACGGCCTCGGGCACCCGGTCGGCGACGCCGTCCTGCGCCAGGCCGCGAGCCGCCTGCGCAAGACGCTGCGCGACAGCGACACGCTGGCCCGCGTCGGCGGCGACGAATTCGTGGGGGTCCTGCCGGGCACCTTCACGCCGGACCAGATCAAGCTGGTCAGCGGCCGCCTGCTGGCCGCGCTGCAGGCGCCGTTCGAGGTCGACGGGCATACCGTGTACCTGGGCGCGTCCGTGGGCGTGTCGATCTATCCTGACCACGCCGAGGATGAAATCCGGCTGATCGCCCTGGCCGATGCCGCCATGGGCCGCGCCAAGGAAACCGGCAAGGGCCGCACGATCGTCTACAGCGTACGCGAAAGCGGTCCGCCGCAGCACGACATCTCGCTCGAAGCGGCGATGTTCCAGGCCGTGCGCGAAGGCGAATTCCTGCTGTACTACCAGCCGATCGTGTCCAGCCGCACCCGCCGGATTGAAGGATTCGAGACCCTGATGCGCTGGAAGCATCCGACGCTCGGCATGGTCCCGCCCGTGCGCTTCATCCCCATCGCCGAGACGAATGGCCTCATCAACCTGCTGGGCGCCTGGGCGCTCAAGGCGGCGCTCGTGCAACTGGGCCAGTTCGAGGAAGTGGCCAAGCGCGACCTGTACATCTCGGTCAATATCAGCCCGCGCCAGTTCCGCAACGACCGCTTCCTCAACGTGCTGGACGACGCCCTCGCGTTTTCCGGCGCGTCCGGCGACAAGCTGGTGCTCGAGATCACGGAAGGCACGCTGATGATCGACCCGGGCCACGCGGAAGCCATCCTCGCCAAGATGGCGGAACGCCGCGCGCGCATCGCGATCGACGACTTCGGGACCGGCTATTCGAGCCTGGCCTACCTGAAGCGCTTCCCGATCTCGGTGCTGAAGATCGACCGCGCCTTCATCAAGGACCTGCCCGCCTCCACCAAGGACGCGGCGATCTGCAACGCCGTGCTCGACCTGGCCAAGCACCTCGACCTGTCCGTCGTGGCCGAAGGCGTCGAGACCGAAGAACAACTTACCTACGTCGAGTCGCGCGGGTGCGACTACATACAAGGCTACCTGACCGGAAAGCCGATGCCGGCCCACGTGGCCATGGCCGCGCTCAAGGAAAACCTGTACACGGAACTGCTGCCGGACGAATTACGGGCGGGCCTCACATGAACCAGACTGCTACCATCGAACGATCGCCGAAAGCCGATGCCACCCTCTCCCTGTTGTGGGAGCGGATCCGCCGGCGCGGCGACATGCCGGGCTTCACCAAGGCCATCAACGCCATCCTCGCGACGATGCGCGGCGAGGACGAGCGCGACTTTTCCATGACCCAGACCGTGCTGTCCGACCCCGTGCTCACCCAGAAGGTGCTGCGCCTGGCGAACAGCGGCATGTACTCGGCGTTCGGCCAGCGCGTCAACACCGTCTCGAAGGCGATCCTCGTGCTGGGCACGGAAGCCATCGGCCACCTCGCCCTCGGCCTGAAACTGATCGAGGAACTGTCCAAGTCCACGCCGGATTCGCTGCAGGCCCACATCGAGATGGAAAAGGCCGTCCTGGCCGGCATGGTGGCGCACCAGGTGGCCAGCGAGGCGGCCACGCGCGATCCGGAAGAAGCGGTCGTCTGCTCGATCCTCCATTCGCTGGGCCGGATGATGGTCACGTTCTACCTGCCGGAACACTGGACGCTGATGCAGCAGGCCGCCGGCCGCGGCGACATCGATGCGATCGGCATCGCCCAACTCGGCCTGTCGCTGGAACAGATCGGGCGCGCGACGGCCGAGCACTGGGGCCTGCCGCGCAACCTGATCGCCGGCATGCGCCGCGTCGAACCGGGCGAGCGCGGCGCCGACTTCGGCCACGACGACTGGCTCGCCGCCCTCGGCACGATGTCGACCCAGTGCGCGGACAGCCTGTGGCACGGCGACGAAGCGGGCGCCGAACGGGTCCGGTTGCTCGCGGCCGGCTTCGCGCCGCTGCTCGGCATCGAGCCGGACAACATCGTCGGCGCCATCGAAAAGGCCAAGGTCGAAGCGGCCGCCGACCTGTCGATCGCGCCGCTCGCGAATCCGCCCGAGAAGCGCGCCCGCGCCGCCGCCGTCACGCGCATGCGCGAAGCCGGCAACAAGATTCTCATGGACGGCGTGGCCGACATGCGCGACGCCGCGGCCCAGGCAACGCCGGGCCAGATGGTGTCGATGGCGCTCGAGACGGCGTACCACGGCCTGTCGTTCACGCGCGCCTTCGGCTTCCTGCGCAACCGCCGCGACGGCCGCTACACGGCCAAGATCGGCCTGGGCGACAACGCCAAGACGCTCGCGCCCAAGCTGGACTTCGACGACACCTACGAACCGAACGTGTTCTTCGCCGCCCTCGGCAGCGACCGTGTGATCTTCATCGAGAACGCGCGCGACCCGAAATTCTCGAGCAAGCTGCCGGGATGGTGGAAAGGCACGCTGCTCGAAGCGCGCTGCTTCGTGATCATCCCCCTGTGCACCCGCGGCGAGCCGGTCGGTTTCATCTACGGCGACTGGGACGACCGCTTCCCGTCCGTCTACCTGAGCCAGACGGAATTCTCGCTGCTGAACGAATTGCGCGGCCTCGTCGTGAAGAGCGTCGAGCGGCGCCAGCCGCTGGAAGCGGTGGCGAACCGGGCGTGACCAAAGGATCGGCGCTATTGAGCGCCGGCGCGTCACCGTCGTCCCTGCGAAGGCAGGGATCCAATTTTTATCGCGCTCGCATCAAGCATGCGGAACTTGGGCCCCCGCCTGCGCGGGGGCGACGTATTCAATGTTGCGTTGCTCAGCGCAGCCGCGGCGTGTCCACGTGCACGTCGCCACACTGCGCGCGGTGCATCAGCGCGTGATCGATCAGCACCAGCGCCAGCATCGCCTCGGCGATCGGCGTCGCGCGGATGCCCACGCACGGGTCGTGGCGACCGAACGTCTCGACCGACACCGCATTGCCCGCCTTGTCGATCGACCGGCGCGGCGTGCGGATCGACGACGTCGGCTTGATGGCGATGGACACCGTGATGTCCTGGCCCGTCGAAATCCCGCCCAGCACGCCGCCCGCGTTATTGCCCACGAAGCCCTCGGGCGTCAGTTCGTCGCCATGCTCCGAACCCTTCTGCACGACGGCGTGGAAGCCGGCGCCGATCTCCACACCCTTGACCGCGTTGATGCCCATCATGGCGTACGCGATGGCGGCATCGAGCTTGTCGTAGATCGGCTGGCCGAGGCCGACCGGCACGTTCTTCGCCACCACGTCGATGCGGGCGCCGATCGAATCGCCGGCGCGGCGCAATTCGTCCATCGCCGTCTCCATGCGCACGATCAGGTCGGCGTCGGCCGTCGCGGCGAAGAACGGATTGTCGTGCACGTGCTTGAAATCCTGGAACGGCACGGCGATGTCGCCCAGCTGGCTCATGCAGCCCGCGAACTCGGTCCCGAATGTCTCGCGCAACCACTTCTTGGCGATGGCGCCGGCGCCGACGACGGGCGCCGTCAGGCGCGCGGACGAGCGGCCACCGCCGCGCGGATCGCGCACGCCGTATTTGTGCCAGTAGGTGTAATCGGCATGGCCGGGGCGGAACGTGTCCGCGATATTGCCGTAGTCCTTGCTGCGCTGGTCCGTGTTCTCGATCAGCAGCGCGATCGGCGTGCCGGTCGTCACGCCCTCGTAGACGCCGGACAGGATCCGGACCTGGTCCGCTTCCTGGCGCTGGGTCACGTGGCGCGAGGTGCCCGGCTTGCGGCGGTCCAGCTCGGGCTGGATGTCGGCCTCGGACAGCGCCAGTCCCGGCGGGCAGCCATCGATCACGCAGCCGATCGCGGGACCGTGCGACTCGCCGAAAGTGGTTACGGAAAACAGCTTGCCAAATGTGTTGCCGGACATGGATTCTCGTTGGGTTGTGCGAATGGAATGATGGATTTTACCAGCATGGGCAGACAGGCGGGAGAACACCATATATGCACCAAGAAAAATGTTTCCTTATGGAATTTTTCTAGCAGGGTTGATAGCATTGCATATATACTGAATCGCAATACGGAGCTCAACCTGGAGACGCAGCACATGCCCGCACCGAACACGCCCGCCGGCGCCGCGCAGGACGATGACCTGGTGTTCGCAGACGAGACGCCGGCAGTCGCGCTCGGCAAAGGCAGCGGGGCATGGCGCGTACTGATCGTCGACGACGATGCCGACGTGCATTCGACGACGACGTTCGCGCTGGGCAGCCTCGAGATGCATGGACGGCCGCTGGAATTCCTGCACGCCTACTCCGCCGCCCAGGCCATGGCGCTGCTGGCGCGCGAGCACGACATCGCCGTGATCCTGCTCGACGTGGTGATGGAACAGGCCGACGCCGGCCTGCACCTCGTGCGCCACGTGCGCGACACCCTCGACCGCCACGACGTCCGCATCATCCTGCGCACCGGCCAGCCCGGCTATGCGCCGGAAATGGACGCCATCCGCGGCTACGACATCAACGATTACCGCACCAAGTCCGAACTCACCCGCACGAAGCTCTACACGAGCGTGGCCGCCGCCATCCGCGCCTACCAGCAGATCCACGCGCTGGAGGACAGCCGCACGGGCCTGGCCGAAGTCGTGCGCGCGAACAGCGAGCTGATGGCCATGCATTCGGTCGGCGAGATGACCCTGGGCATCCTGCGCGAGGTCGCCGCCCTCGCCGGCCAGCCGGCCGACGGCCTGCTGTGCGCGTGCCCGCCGGGCATCGCTGCCGGCTGGCAGGTGCTGGCCAGTTGCGGGACCAGCGCGGCACTGGCGCGCGACGGCATGCTGGCCGCTTCGACGCAAGGACCGGCGGCCGCCATCGCGCAGGCGCTGGCCGGGCGCCGCAACGTCTACGAAGGCAACCACCTCGCGCTCTACTTCAGCGGCAAGGCACATTCCGACTTCGCCGCGTGGGTGCGGCTCGTGCGGCCGCTGGACGGGCTGCGCCGCGGCCTCATCGACGTCTTCACGAGCAGCATCGCCGTCGGCCTGGACAACGTCGCGCTGATGACCGACCTGCACCGCGCCGCGTTCTACGATGCGCTGACCGGCCTGCCGAACCGCACGCGCCTCGTCGAACTCGTCGACGACAGCCTGCAGACCCGCGCCGATGCGACCCTGTGCCTCGTCGACATCGACCAGTTCGCCGAAACGAACGACGCGCTCGGCCACCAGTTCGGCGACGCGCTGCTCGAGGCCGTGGCGCAGCGCCTGCGCGTGCGCCTGGACGCGGGCCTGGCGCTGGCGCGCATCGGCGGCGACATCTTCTGCCTGCTGGGCCAGGCCGACCTGATCGAACCGGCCGCCGTGCAGGACCTGTTCGCGGCGCCGTTCTCGATCGAAGGCCAGGACGTGCAGGTGTCGGCCACGCTCGGCCTCGTGCGCCTGCTCGAACATGACGGCACCGCGACCGACGCCCTCAAGGATGCGGACATCGCCCTCAAGCGCGCGAAGAGCCAAAGGCGCGGGGGGCACTTCTATTTTTCGCGCGGCATGGGCGTGGAGATCCGCGAACGGGTCCGCCTGATGCACGCGCTGCGCGGCGGCTTCGCCCGCGGCGAACTGTTTCTCGCTTACCAGCCCCAGGTCGAGCTGGCCGGGCGCCGCGCGTTCGGCGCCGAGGCCCTGCTGCGCTGGCGCACGGAAGACGGCCGCTTCGTGCCGCCCGACCGCTTCATCCCCATCGCCGAATACTCGGGCCTGATCATCGACATCGGCGCGTGGGTGCTGCGCGAAGCGTGTGCGGAACTGGTGCGCGTGCGCGCGGCCGGGCACCTGGACTTCACGATGTCGATCAACGTCTCGCAGGTCCAGTTCCGCCACCCGCATTTCATCGACATGCTGCGCCAGGCCCTGGCCGACACCGGCGCGCCGCCGGAACGCGTCGAACTGGAGATCACGGAATCGATGGCGATGGAAGAGCCCGACCTGCTGATCGAACGCCTCGCCGAGATCAAGCGCACGGGCGTGTCGATCGCCATCGACGACTTCGGGACCGGGTTCTCGTCGCTCTCTTATCTGCAGCGCCTGTGCGTGGACCGCCTGAAGATCGATCGCGCCTTCGTGACCGAAATCACGGACGCGGCGCGCGGCAGCAGCATCGCCGAGATGGTCATCGAACTGGGGCGCAACCTGGGCCTGTCGATCATCGCCGAGGGCGTGGAAGACGAGCGCCAGGCGCAGATCCTGCAGACACTGGGTTGCCCGCTGGCGCAGGGCTATCTGTTCGCGCGGCCCCTGGCGCCCGAGGCGCTCATCGAGTGGCTCGGCAACGACGCGCTGACGCGCGCCGCGTGATCAGCACGCGACCCAGGCGGTACGGTGGGCACCCCGTGCCCACCAACCACATGCGTAGCCAGCGCCTTCAGTCGTCGGCCATCTGCTCCGCGGGCCAGTCGCGGATATACGCCTTGAGCATACGGTTCTCGAAGCTCTGCGCTTCCAGCACCGCCTTGGCGACGTCATAGAACGAGATCACGCCCAGCAGCGTGCGCGCGTTCATGACGGGCAGGTAGCGCGCGTGCTTTTCCAGCATGATGCGGCGCACTTCGTTGACCTCGGTGTCCGGCGTGACGGTGATCGGACTGTCGTCCATGTGCTTGCGCACGGTGCCCGCCGGCTCCAGCGAGCCGCCATGCGCATGCAGGGCCTTGATGACCTCGCGGAAGGTCAGCATGCCGACCAGGTCGCCGTATTCCATCACGACGAGCGAACCGATGTCGCGCTCGGCCATCGTGGCGGCGGCGTTGGCCAGGTCGGTGTCCGGCGAGACCGTGTAGAGGATGTCGCCCTTGACCTGCAGGATTTCCGATACCTTCATTTGGACCCCCTTGATTGGAGATGCGTGCTGCGTTGTATAACTCATAAGGTGACTCTAGCCTAAGCGTCCCAAAAAATCCAGCTTTCCGCCCTACAACCGTGCACGACGCACCATGATGATGAATAAATGAAACGGTTAGCGCTATCGAATGCTAGCATGCGCCGTCTTCGTCTTCAGGAACAGCACGCCATGAGCGGACCCCGATATCCCGGCTTCACCACCCTCGCGCTGCACACGGCCGCCGGCGCGCAGGCGACGCCCCCGGCCGTCGCGACCCTGGAAGAGCGCAGCGCCGCCCTCGAAGGCGGCGTGGCCGGCATCGCCACGGCCAGCGCCCAGGCCGCCCTGCACCTGGCCGTTGCCACGCTGGCCGGCGCCGGCCACCACATCGTCGCCGCGCGCAATCTGGGCAGCGACGCGCACGCCCTGCTCGCGCACGGCCTCGGGCGCTTCGGCGTCGCCACGACCTTCGTCGACGCGCGCGACCCCGACGCCTGGCGCGCCGCCATCCGGCTCGACACGCGGCTGCTGGTCGGCGCGGCGCTGGGCCATGCATCCCTCGACGTGCTCGACATCCCGCAGGTCGCCGCCATCGCGCACGAGCACGACCTGCCGCTGCTCGTGGACGCGACGCTCGCCACGCCGTGGCTCCTGACACCGTTCGATCACGGCGCGGACCTCGTGGTCCATGGCGCCGGCTACCTGTCCGGGCAGGCCGGTGCGGCGGGCGGGCTGCTCGTCGACGGCGGCACGTTCGACTGGCCCGCGGCCCATGCGCGCAGCGGTCGTTTCGCCGGCCTGTGCGAACCGGATCCGGGCTGCGACGGCCGCGTGTTCGCCGAGGAGTCGACGGTCGGCGCCTTCGCGCTGTGCGCGCGCCACGAGGGCCTGCGCGCGTTCGGCGCCACGCTCGGCGCCCACGATGCCGCCGCCATGCTGCACGGCCTGGAGACGCTGGGCGTGCGCATGGAGCGCCACGTCGCGACCGCGCGCAAGGTGGTCGACGCGCTCGGCGCCCATCCGGCCGTCGCCGGCGTGGCGTATCCGGACCTGGACAGCCACCCCGACCACGCGACCGCACGACGCCTGCTGCCGCGCGGCTGCGGGGCCGTGGTCCCGTTCACCTTGCACGGCGGCCCGGCGGCCGCGGCCCGCTTCCTCGATGCGCTCAAGGTAGCCGGCCGCGCGCACGATGACGGCGGCGCGCGCTCGCAGGCGACGGCGGGCAGCGCGGGCACGGTCCGCCTCGCGCTCGGCCTGGAACACGCGGACGACCTGCTCGACGACCTCGCCCGCGCCCTGAAACTGGCACAAAAAGGAGCCTGACATGCTGATCGACGTGAACGGCGACACCGCCTACGCCTACACCGCCGGCACCATCCCGGGCGCGGATCGCCCCGCCATCGTGTTCATCCACGGCGCGCAGAACGACCATTCGGTGTGGACGGCGCAGGCCCGCGCGCTGGCGCGGCAGGGCCACGACGTGCTGGCGGTCGACCTGCCCGGCCATGGCCGCAGCGCCGGTCCCGCGCTGGCGACGGTGGACGGGATGGCCGCCTGGCTGCTCGCGCTCCTCGACGCGGCCGGCATCGAACGGGCCGTGCTGGCCGGCCACAGCATGGGGTCGCTGATCGCCCTCGACGCCGCGGCACGCGCGCCGGCGCGCGTGCGCGGGCTCGCCCTGCTGGGCAGCACGTGGCCGATGAAGGTCTCGGACGCGCTGCTGGAGACGGCCCGCACGGATGAAGCGACCGCCATCGACATGGTCAACCTGTGGTCGCACGCCAGCATCGCGCCGGCGGCGGCCGGCAGCCCGCAAGGGTTCTGGGCGCCCGGGGCCTCGCGCCGGCTGATGCAGCGGCTGTCGCAGCTGAATCCGGCCCAGTTGTTCCACACCGATTTTGTTGCCTGCAATACGTACGCGAACGGCGGCGCGGCCGCGGCGGCCGTCACCTGTCCTACGCTGTTCGTGCAGGGCCGGCGCGACGTCATGACGCCGCCCCGCTCGGCGCAGGCGCTCGTGGCCGCGATCCCGCACGCGCGGCTGGTGGCCATCGATTGCGGGCATGCGATGATGACGGAACAGCCGGACGCCGTGAGCACCGCGCTGGCGGACTTCGTGCGCGGCCTGAATTGATCTACACTGGGCAGCGGGGGGCAACGATCAGGAGACATGGCATGGCCGCCGTACGCTACGACAGCTTCGCGCAGTTCTATCCCTATTACCTGGCCCAGCACGAGAACCAGCTGTGCCGGCGCGCCCACTTCCTCGGGACGTCGTCGGCCATCGCGGGCATCGCCCAGTACATCGACAGCCTGAATCCGTGGTGGCTGCTCGTGGCCGTCGTGACGGGCTATGGCGGCGCCTGGATCGGGCACTTCTTTTTCGAAAAGAACCGCCCCGCCACGTTCGACTACCCGTGGTATTCGTTCCGTGCGGACTGGGTGATGTACTGGCAGATGCTGACGGGCAAGCTCAGCTGGTAATCAGCCGAGCGGGCCGGTCCCGGTCCGCTCGAAATGCTCGGCCAGCGTCTCGTCCAGCCCGCGCTCGACGGCGGCCTCGACCTGGCGCGCCAGCGCCGCGGTGTCCAGCGCGAGCGGCGATTGCGCCGCCCCGCCCGCCGGGCCGGCCTCGCTGCCGATGCCGCCGAACACGAACAGGCGATAAACGTCGGCGAGGCGGATCAGGCCCGGATCGACGAGCAGCACCCAGCACTGGGTTCCGGCACGCGCCCCCCGGCCCCAGCGCAGCGCAACGGCCGTCTCCGCCTGCACCCGTCCGACCCAGCCGGCCGCCACCATCTGCTCCAGCAGCGACGTCATCTCGTCGTAGCCGATGCGGGTGCAGGCGCGGATCTGCGCGTTCGACACCAGCGCCGTGCCCGTCATCCGCGCGCCGCCCTGGAGGACCTTGAGCACGGCCATCGCGTCGACGAACGCGCCGCCCGGCACGGGTTCGTACCACCAGCGCTCGTACTTGACGATCGGCAGCGCGGCCGTCAGCAGCGCGCCCACGAGCGTGATCATCCACGACAGGTACATCCAGACGAGGAACAGCGGCAGCGCCGCCAGCGCGCCGTAGATGATGGCGTACGTCGGAAACTGGCGGATGAAGATGGCGAACACGCGCTTGGCGACCTCGAACGCGATCGCGGCGACGAGGCCGCCCCAGACGGCGTCGCGCCAGTCGACGTCGCGGTTCGGCACCGTCATGTACAGCAGCACGTAGGCGCCTGTCGTCAGCGCGACCGACACGACCGTGTAGAACACCGCGCCCAGGAACGGCGCGAGGCTCATCAGGCCGGTGGTGGCGGAAGACAATTGCGACGTCAAGGTCAGCGAGATACCGAACGCGAGCGGGCCCAACGTGACGAGCGCCCAGTACACGAGCACGCGCTGGACGAGCGGGCGCGGCTGCGGCACTTTCCAGATCTGGTTGAAGGCGCGCTCGATCGTGCTGATCATGGCGACCGACGTGAACACGAGCGCGACGCCGCCCACGGCCGACAAGCCGGTCGCCTTGCTGGCGAACTGCGTCAGGTTGGCCGTGATCGTGTTCGCGATGGCCTTCGGCATCAGCATCTGGACGAAGTAATTGTCGAGGGCCGTGCGCAGCTTGCCGAACATGGGGAATGTCGTGAAGATGGCGAGCACGATGGTCAACAGCGGGACGATGGCGAGGGTCGTCGTGAACGTCAGGCTGCCGGCCACCTGCGGCAGCTTTTCTTCGGTCAGGCGGCGGCGCGCGAAGCGCACGAGGTCGCGCGCCTCGTTCCACGTCAATCCACGCACCCGGTCGACGCCCGTGTTGATCATCTCGGTCGTGCTGCGGGAAAGATTGGTGACGGTCTTGGAAAGCATCGATAGGGGCGCCGCGCCGGCGAGAAAAAGCCTCCCGCGCGAGCGTGTCATCTTGTAAAGCGCCCTATAATACCAACGATGAACCCAACCAATCAGATTATCCTCGTGTTGTATTACTCGCGTCATGGCAAGACCCGCCGGCTGGCCGAACTGATCGGCCAGGGCATCGACAGCGTACCGGGGCTGGAAGCCCGGTTGCGGACTGTTCCCGCGGTATCGACGGTGGCCGAAGCGACGGAACCCGACATCCCGCGATCCGGCGCGCCCTACGTGGAGCTCGAGGACCTGGCCGAATGCGCCGGACTGGCGCTGGGTTCGCCTACACGCTTCGGCAATATGGCGGCACCGATGAAATATTTCCTCGACGGCACTTCGGCGCAATGGCTGTCCGGCACCCTGGCCGGGAAGCCGGCCGCGGTGTTCACGTCGACGGGCAGCCTGCACGGCGGCCAGGAATCGACCTTGCTGTCGATGATGATCCCGCTGCTGCACCACGGCATGATGGTGATGGGCCTGCCCTACACCGAGCCGGAACTGATGACCACCGCCAGCGGCGGCAGTCCCTACGGCGCGACCCACTGGTCCGGCGTGGACGGCAACCGCCCGGTGACCGAAGACGAGAAGCGGCTTGCGATCGCGCTCGGCCGGCGCCTCGCACAAGCAAGCCGCAAACTGCAGGGGACGGATTAAGGCATGCAAACGCTAAGGGTGTTTCATACGGGCGCGGTGACCAGCCTGGTCATCCTGTTCGCCTGGCTGCTCGCGTGGGAAATCGCCGTCGCGCCGCTGCATCCGGGCGGCTCGCTGCTGGCGCTCAAGGCCCTGCCGCTGCTGCTGCCGCTGCGCGGCGTGCTCAAGCGCGACCTGTACACGCTGCAATGGTCGTCGATGGTGATCCTGATCTACCTGGTCGAAGGCATCGTGCGCGCCTGGAGCGACCGCACGGACATCTCGCGCATGATGGCCCTGGGCGAGACCCTGCTCGTCTGCGCCTACTTCCTGTTCGCCCTGCTGTACCTGCGCCCGTACAAGAAGCAGGCCCAGAAGATGGCCAAGGAATTGCTCGACAAGGTCAAAGTACCGCATGACTGACGGCTTCATCGAACGCTGCAGCGCCATCGTCGGCCAGGCGAACGTCCTCGTCGACGACCACGACACCGCCCCGTACCTCACCGACTGGCGCGGCCGCTTCACGGGGCGCGCGCGCGCCGTCGTCCGCCCCGCGAACACGGCGGAAGTCGCGGCCGTCGTGCGCCTGTGCCGCGACCTGCGCGTACCGGTCGTCCCGCAGGGCGGCCGCACGGGCCTCGTGCTCGGCAGCGTGCCGGACGCCAGCGGCGATGCCATCGTGCTGTCGCTGCGGCGCCTCGACCGCATCCGCGGCGTCGACACCTTCAACCGCACGATGACGGTGGACGCCGGCTGCATCCTGCACGACATCCAGCAGGCGGCGAGCGCACACTGCCTGTTGTTCCCGCTGTCGCTGGCGGCCGAGGGCAGCTGCACCATCGGCGGCAACCTGTCCACCAATGCGGGCGGCACCGGCGTGCTGCGCTACGGGAACACGAGAGAACTCTGCCTGGGCCTGGAAGTCGTCACGGCGCAGGGCGACGTGTGGGACGCGCTGCGCGGCCTGCGCAAGGACAACACCGGCTACGACCTGCGCGACCTGTACGTGGGGGCGGAAGGCACGCTCGGCATCATCACGGCGGCCGTGCTGAAGCTGTTTCCGCAGCCGAAGGCGGCGATCACCGCGCTCGTCGCGCTGGCCAGCCCGCGCGATGCACTGGCGCTGCTGAAACTCGTCGAAGCGGCGTGCGGCCCCACGCTGACGGGCTATGAATTGATGAGCGACGTCAGCCTGCGCCTCGTCGCCGCCCACTTCCCCGACCTGCCGCAGCCGTTCCCGGAACGCTATCCGCAGTACGCCCTGCTCGAATTGTCGAGCCACGAATCGGAGGCACACGGCGTCGCGCTGCTGGAGCGCGCCATCGAACGGGCACTGGAAGACGGCGTTGCGCAGGACGCCGTCGTCGCGACGTCGATCGCCCAGTCGCGCGCGCTGTGGGCCATCCGCGAGCACATCCCGCTCGCGCAGGCGGCGGCCGGCAAGAACATCAAGCACGACATCTCCGTGCCGATCTCGCGCATCGCCGATTTCATCGAGACGACGGACGCCCGGCTCGACGCGGCATATCCGGGCGTGCAGGTGGTCTGCTTCGGCCACCTGGGCGACGGCAACCTGCACTACAACGTGGCGCCGCCGGAAGGCATCCGCCACGACGATTTCCTCGCGCAGCAGGGCCCCATCAACCGCATCGTGCACGACAGCGCGGCGGCGCACGGCGGCTCGATCTCGGCCGAACACGGCGTCGGCGCGCTGAAGCGGGACGAACTCCCGCGCTACAAATCCGCGGTCGAACTGGACCTGATGCGTGCCATCAAGGCGGCCCTGGACCCGCTCGGCATCATGAACCCCGGTAAAATCCTGTGACCGGGAGATCGTCATGAAGCGCTTAATCCCCCTGCTGGCCGCCGGCGTCCTGTCCGGCGCCTTCGCCCAACCCGTCTACAAATGCACGCACGAGGGCCGCACGACCTATGCGGACCGCCCCTGCGCGCAGGGCAAGTCCGTCGAACTGCCGCCGCCGGCCGGCATCCGCCCCGAAGGCGCGGAGACGGTCGCCACGCGCGATGCGCGCACGCTCGTCGAGCTGGAAAAGCTG
Organism: Massilia luteola; assembly: GCF_034420155.1. Lineage (NCBI taxonomy): Bacteria > Pseudomonadati > Pseudomonadota > Betaproteobacteria > Burkholderiales > Oxalobacteraceae > Massilia > Massilia luteola. Next base: position 19,574 of record NZ_JAXOFN010000006.1, read on the forward strand.
CGTCTCGCACGCGAACAGGAACAGCGGCGCAGCGACAAGGCGGACGCGCGCACGGCCCGCGCCGCCGCCGCGCACCGCAAGCAATGCGCACGCCTGCACCTGCGCCGGCAATGGGCCGAGGAAGACGCCGCACGCCTGACGGGCCGCGGCCGCGTGGCGGCGCAGCGCCGGGCGCAACGGGCACGCGAGGCGATGGCGGTGGAATGTCCGGCGTGACGTCCGGCATCAACACGCTGTCGCGCTGGCTGCTGTTCGGCGAATGGCGCGCGCATCCGATGCGTGCCGTGCTGGCCGTCGTCGCCATCGCCGTCGGCGTGGCGATGGGTTTTGCGATCCACCTGATCAACGCGGCCGCGTTCAACGAATTCAACGCGGCCGTGCACAGCCTGTCCGGCCAGGCCGACGTCCAGGTGACGGGCCGCGAAGCGCTGTTCGACGAAGACATCTATCCGCGCCTCGCCACGCATGAAGGCGTCGCGCTCGCGTCGCCCGTGCTGGAGGTGGACGCGGCGCGCTCGGACGAGAATGGAAAGACGGCGGGCGCGCTCAAGATCGTCGGCCTCGACGCCTTCCGCGCCGGCTACATCGCGCCCGACCTGATGGGCGTGCCGGACGCCGACCACCCGTACGACGTGCTGGCCGACGACGCCGTGTTCCTGTCCCCGGCCGCGCAGGCGTGGCTGGGCAAGGCGCGCGGCGACACCATCGCCGTGCGCGCCGGCACGCACGACCTGCGCCTGCGCGTGGCGGGCCCGATCCTGCGCGCGCGCAGCGGCCAGCGCCTCGGCGTGATGGACATCGGCGCGCTGCAGTGGCGTTTTCATCTCACCGGCAAGCTGTCGCGCATCGACCTGAAACTGCGCGACGGCGTCGACCGCGGCGCGTTCGAACGGGCGCTGGCGGCGGAGCTCGAGCGCGATTATCCGGGCCGCTTCACGGTTGGCCGGCCGGGCGATGCCAACCAGGAAAGCCGCAGCAATAACCTCAGCCGCGCCTACCGCGTGAACCTGACGGTGCTGGCGCTGGTCGCATTATTTACCGGCGCATTCCTCGTGTTTTCCACGCAGGCGCTGTCCGTGCTGCGCCGGCGCGGCCAGTTCGCGCTGCTGCGCGTGCTCGGCCTGGAACGGCGCGCCCTGCTGCGCCAGGTGCTGCTCGAAGGCGCGATCCTGGGCGTGCTCGGCGCGCTGCTCGGCATCGCGGCCGGCTACGGTCTCGCGGCGGCCGCGCTGGCGCTGTTCGGCGGCGACCTCGGCGCCGGCTACTTCCCCGGCGTGAAGCCGCGCGTCGCGTTCGCACCCGGCGCCGCCCTCGTCTACTTCGGCCTGGGCCTGGGCGTCGCCCTGCTCGGCTGCGCGGCCCCGGCCCTGGAGGCCGCACGCGCGCGGCCCGCGATCGCGCTCAAATCCGGCAACGACGAGACGGCGCTGGAGCGCCTGAACCGCGTCTGGCCGTCGCTCGCCTGCCTGCTGGCGGCGGGCGCCTGCGCGTTCGCCCCGCCCGTGTTCGGGTTGCCGCTGTTCGGCTACTTTGCCGTCGCCCTGCTGCTCGTGGGCGGCATCGGCCTGATGCCGCGGCTGGCCGCATCCGCGTTCCGCCTGCTCGACCGACTGTTGCGCCGACGGGAAGAGCATTCGCCCGTGCTGGCGCTGACCCTGGCGCGCCTCGCCAACGCGCCGGGCCAGGCGTCGATCGCGCTGGGCGGCGTGCTGGCGAGCTTCAGCCTGATGGTCGCGATGGGCATCATGGTCGCCAGCTTCCGCGTCTCCGTCGACGACTGGATCCTGCACATCCTGCCGGCCGACCTGTACGTGCGCAGCAGCGGCGGCGGCAACACCGGCGGGTTCGGTCCGCGCGAACAGGCCGCGCTGGCCGCCGTGCCGGGCGTCGCGCGCAGCGCCTTCCTGCGCACCCGCCCCCTGTCGCTCGATCCCGCGCGTCCGAACATCGTGCTCGTGGCGCGCGACATCGATGCGCAGGACCCCGGCCGCATGCTCGCCCTCGTCGGCGCCACGGCCCCGATACCGGCCGGCCGCCGCCCCATGTGGATCTCGGAAGCGATGACGGACCTGTACCGGTTGAAGGTCGGCCAGACGCTGACGCTGCCGCTGGGCGGCCGTCCGCAGCCGTTCTTCATCGCCGGCGTCTGGCGCGACTATGCCAGCCAGACCGGATCCGCCGTCGTGCGCCTGGCCGACTACCGCGCGCTGACGGGCGATACGACCGTCACGGATGCCGCCCTGTGGGCCGCGCCCGGCACGGATACCGCGCAGATCGAGGGCGCGCTGCGCCGCCTGCCGTTCGGCGCCGCGCTGCAGATGGCGCGTCCCGGCGACATCCGCGCCATGAGCCTCAAGATCTTCGACCGCAGCTTCGCCGTCACGTACCTGCTGGAAGCGATCGCCATCGCCATCGGCCTGTCCGGCGTGGCGGCCACGTTCTCCGCGCAGACGCTGGCGCGCGCCAAGGAATTCGGCATGCTGCGCCATGTGGGCGTCACGCGGCGCCAGGTGCTGGGCATCCTCGCCGTCGAAGGCGGCGCGCTGACGGCGCTGGGGGTACTGACCGGGTTCGTGCTGGGGCTCGTCATCAGCCTGATCCTCGTCTACGTCGTCAATCCGCAATCGTTCCACTGGACGATGCAGTTGCACCTGCCGTGGCCCTTGCTCGCCAGCGTGGCCGCCGTGCTGGTGGCGGCCTCCGTCGCGACGGCGCTGGTGTCGGGCCGCTACGCGCTGTCCGGCGGGCCCGTGCGCGCCGTGCGGGAGGACTGGTGATGCTGGTGCTGCGCATCCTGCTCGTGTGGCTGCTTGCGGCGGCCTGCGCCCACGCCGCGCCGCCGGCGTTCGCAACGGTCACGCCGGGGCGGGCCCTGACGTTCCCCGCCGACTACGGCGCGCATCCCGACTACCGCACGGAATGGTGGTACGCGACCGGATGGCTGCGGACGCCCGACGGCAAGCCGCTCGGCTTCCAGGTCACGTTCTTCCGCAGCCGCACGGAGACCGATCCCGCCAACCCGAGCGCGTTCGCGCCGAAGCAGCTGATCATCGGCCACGCGGCGCTGTCCGATCCGGCGCTCGGCCACCTCGTGCACGACCAGCGCAGCGCCCGCGCCGGCTTCGGCCTGGCCTATGCCGACACCGGCACGACGGACGTCAAGCTGGACGACTGGAGCATGCGCCGCGAACCCGACGGCCGTTACCGCGTCGTCGTGCGCGCGGGCGACCTGTCGTTCACGCTGCGCCTCGCCCCCACGCAACCCATGCTGCTGCAGGGCGACGCCGGCTATTCGCAGAAAGGCCCGCAGGCCGGCCACGCCAGCTATTACTACAGCGAGCCGCACTTGCAGGTGGACGGCGAGATCGTCCGCGCCGGCCGCAAGCAGGCCGTGACGGGCACCGCGTGGCTCGACCACGAATGGTCCAGCCAGGTGCTGGACGCGAGCGCCGCGGGGTGGGACTGGACCGGCATCAACCTCGATGACGGCGGCGCCCTCATGGCCTTCCGGATCCGCGCCAGGGATGGTAGTACACTGTGGGCCCACGCGACCTGGCGCGACGCCGACTCGCGCGTGACGCAGTACGGGCCGGACCAGGTGCGCTTCGCGCCGGAGCGGACCTGGACCTCGCCCCGCACGAACGCCGCCTACCCGGTGGCGACCCTGCTGACGACCGGCGCGACGCAATGGCGCATCGAGCCCCTGCTGCCGGACCAGGAACTCGATTCACGCCGCTCGACCGGGTCCGTGTACTGGGAAGGCGCCGTGACCGTGCGCCGCGACGGCCGGCCCGCCGGACGCGGCTACCTCGAACTGACGGGCTATGTATCGGCCATGAAGCTATGAACACGCAAGCATCCGCAACACCACGAACAAAGAATAACGACATGAGCAACGGTTCCACCACCGACACCCGACCCACGCCAGCCGGCCCGGCCCCGTCCCCCGCGACGCGCAAGGGCGCCCTCGCCGCCCTGAAAGGCCTGCTGCCCTTCCTGCGGCCGTACCGCCGCCAGTTCCTGTTCGCGGGCATCGCCCTGCTCGTCGCGGCCAGCGCCACGCTCGCGATCCCGTATGCGTTCAAGCAGATGATCGACCACGGCTTCGGCGCGAAGGGTGGCGCCGCGAGCGCCGCCAGCGTCAACACCACGTTCCTTGCGCTGTTCGGCGTGGCCGCGGTGCTCGCGGTCGCGACGGCGGCCAGGTTCTACATGGTGTCGTGGCTGGGCGAGCGCGTGACGACCGACATCCGCAGCGCCGTCTACCGCCACGTCGTCGAGCAAAGCCCGGCATTCTTCGAGACCACGCGCAGCGGCGAGGTGCTGTCGCGCCTGACCACGGACACGACCCTCATCCAGAGTGTCGTCGGCACCAGCATCTCGCTCGCGCTGCGCAACACGCTGCTGTTCGTGGGCGGCCTCGCGATGCTGTTCGTGACGAGCGCGAGGCTGACGTCGATCATCCTCGGCCTGCTGGTGCTGGTCGTCGTGCCGATCGTGCTGTACGGCCGGCGCGTGCGCAAGCTGTCGCGCGATTCGCAGGACCGCATCGCGGACGCGTCGGCGATGGCCGGCGAGATCCTCAACGCCATGCCGACCGTGCAGGCGTTCACCCACGAAAAGATCGAGGCCCGGCGCTTCGGCGCGTCCGTCGAGGACGCGTTCGCGACGGCGATGCGGCGCATCCGCGCCCGCGCCATCCTCACGATGCTCGCGATCGCGCTCATATTCGGCGCCATCGTGTTCGTGCTGTGGCTGGGCGCGCACGCCGTACTGGAAGGCAGCATGACGGGCGGCGACCTCGGCCAGTTCATCCTGTACGCGTCGATCGTCTCCGGCGCGATCGGCGCGCTGTCCGAAGTGATGGGCGAGGCCCAGCGCGCGGCCGGCGCCACCGAACGCCTGCTGGAACTGCTGGCCGTGCAGTCAAGCATCCGCAACCCGGCGCACCCGACGCCGCTGCCCGCGCGCACGGCGGGCGGCGCCTCGCTGAACCTAGCGAACGTGCAGTTCTCCTACCCGTCGCGCCCCGACACGGCCGCGCTGGACCACGTCGGCCTCGACGTGAAGCCCGGCGAAACGGTGGCCGTGGTCGGCCCGTCCGGCGCCGGCAAGACGACGCTGTTCCAGCTGCTGCTGCGCTTCTACGACCCGCAGTCGGGCACGATCCGCCTCGACGGCGTCGACATCCGCGACCTCGATTTGCACGTGCTGCGCGAGGCCATCGGCATCGTCCCGCAGGACACGGTGATCTTCTCGGCCAACGCGCTGGAAAACATCCGCTACGGCCGTGCCGACGCGACGGACGCCGAAGTCGTCGCCGCGGCGAAGCTGGCGGCCGCGCACGAATTCATCGAGCGCCTGCCGCAAGGCTATGAATCGTACCTGGGCGAACGCGGCGTGCGGCTGTCCGGCGGCCAGCGCCAGCGCATCGCGATCGCGCGCGCCCTGCTGAAGAACCCGCCGCTGCTGCTGCTGGACGAAGCGACCAGCGCCCTCGACGCGGAATCGGAACGCCTCGTGCAGCGCGCGCTCGAAGCGGCCATGGTGGGCCGCACGACGCTGATCATCGCGCACCGCCTGGCCACCGTGCAGCGCGCGGACCGCATCATCGTGATGGAGGACGGCCGCATCGTCGAGACGGGGACGCACGCGTCGCTCGTGGCGCTCGGCGGCATTTACGCGAACCTGGCGGCTTTGCAGTTTCACAACGTGCACGTCGAGCATTGAGTTGACGGCGCGACAAGCCTGGAGGTGGTTTCGCGGCGAATCGTGCCATTCCGGCAAAATTTTGTTGCATGAACACATCGGAAAAGCGACACACTTTTGTTGCCGCAGGGATAGTTGGCGTACGATAGCGCAACGCCACAGCTTCCCAAACTTCCCATGAACACCAAATCGTTCAGCGTCGCCAACTTGACCGTCGGCTCCAAGATCACGGCCTTTACGTTCGCGCTCGTCGGCGTCATCCTCGCCGGCCTCGTCTTCACCATCACCTGGACGACGTCCTCGATGCTGCATGCGCGCGCCATCGCCAACGTCGAGTCCGAGCTGCAGAGCGTCGTGAACGCCGTCGAGATGTTCGACAACGTCATGAAGAGCCAGGCCGTCGGCTACGGCCGTATCTTCGCATCGCAGTTCGCCGGCGAATTCACGCGCGACGACAGCAAGATGGTCGCGGTCGGCGACAAGCAGGTGCCGACGCTGAGCATCGCGGGCAAGCCGCTGAACCTCGACTTCACGCTGCCCGACGCCTTCACCCGCCAGACCGGCGGCAACGCCTCGGTCTTCGTCGTCAGCGGCGACGACTACGTGCGCGTCACCACGTCCGTGAAAAAGGAAAACGGCGACCGCGCCGTCGGCACGATCCTCGACCACGCGAGCCCCGCGTATGCCGCCATCCGTGCCGGCAAGGCCTACGTCGGCCTGGTCAAGCTGTTCGGCAAGCCGTTCATCACCGACTATGAGCCGATCCACGACGCCTCCGGCAAGGTGATCGGCATCCTGTACATCGGCCTGGACGTCGAGGCCAACATCAACGCGCTGCGCGACCGCATCAAGAAGATGAAGGTCGGCGACACCGGTTATTACTTCGTGCTGGACGCCACGCCCGGCAAGACCTACGGCGACCTGATCGTCCACCCCGTCAAGGAAGGCAAGAACATCCTGGGCAGCCGCGACGCCAGCGGCCGCGAATTCATCAAGGAGATGCTCGACACCCAGCACGGCCTGATGACCTATCCGTGGCAGAACGCGGAGGCCGGCGAAACGGCGCCGCGCACGAAGGTGGCCGCGTACACGCTGTTCAAGGACTGGAACTGGCTGATCGCCGGCGGCACGTACGAGGACGAGATCACGAAGGAAGCGGCACGCCTGCGCAACCGCTACATCGTGATCGGCCTCGCCGCGCTCGCGATCTTCGCCGCCATCCTGCACGTCGTGATGACGCGCACCGTCACCCGGCCGCTCGTGCGGGCGCGCGACGCCGCCGTGCGCATCGCCGAGGGCGACCTGAGCGTGCGCATGGACGTCGACCGCAAGGACGAGATCGGCCTGCTGGCCGAAGCGATGAACAATATCAGCAGCAGCCTGTCGGCGGTCGTGGGCAAGGTGCGCAGCGGCGCCGAGCAGATCGCGGGCGCGTCCGGAGAAATCTCGACCGGCAACCTGGACCTGTGCGCGCGCACCGAGCAACAGGCCGCCAACCTGGCCTCGACCGCGAACTCGATGCAGGACCTGACGGCAACCGTGCGCCGCAACGCGGGCGACACCCACGAAGCGAACCAGCTGGCCGTGAACACCTCGATGGTCGCGCAGGAAGGCGGCCGCATGGTGCACCAGGTGATCGACACGATGAACACGATCAAGGCGTCGTCCGGCAAGATCGGCGACATCATCGGCGTCATCGACGGCATCGCGTTCCAGACCAATATCCTCGCGCTCAACGCGGCCGTCGAGGCGGCCCGCGCCGGCGAGCAGGGCCGCGGCTTCGCCGTCGTGGCGACCGAGGTGCGCAACCTCGCCCAGCGCAGCGCCGCGGCGGCGAAGGAGATCAAGGGCCTGATCGTCGCGTCGACGGCGGAAGTCGACGCCGGCAGCCGCATCGTGCAGGAAGCGGGCGTCACGATGACCGAGGTCCTGGCCAGCGCCGAGAAGGTCACCGCCATCATGGCGCGCATCAGCACGGCGAACGCGGAACAAAGCACCGGCATCGAGCACATCAACCGCTCGATCGGCGAGATGGACCAGGTCACCCAGCAGAACGCGGCCCTCGTCGAGGAAGCCAGCGCCGCCGCCCAGGCCATGCAGGAACAGGCCGACCAGCTGGCGCGCGCCGTGCGCCTGTTCAAGCTGGACCAGCAGCCGGCCACGGCCCGCCCCGCGCTCGCGCAGTACTGATCGGACCGTGCCGTAGGGCGGGCACCCCGTGCCCGCGACGCGTGCGTCGCCGCCGGGCCAAGCGCCGGCCGCGCCCTTCCGCGCCGGCCCGCCTGGGTGTAGAGTAGCGCGGGCCGCCCATCCCAGGAGTCCCGATTGACCGATACCGAACTGCTCGCCCGCTGCACCACCGTTTTCCCCGGCCACCGCGCCCGCACCCCGGCCGAGATGTTCGCCGCCATGGCCGCCTGGTGCGAAGCCAACGGCATCGCCCACGACACGTATGGCGACGGCGCCCTGATCCAGGGCTTCGAGCGGCGCGTGGCCGAGCTGCTCGGCTTCGAGGCCGCCGTGTTCTGCATCAGCGGCACGCTGGCCCAGGTGACCACCCTGCGCCTCGCCGCCGACGCCCGCGGCCGCGCCCCGGTGGCACTGCATCCGACCGCGCACATCTTCGTCCACGAGCGTTCCAACTACCAGCTTCTCGGGCATTTCGACGCGCTGCGCGTCGGCGACCCGCACCGGCCATGGGCCGCGGCGGACATCGTCAACCTGCCCGACCGGCTGTCCGCCGTCGCGCTGGAGATTCCCATGCGCGAGATCGGCGGCCAGCTCTCGGACTGGGACGACCTGCAGGCCATCAAGGCGCACTGCCGCACGCACGGCATTCACCTGCACATGGACGGTGCGCGCCTGTGGGAAGCGGCGGCGGGCTACGGCCGCCCGGTGGCCGAGATCGCGGCCGGCTTCGACACCGTCTATACATCGCTGTACAAGGGCATCGGCGGCCTCGGCGGCGCCATGCTGGCCGGCAGCCGCGCCTTCGTGGCGCAGGCGGCCGAATGGTTCAAGCGCCAGGGCGGCAACGTCATCCACCGCTCTCCGTACGTGGTCGCGGCCGCGATGCAGTTCGAGCAGCGGCTGGCGGCCATGCCCGCTTACTTCGAGCGGACCGGCTTCCTGTACGACGTGCTGCGCGACCACCCGGTGCTGCGCGTGAATCCGGCCCGGCCGCAGGCCAATATGCTGCACGTGCATCTGCCCGTGAGCCGCGATCGCGCGCTGGAGATCCGCCGCGACCTGGCGCGCGACCACGGCATCTGGACGTTCAACCGCGTGAACCACGGCGCGCTGCCGGACACCTCGTTCTTCGAGGTGTATGTGGGCGACAACCTCCTGGACACGCCGGACGGCCGCGTGCGCGAAGCCGTCGCGCTGCTGGCGGCCGCGGTGGACCGCGGCGTGTAAGCATCGTCATGCGGCGCGCCGCCGCGATCGGTTAAAATGCGCGGGTTTTCAATCTTTCATTGCGAGCCACACCGATGCGTCAATACCTCGACCTGATGCGCCATGTGCTGGACCATGGCACGGTCAAAACCGACCGCACCGGCACCGGCACCCGCTCCGTGTTCGGCCACCAGATGCGCTTCGACCTGCGGGACGGATTCCCGCTGGTGACCACGAAGAAGCTGCACCTGAAGTCGATCATCCATGAACTGATCTGGTTCCTGGCCGGCTCCACCAACATCGCCTACCTCAAGGACAACGGCGTGTCGATCTGGGACGAATGGGCGGACGCGAACGGCGAGCTCGGTCCCATCTACGGCTACCAGTGGCGCAGCTGGCCGGCGCCGGCGGGCGGCCACATCGACCAGATCAGCCAGGTGCTGGACCAGATCAGGCATAATCCGGACTCGCGCCGCATGATCGTCTCCGCGTGGAACGTGGCCGACATCCCGCAGATGAAGCTGCCGCCGTGCCACGCGCTGTTCCAGTTCTACGTCGCGGACGGGAAGCTCTCGTGCCAGCTGTACCAGCGCAGCGCCGACATCTTCCTCGGCGTCCCGTTCAACATCGCGTCGTACGCGCTGCTCACGCACATGATGGCCCAGCAGGCGGGCCTGGACGTCGGCGATTTCGTCTGGACCGGCGGCGACTGCCACCTGTACTCGAACCACATGGAGCAGGTCGAACTGCAATTGTCGCGCGCCGAACGCCCGCTGCCCAAGCTCGTCATCAAGCGCAAGCCCGCGTCCCTGTTCGACTACACCTTCGACGACTTCGAGATCGTCGGCTACGATCCGCACCCCGCCATCAAGGCGCCCGTCGCCGTCTGAGGAGGTTTCATGGCCAACCACCTGTCCATCGTCGTCGCCATGGATGCCAACCGCGGCATCGGCATCGACAGCAAGCTGCCGTGGCACCTGCCCGAGGACCTCGCGCACTTCAAGCGCGTGACCCTCGGCCATCCGATCATCATGGGGCGCAAGACGTTCGAATCGATCGGCCGGCCGCTGCCGGGACGGCGCAACATCGTCGTCACGCGCAACCGCGACTGGCGCCACGACGGCGTGGAGACGGCGGGTTCGCTCGAGGAAGCGGTCGCCCTCGCCGGCGACGGGTCCGCCAGCATCATCGGCGGCGCCCAGATCTTCGCGGAGGCGATGCGCGTCGCCGACCGGCTGATCGTCACGCACATCGACAAGGTCTACCGCTGCGACACGTTCTTCCCCGAGATCGACGGCGGCGCGTGGACGGCCGTGTCGAACGAGCCCCTGCATTCACCGACGGCCGACGTCGATTACGCCATCGTCACCTACGACAAGGTCGAGTAATACCATGACACGCGCCGCACAGCCACCGGCAGTGGGCGCCGTTCACCCCGGCAGCGCCGCATTGGCATCGCGCGTGGGCTCGGGGAACCCCACCCTACCGGGGTCCCGGCGCTTCGGCATCGGCCGCCGTCGTCGCCGTTAAACAAGAGTGCGCCACGATCGCGCCCGTGTAGATAACCTATTAAAAATTTTTGCACGGGACCACGCAATTTCTGCGAAAATCCGCTTCTTCATTTTTCCGGTGCCGTGCCCGGCCGCCTTCCACTTCCGGATGGGCGGCGCGCACGGCGCTTCGCTTTGGAGCTGTCCATGAAATTTCGTTTCCCAATCGTCATCATTGACGAGGATTTCCGTTCCGAGAACACGTCCGGTCTCGGCATTCGCGCACTGGCCGCGGCGATGGAAAAAGAAGGCATGGAAGTGCTGGGCCTGACCAGCTATGGCGACCTGTCGCAGTTCGCCCAGCAGCAGTCGCGCGCCTCGGCCTTCGTGCTGTCGATCGACGACGAGGAATTCGGCGGCGGCACCATCGAGGAAACCAACTTCGCGCTCAGCGGCCTGCGCGCCTTCGTGCAGGAGATCCGCCACAAGAACTCGGACATCCCGATCTACATCTACGGCGAGACCCGCACCAGCCGCCACATCCCGAACGACATCCTGAAGGAGCTGCACGGCTTCATCCACATGTTCGAGGACACGCCGGAATTCGTCGCGCGCCACATCATCCGCGAAGCGAAGGCCTACCTGGACAGCCTGGCGCCGCCGTTCTTCCGCGCGTTGGTCCACTACGCGAACGACGGCTCGTACTCGTGGCACTGCCCTGGCCACTCGGGCGGCGTCGCGTTCCTCAAGTCGCCGATCGGCCAGATGTTCCACCAGTTCTTCGGCGAGAACATGCTGCGCGCCGACGTCTGCAACGCCGTCGAGGAACTGGGCCAGCTGCTCGACCACACCGGTCCCGTCGCCAAGTCGGAGCGCAACGCCGCGCGCATCTACAACGCCGACCACTGCTACTTCGTCACCAACGGCACGTCGACGTCGAACAAGATGGTGTGGCACTCGACCGTGGCGCCGGGCGACATCGTCGTCGTCGACCGCAACTGCCACAAGTCGATCCTGCACTCGATCATCATGTGCGGCGCGATCCCCGTGTTCCTGATGCCGACCCGGAACAACCTCGGCATCATCGGTCCGATCCCCCTGGCGGAGTTCTCGCCGGAGTCGATCCGCAGGAAGATCGAAGCGAATCCGTTCGCACGCGAGGCCAAGAACAAGAAGCCGCGCATCATGACGATCACGCAGTCGACCTACGACGGCGTCGTCTACAACGTGGAGACGCTGCGCGAACTGCTGGACGGCGAGATCGACACGCTGCACTTCGACGAAGCCTGGCTGCCGCACGCCACGTTCCACGACTTCTACCGCAACATGCACGCGATCGGCCGCGACCGCCCGCGCGCGAAGCAGTCGATGATCTTCTCGACGCAGTCCACGCACAAGCTGCTGGCCGGCCTGTCGCAGGCGTCGCAGGTGCTCGTGCGCGAATCCGAGACCGTCGCGCTCGACCAGGACGCGTTCAACGAAGCCTACCTGATGCACACGTCGACGTCGCCGCAGTACTCGATCATCGCGTCGTGCGACGTCGCCGCCGCGATGATGGAAGCGCCTGGGGGCACGGCGCTCGTCGAGGAATCGATCTTCGAAGCGCTCGACTTCCGCCGCGCGATGCAGAAGGTCGACCAGGACTACGGCGACGACTGGTGGTTCAAGGTCTGGGGTCCGCAGGACTTCAGCGCCGAAGGCATCGGCACGCAGGCCGACTGGATGATCCACGCCGACGACGACTGGCACGGCTTCGGCAACCTGGCCGAAGGCTTCAACATGCTGGACCCGATCAAGGCCACGGTCGTCACGCCCGGCCTGTCGCTGGACGGCTCGTTCGGCGCCTCCGGCATCCCGGCGTCGATCGTCACGAAATACCTCGCCGAGCACGGCGTGATCATCGAGAAGTGCGGCCTGTATTCGTTCTTCATCATGTTCACGATCGGCATCACGAAAGGCCGCTGGAACACGCTCCTCACCGCCCTGCAGCAGTTCAAGGACGACTACGACCGCAACCAGCCAATGTGGCGCATCATGCCGGAATTCACGGCCGCGAACCCGCGCTACGAATCGTGGGGCCTGCGCGACCTGTGCCAGCAGATCCACGACTTCTACAAGTCGCGCGACGTCGCCCGCCTGACGACCGAGATGTACCTGTCGGACATGATCCCGGCGATGAAGCCGTCGGACGCGTTTGCGAAGATGGCGCACCGCGAGATCGAGCGCGTGGCCATCGAGGACCTGGAAGGCCGCATCACGGCGATCCTGCTGACGCCTTATCCGCCGGGCATTCCCCTGCTGATTCCGGGCGAGCGTTTCAACAAGACCATCGTCGATTACCTGCGCTTCGCGCGCGATTTCAACGAGCGCTTCCCGGGCTTCGAGACCGACGTGCACGGCCTCGTCAAGCGCGAGATCGACGGCAAGCTGGGGTACTTCGTGGATTGCGTCCAGCAGGACTGACGCCAGCCCCGCAGGTCATGAGCCCGGAGCGATCCGGGCTTTTTTTATGCGCTTGCCCAGCGCTAAGGTGCGCGGCGCCGGCCCGGTCCCGTGGATAATGACCGGCACTGCGTCCCCCTCGGACGCGAAGCGAGGTCCGTCATGCATCTGCCACTCCCGCGCGCCGCCGTCCTGACGCTGTCCCTGCTCTGCTGCGCGCCCGTGTTTGCCCAGTCCGGCGCCGTCGTCGACTTGACCGACCTGCGCCTCAGCATGGTCTCCACGATCGACGGCAGTACGCTGCCCGTCGCCTGGCGGAACGCCACGTGGAGTCTCAGCGACGCGGTCCGCGCCGGCGCCCGCGTCGACGCCCACCACGACAGCGAACCCGATGCCGACTACGGGTCGCGCCTGCCCACGCACGTGACGTCGCTGCTCGACAGCGGCGCCGCGACGGTCCGCATCGCGGGCCTCTTCGACGACATCCACGCGGCCGCAACGTTCGGGCACGCCGAATACGACGAGCACACGGCCGAGGCCACCGCGACGACCACCGCATTCGTCGACGTGCCGGGCCATGCGCGCCTGACCCTGAGCGGCCATCTGCGCGTCGACAGCACCGGCGATCCCGATGGCGATTTCGCCCGGTTCTCCACGCTGTTCGCGTTCCAGGGCCTCGTGACGGACAGTCTCGTGCTCGACCGCGTGAACGGCTACGACCACGATTTCGCCATCGTCGCCGACAACCCGTACGACGGCAACATCGGCTTTTACCAGATCACGACGCTCAGCGCCTTCGGGCTTGCGCCCGCGTCGCCGGTGTCCGAGCCACCGGCCGCGGCGATGCTGGCGGCCGGCGTGCTGCTCGCGGGTTGGCGCTGGGGACGGCGGCGCCGGACGTAAAAAAAGGGGCCGCGGCCCCTTGTTCCAATCAGGCCTTGGGCAACGTCACCCCATGCTGCCCCTGGTACTTGCCGCCGCGGTCCTTGTACGACGTCTCGCACACCTCGTCGCTCTCGAAGAACAGCACCTGCGCGCAGCCTTCGCCCGCGTAGATCTTGGCCGGCAGCGGCGTCGTGTTCGAGAACTCGAGCGTCACATAGCCTTCCCATTCCGGCTCGAATGGCGTCACGTTGACGATGATGCCGCAGCGGGCATAGGTCGACTTGCCCAGGCAGACGGTCAGCACGTTGCGCGGGATCTTGAAATATTCGATCGTGCGGGCCAGCGCGAACGAGTTCGGCGGGATAATGCACACGTCGCTCTTCACGTCGACGAAGGAATTCGAATCGAAGTTCTTCGGGTCGACGATGGTGCTGTTGATGTTCGTGAACACCTTGAATTCATCGGCGCAGCGGATATCGTAGCCGTATGAGGACGTGCCCCACGAAATGATCTTGCGGCCGTCCGTCTCGCGCACCTGTTTCGGCGAGAACGGTTCGATCATGCCGTGTTCGTCCGCCATCCGGCGTATCCATTTGTCGCTCTTGATACTCATCGCTGGGCTTCTTTTCTAAAAAGATTGGGATAACAATCCCGCAATTCTACGCGAAAGCGTAGCAGCCTAGGCGAAAAGCGCCGCCGGGCGACCGGCTTTTTCCTCCGCCTGCGACAACAGCCGCGCGATCATCTCGCGCGTCAGCTGCGCCGTCTGCTGCGGCCTTTCCATCGGATACAGGTGCGTGCCCTCGATGGTCACGAAATTGTCGCCGACGAGCCGGCGCGTGGCGTCCAGGCCGGCCTGGCGCAGCTCGGCGGAATCGGTGCCCGCGATGAAGCCGACCGGCACGGGAAACGGCCCGCGCAGCGCACGGTCCATATCGTGCGGCAGCGTGCTGTAGATCGCCGCCTCGACGTCGCGGTCGAAGCGCAGCTGGACGCCGTCCGGATGCGGCCTCAAGCCGTGGTCCAGATAATCGTCCAGCGCGCCCGGCGCCCAGGCCTGGAAGATCGGCTTCGCGATGAAATGTTCGTAGGCGGCCGCGCGCGACGGCCACACGTTGCGCCGGCGCCGCGCGATCCCGCCGGGCGACAGCCGTTCGCGCAGCCCCAGCGCCTTCACGAGGCGCCACACGCCCGCGCGCCAGCCCGCGACGACGGGCGAATCCAGCATCACGACGCAGCGCGCCAGGTCGGGACGCCGGTGCGCCGCCAGCATGCTCACCGCGCCGCCCAGCGAATGCCCGACGAGGATCGCGGGCCGGCCGTAGATCTCCAGTTGCGCGGTCAGTTCATCGATCAGCGTGTGCCAGTTGTCGCGCACCGGGTAACGGGGATCGTGGCCCAGCATGTCCGTCGTGCGGACGTCGAAATCGCGCCGCAGCTCGTCGAGCAGGCGGCCGTACGATCCCGCCGGATAGCTGTTCCCGTGGGTGAAATGGAGTAATGGCTGGGGCATCGGAAAGGGAATGACGCGGCTGCGTAGAGTCGGAACGAGGCCCATTGTAATGTCATTACCTTCCGGGGTTTAGAGGGAAACGCCTACATGCGGCGCGGTCGCGCCGCATGCGGCGACGGCCTCGGCGACCGGCTCAGCGGCGGTCCGGCGGGCCGTCCGCGCGCGCGCCCGCGTCGCGTCCGCGCATGCGGCGCTGGCGCATCTGCTCGTGCTGCTCGGGCGTCAGCACGGCCAGCACCTGCGCCTCCGTGCGGGCCCGCAGCAGCGCGTCGGCGGCGACGGCCTGGCCCAGGTCGCGCGCCAGCGCACTGGCCTTCGCGTCGTCGAACCTGTCGGCGCGGCCCAGGTCGCGCAAGGCCTCGTGCGCCTTGCGGATCGCCTTGTCGTACTCGCGGCGCTCCGGTGCCTGGGCGTGCATGATGGCGAACAGCTTGTCCTGCTGCGCCTCGCTGAGCTTCAGGCCGTGCAGCGGCGGCATGCGGTCGAAGGGCATGTCCGGACCCGGCGCGCCGGGTCCGTGGCCGCCGAAACCGAATCCTTCCGGGCCGCGCTCGTGACCGCGTCCATGATCATTCTCGGGACCCGGCTGCCCAACGGCCGGCGGCGCATCGGCCGCGCCGGCGGCGAAGGCCGGGACGGCGCAGGTGGTGGTGACGCAGGCGGCGAGCAGCGCGGCCGCCGCGGAAAGGCTTGTGAGTTTCATGTCTGTCATCCTTTTTGTTTGGAGACGCCATTGTCGGATTCCTCCGCGTTAAAAGGTGTTATCACCATGTAAAACGAGGTAAAGAGAATCCGGCCGCCGTGGCCGGCGCGGCCGCCCTGCGCTAAGATGCGAGCATGAACCAAGTCCTACTCATCGACGACGACACCGAACTCGTTGGCATGTTCTCCGAATACCTGGAGCAGGAAGGCTTTCGCGTCGCCTGCGCCCACGACGGCGAGACCGGCGCGCGCGAAGCGTTGTCCGGCCAGTACGCGATCGCCATCCTCGACGTGATGATGCCTCGCATGAACGGCATCGAGACGCTGCGCCGCATCCGCGCCGCCAGCCGCATGCCGATCCTGATGCTGACCGGCCGCGGCGACGACGCCGACCGCATCCTCGGCCTCGAACTGGGCGCCGACGACTACGTCACGAAACCCTGCACGCCGCGCGAACTCACGGCACGCGTGCGCGCCATCCTGCGCCGCACGCAAAGCTCGCCGAACGACGGCCCCGGCATCACGCTCACCGTCGGCAAGCTGACCATGCTGCCGGAACAGCGCCGCGCGATGTGGGAAGGCCGGCCGCTGGACCTGACCAGCACCGAATTCAACCTGCTCGAAGTCCTGGCCCGCAACGCCGGCCGCCCCGTCAGCAAGAGCGACCTGTCCGAGCAGGGCCTGGGCCGGCCGCTGGCCCGCTTCGACCGCAACATCGACGTCCACCTGTCCAGCCTGCGCCATAAGCTCGGCACGCTGGCCGACGGCCGTTCCTGCCTGCAGACCGTCTACCGTCTCGGCTACCAGCTGATCCGCGAGTAGCGATGGGCCGGTTGTTCTGGAAGTTCTTCCTGTCCATCCTGCTGGCCCAGGTGGCTGCCACGATCGGCATCGGCGGCACCCTGTGGCTGCGCGACCAGGCGCGCCAGCGCAACGGCGAACCGACGCTCGACGCGAGCCCGCCCGCGACGATCATGCTGGACGCGGCCGCGGCCACCCTCAAGCACGGCGGCATCGACGCCCTGCGCGACCTGGCCGCCGGCAGCCGGCGCATGCATCTGTACGTGCTCGACGAGCAGGGCCACGAACTGCTCGACCGTCCCGTGCCCGCCAAGCTGCGCGAGGAAGTCGAGCGCAACCTGAACGGCGACGGTCCCTCACACGCCGTCACGCACCTGACCGGCGCCGACGGCCGCCGCTACGTCGCCTTCGCCTCGCGCGCCTGGCACGTGCCGGGCATGGACGGCCCCTCACGGCCGGGATTCGGCGCCGAATCTGGCTTCGGTCCGCCCGGCGGGCCAGCTCCGGATGCCGCCCCGCGCGACGGCGCCCCGCGCGGCCCGGACGGCCCCGGCCCGCGCATGGACGGTGGCCCCGGTGGCGTCGGTGGCCCCGGTGGTGTCGGTGGCCCCGGTGGTCCCGGTGGCCCCGGTGGTCCGGACGGTCCCGGCCCGCGCATGGACGGCGGGCCTGGGGGTCCGGGCGGCGGCTGGTTCGGCCTGCCGCAGGAATTCGGCCGCCACGTGGGCCGCTGGCTGCCGATCGTCGCCGCCACGCTCGCCAGCCTGCTGTTCGCCGTGCTCCTCGCCTGGTATTTTTCGCGCCCGATCCGCGCCCTGCAACGCGCCTTCGACGCCGCCGCCGCCGGCGACCTCGCGCCGAGGTTCGCGCACGCCGGGCCGCGCCTGATCGGCGACGAGCTGGCGGAACTGGGCCACGACTTCGACCGCATGAGCGCGCAGTTGCGCGCGCTGATGGAGGGCCAGCGGCGCCTGCTGCACGACGTCTCGCACGAACTGCGTTCGCCGCTGGCGCGCCTGCAGGCAGCCATCGGCCTCGCGCACCAGCAGCCCGACCGCCTGCAGGCGTCGCTGGAACGCATCGAGCGGGAAAGCGTGCGCATGGACCGCCTCGTCGGCGAGCTGCTGACGCTGTCGCGCCTGGAAGCGTCGACGACGCTGCCTGCGACGGAACCCGTCGATCTCGTCGAGATGGTCGACCAGATCGCCGACGACGCCCGCTTCGAGGCCGGCGCGGTCGTCGAAGTCGACGCGCCGGAGCCGGTCACCGTGCACGCCGCGCCGGACCTGTTGTGGAGCGCCGTCGAAAACATCGTGCGCAACGCCGTCAAGCACGGGGCCGGCGGCCGGGTGGACGTGTGCGTGCATCCGGACGGCGACCTCGTTCACATCGAGGTGCTCGACCAGGGCCCGGGCATCGCGCCGGAACACCTGGGCGACGTGTTCGAACCCTTCTTCCGCTCGAACCCCACGCGCAACAACGTCGATGGCCACGGCCTCGGTCTCGCCATCGCCAAGCGGGTGGTCGAGACGCACGGCGGCCGGATCTCGGCCGCGAACCGCGCCGAAGGCGGTCTGCGGATGACCATCACGCTGCCGCGCCTGACCGGCACCGGGAGTCTATCCGACTGACTTGTGTCGCCGGGAGCAAGTTCGTCGCCCCCGCGAAGGCAGGGGCCCAAGGTCATTCACGGTCACCCACACCGTAGCGCATGTACCAGTAGCGCGCATGCTCGGCACGATAGCTGCGCCAGCCGACGTCCGTGCCGAAGTCGAACGTCAGCGCGCCCGCTTCGTCCGTGCGCAAGCGCGCGACGCCCAGCGTGCCGTAGCGCTCATAGACCTCCGGTTTTGGATGGTGATAGCGGTTACGGTATCCAACCTGGAAGATCGCGACCTCCGGCCGCACCGCCTGCAGGAACGCCAGCGTCGACGACGTGCCGCTGCCATGGTGCGGCGCCAGCAGCACGTCCGCGCGCAGGCGGTTGCGCGCGCGCCCGAGCAATGCCGCTTCCTGCGCTGCTTCGATGTCACCGGCCAGCAGCAACGTGCGGTGTCCATTGCTGATGCGCAGCGTGCAGCTGCGCGCATTGGTCTTCAGCCGCGCATCGGCGTAACTGGCCGCGGTCGGATGCAGCATGTCGAACGCGATGCCATCCCATTCCCAGTGCTGGCCGGCGACGCAGCGCACGTGCCGGCGCGCCGCGCGTACGATCGGATGCCCGTCCGGCAGCGATGATGCGAGCCAGCCGGCATCGACGCCTTCCAGCAGCGCCAGCGCGCCGCCCGTGTGGTCGGTGTCGCTGTGGCTGACGACGATGCCGTCGAGCGTCGCGATGCCGCGCATGCGCAGGTACGGCAGGATCACGCGGCTGCCGCCGTCCGCGCCGGGCGCGTAGGCGGGGCCGGTGTCGTACAGCAGGCGGTGCCCTGCCGTCTCGACCAGCAGCGCCATGCCCTGCCCGACGTCGAACGCCGTCACGCGGAACGTGCCGGCAGGCGGATGATCCGGAAGCTGCATCAACATCGGCAGCAGCGCCACGGCGCCGGCCCAGCGATGGGGCCATCCGCGCGGCATCAGCATCCACAACGTGCCGCCCAGCCCCAGCGCGAACACCCACGCCTGGGGCGCCGGCGCACGCCACACGGCGCCCGGCCAGCCGGCCATGTGGCGCAGCAGCCAGGCGAGCATCTCGACGACCCAGTGCGCGAGCAGGAGCAGCCAGTCGCCCGGCGGGCCGGGGGTCAGGCTGCCCGCCAGCGCGAGCGGCGTCACGACGAAGCTGACGACCGGGATCGCCACCGCGTTCGCGAGCGGGCTGACGACGGACACCTGGCCGAACAGCAGCAGCGTCAGGGGCACCAGGCCCGCCGTGACGGCCCATTGCGTGCGTCCGGCCAGCAGCAGCGCGCCGCGCGGACCGGCGGGCGGCGGCGCGATGCGGCCGTGTCCCGCGAACAGGATGACGGCCACGGCCCCGAACGACAGCCAGAACCCCGGCCACAACACGGCCCACGGATCGAGCAGCACGACTACCCCGAGCGCCGCGCACAACACGTGCGACACGGCCGCCAGGCGCCCCATCCACAACGCCAGCGCGACGACCGACAGCATGTACAGCGTGCGCTGCGCCGGCACGCCGAAGCCGGCCAGCAGCACGTACAGCAAGGCGACGATCGCCCCGGCCAGCGCCGCCGCCTTCTGCGCCGGCAGCAGCAACGGCAGCCGCGCGCCCGTGAAGAACGAGCGGCGCCACAAGGCCGACACGGCCCACGCGGCGAGACCCGCGATCATCGTGATGTGCAATCCGGAGATGGAAATGAGGTGGCCGATGCCCGTGCGGTTGAACACCTGCCAGTCGGCCTGGTCGATGCCGCGCTGGTCGCCGATCACCAGCGCCACGATGACGCCGGCGTAGGTGCGGCCCGCGAGGGCGTCCTGGATGCGCGCGCGCAGCGCCGCCCGCACGCGTTCGACCAGCACGCTCGGACTGGCCACGAAGGCGCTCAGTTGCGTGTTGTCGTCGCCGGCACGGACATAGCCAGTGGCGCGCACGCCCTGCTCCAGCAGCCACGCCTCGTAATCGAATCCGCCCGGATTGGCGTTCCCGTGGGGGTGCTGCAGGCGCACCGTCAATCGCCAGCGCTGGCCCGGCTGGACGTCGCCGACGGCCCGACCCGCGCCGTGCCGGCCGGCATACCACGACAACGCCACATGCGGCGGCACGCCCACGCCGGCATCGAGGCTGCGTTCGACGCGGAAGTCGAAGCGCACGCCCTGGTCGAAGCGGTAGGGCAGCGTCTCGACGATACCGACGATGTGCAGGTCGCGGCCTTCGTCGCGCGGGGCGAGCGATGGCGCGAGCGTCGTTTGGGCCAGCAGCGCGGCCCAGGTGAAGCCGGCCAGCAGGCCGGCGCTGGCGATGGTAGCGATTCGCGCGGCCGGGTGGCGGATCGCATACGCGCAGGCCAGAAGGAGCAGCGCGGCGGCGGCAGCGCAGGCGGCCATCTGCTTTGTCGACGGCAGCGTGGCGGCGGTTTGCAGGCAGCTTACGCCGATGACGAAGCCCAGGATGAAGCTGCGCATGGCGTAACGATCACAAGGGTGAAACCGTTATGGCGGGCGGTCGATCATGTGCGGTCGCGGCGGCCGGCGGCCGGTTTGTCGGACGGCGGATGATTTTCCAAAGGCTTGACTGGCCGGCGGCGGATGCTGGATGAGATACTGTCCCACGGGGCCAGAACGGCGCCTTCGTGTAGGCTGGTATCGATCGGTGTGCCGCCAGGGCATGAACCGATTCCTCCGTGTAGTGCAAGCGATAAGAAAGGCTGTTTTGGATCATCTGGAATGCCTTGCGTTTCCCATGATGTATCCACCCTTCAAAGAATGTACGAGCGCGCTGCAGCTGGCTCACGCCAGCGTCGACGGACCGACGGCAGGAGGCGCGGTGCCGTCCTGCGGCTCCTTTTGGGCATCCGCGAGAAGCGCAGCTTGACGCATCAGTTGCCACGTACTGCGACGTTGAATGGCCTCGGGACCGGTGGAGCGACCGAATACGCCTACCGGTACTTGAAAGGTCGCGGCCGGAAGCGTACTGCCGCGCGGGAACCAGCGCGTACCGTCGAGGGCGTGTGTCTCCTCGCAGCGCCACCAGCCGCTGGCCGGGCAGACTTCACCCGTCTTCACGCTGGTACCAAGGACGACCGCCGGACCTGCATTGGTCGGCGTATCCGCGGTGACGCTACCCGGTCCCGGCGGAGCAAGTGCCACTATAGTTGGTGTGCGCGGCCGCACACGCTTGTCGAGCAGTTTCCAGGTGGTCGGCCGGGAGGGCTCGATGCTCGGCTGGAGAGCACGCAACTTCTGCCATAAGGTCTGGCGCGGCAGCAGCAACGCCTGTGGCATCTTGTCGCCCTTGCGGATCCACTGGACCGCGCCGCCCTGCACGTCGACGCCTGGACCGCCTTCGCGGCACTTCCACCAGCCGGACTGCGGGCAAACTTCGCCGGCGGTTGCCAATGCACCTAGCTTCGGGCCTGGAGGTTCAGGCGGCGGATCGGCAGGCGGCGGCAAATCGGACTTGCGAAGGCGAATACTGGACGAGATACTGTCCCACAGAGTCAAAACGGCATCTTCATGGAGGCTGGAGTCGACGGGCTTGCCGCCGGGTCGCGGGTTGGTGCCAGTCTCCATGTTCAATAGCAGATAGGGCCGCAAGTGATCATCCTGGACTCCCGGTGCTTCCCACATAAAGCTGTACCCGGTAGTAAAGTTCAGTTCACGAACTCTCTCCAGCACTTCCTCGCCGTCGATCCCATTAATACTGCGCTTTCCCGATCGCAACTTTGTCACACGCAACATCTCGTCAGCAGTGGCTTCAGCGTCAGTTTCCGCAACGCGCTCAAGCAAACTCCGACCGGTTTGCCCACTGGGCGTGCTGGACAAAGCCAAACCCATGTCTGGATGGCCGGGCAGGCCGAGATGTAGAATCACGTGTTCGTTCTTGTGCTCGGGCAGAGGTTCGGCAAACACGCCCCGCCAAATACAGAAGCCCGGCACAGGCGGGATCTCTTCTTCGCCACGCATTTGCAACCGTGCCAGCAGGGCTTCCGCCTCTCTGACACCGGACTCCTGCTTGGACGTCGCCGACAACAAAAAACTTAATTCCCCCATATGTGCATGGACCTCGATCGATACCGACTCCATGTCGACCCGACGATCCCCGTTCATCATGTAACCGCGGCTACGTCCATAGACAAATGATCGCCCAACCAGGCCGGGAATACGCAAATCGCGTGCTTCGATCATGCCCCCCTCGCCGTTGTCATCCTGATCGGCACGACGTGCCGCAATGTCGGCCTCACGCGCGGCAACCCTCTGCCGGAACGCTGCCTGGCTCTCTTCGACAGTATCAATCGCGAATCCAGAGATCCTTTCGCCCGACAGGCTTACCTCAGCCTCGCCCGGTACATCGACCAGGTATCGTCCGACGCATACCGTTTTCATTTTTTCCGTCATTTTTGCCACCTCGGATCTGTCCCGTATGCTACGGACCTGGCCTGCAGCCCAGGTTCCCGCACAGGCGAGAGCTGCGAGCAAGACGACAAGCTCCCGCCAACCGTGTTTCCTCGTTCGAGTCATGGCAACGTCGGTACCAGCTTGACAATGGAAACCGGGGCCGACGACAGAACAACTCGCCGCGTGAACGCGTCCATAGGATCGAGCCCATGGACGTCAATCGCTCGCCCGTCCAATTTACATTCGGTGGCTCGTGCGTACTGAACGGCGCATGGAGTTTTCTTGCGTCTCATCAGGCTCGTAACCCCGTCCGTGCTTTTCCGGCAGAGGTCATGAGTCACGACAGTGGCTCCGGCAATGTTCTGAAGCGCGGGAAATGCGAAACGCTTGCGCCATTGCTGTTTCTCCGTGCGTTTCATTGCAGCTTCTGAACCAGCTTGACAATAAGATGTTGGGTCAACATCAGGATTGCGTCATTGTTGAACGCCCCTTGATGATCGAATCCACGGACGTCGAACAACTGGCTGACCTTTCCGCGTGGCCCTGCGCCGGACTGGTGCGGCACAGTGCCGTCACCGGCAACATCCTGGCCCGCCGGAACAAAATACATGTCGGTACGCCTTTCCACGCGAACGCGTCGCCCGCCGGTTGGAGTGTAGTCCCCCAAGACCGCTCCGCGGACGTTCGACTCCGTGAACACGGCCCCCGCTCCAGGGTCGCGCGCTACCCAGCGCACCGCGCCAAAGGACATGTGTTCCGGGTCCGCGCCATAAAAAGCATAGGTATTTGGATGATAATAGGTATCCAGAACCTGGCGGTGGAAGCGCTCGGCATTATTGACGGCCTTTCGAATCATATCGATGACCTCAGCCTCGTCGTTGTACTTTTTTGCCGGATCTGCCAATACCGGATCAATCAGCCTGTACCAAGATCGCGTATCACGATACATATCGTACGGATTTCCGACCGGCAAATGTACCACCTCCCGCGGCACGTCTTTATTATTGACCCTGCTGACCAGACAGATATGCAACCAAGGCTGCGGGTAAAGATGATTCGGCAGTAGCTGTAGTGCGCCCGGCGAGGTAGCCATTACGGCCATCGTGTCTCTCGGGTGCTCACCCAAGATGTCGGCAACGTGCTCGGCCTTGATATTATCTACCTTTCCATTGCTTGGACTCCACGTCTCAGTACCACAGGCGATCCGGCGGTAGCAGGCCGGTGCACCGAGGGCTGGCATCACGCCGTGAATGACCCCGAGAATCCGCTCTGGAATCTGCTTAGCGCAAGCACGCGCGACCAAACCGCCCATCGAGTGGGTAATTAGGATCACTTTCTGACATTCACGCTTGCGCTCAGTCCAGAAGGCAATGATGCGTTCTATACGTTGTCGGAGCGACTTGGCCGAGTCCTCACAGGATTCGAGCCAGTTGTAGCCGCATGCGTAGACCGGGTAGTAATAGCCCGCGTGCTTTTCCAACTCAGGTTCAGTGAGCTTGTCGATACGCCGCACGCCCCATTTTGCCGGGTCGCATGCCATCACATCTTTCCAATGACGACATATCACGCGTACATTGTCCAACGGGTCCATCTCGAAAGTGTGGTTGAGCCCCACATGCAAACCATACAGCAACCTACCGTAAGAATCCCAGTGGACTTCACCCCACCAGCGCTGCCGCACTTCGGCCTCGGTCGTGCCGTAGTTGCGCGCTTCCAGCGGAAGATGG
This sequence comes from Massilia luteola, assembly GCF_034420155.1. NCBI lineage: Bacteria > Pseudomonadati > Pseudomonadota > Betaproteobacteria > Burkholderiales > Oxalobacteraceae > Massilia > Massilia luteola. The sequence continues at coordinate 44,257 of NZ_JAXOFN010000006.1, forward strand.
ATATCGCCACGGTTGTCCACCTCAAGCGTCTTAGCGTCCAAAATTTGTTGACGCCGGACCGGGCCGAAATTCTTCCATTTATGCGCCGTCTTCAACCCCTCAAACGTCCCATTCGGCGCCCGCCACGCCGGCTCCCCCGGATCAAGTGCCTCATTCGCCCGCTTCGCCGGACTGGTCGCCGCCCTCAAATTCGTCCCCATGATCCCCGGCACCACGATCACCGGTATGACCTTTGACGACGGCAATGTGAACAGCCCACGCGTCGTGAACGAGGTCGGCGTCAGGACGGCGCGGCCGGTCCAGCTGCCGTCCGGCTGCGGGACGAGGTGGGGCAAGGGGCGGGTCGGGTCTGCCATGCGCGCTCCGTGGTCGAGGGTTGGGGCCCGGTCAGTGGGCGGTGTCGTCGTCGGGGAGGAAGGTCATGTGCACGTCGCCGATCATTTCGCCGATCAGTAAGGACGTGCGGCCTTCCGCGTCGGTGCGTCCAGTAACGGTGCGGCCGTCTTCGAACGTCGCCTTGTAACGCTGGTTCGGGACCGGCTTCGCGGTCTGCTCGTGGCGCAGTACCACGTATTCGTCCGTGTGCAGGTGCGACGCCGGCATGCGCACGCCGGCGGGGGTCGCGCCGTCCGGTCCGAGCTCGTCGAAGCCGGCGCCCTTGAACACCTGGCGGCCGCTCGTCTGCTGGGTGACCGTGCCGCCGGCCCAGTCGGTCTGCGCGCCCGGCGCGATGATCTTGACGTCCGGCGCCTCCAGCTCGATGCGCTCGGCGGCGACGAGGCTGATGCGGCCCGCCGACTTGATCTGGATATTGCCCAGGTGGGTGTGGATGACGATGTCGCCGCGGCCCGCGACCAGCCGTACGCCCAGCTCGTGGGCGAACAGGCTCAGGCGCCGGGCGGCGCGCACGAAGATGTTCTTGCCGGCCGCGACCTCGGCGTCGCCCGCGCTGACGACGTCCACCTTGCCGCTCGCGCCCAGCGCGAGGCTGTCGTTGCTGGCGATGATGACGCCGTTCGGCGCCGTCGCGGCCAGGATCGGTTCGCCGCCGCCCGCCGCGCCTTCGGCCACGTTGCTGCCGGCGTGCCAGCGTTTCAGCTTGTCGACGAGGACCGCGAGGCGCTTGCCCGTCGGTTCGTCGTCCGTGTGGACGGCCGCCAGCTTGCCCACTTCGTCGAGAATGCCCTGCATGACGTCGGCCAGGCCCGCCAGGCCGGCGCGATCGAGCTGGCCGCCTTCCGCCTGCGGGCTCGCCTCGGCGCTGATCAACACGCCCTGGGCGCCGCGCACGGCGACGGACAGGTCGCTGCGCAGCTCGGCGCCCTCGCCGCGCGGCGTGCCGGTGCCGTCGGCGCGCGGGCGCGTCAGCCAGCCGAGGTTCAGTTCCGACGTGCCGTGGTCGCTCGCCAGTTGAGCGCTGATTTCGCCGCGCGTGTCGTCGAAGCGCAGCTGGTTGCCGCGCGCGCCCTGCACTTCGTGCGTGCGCGTGCCGGACACGTAGCGGTTGCCCGGCAAGGCGCCCGTCCGGCTGAACGCGGGCGGCGCCGTGCGCTGGTTGTATAACTGCGCCAGGATGATCGGGCGGTCGGGATCGCCGCCGAGGAAGGCCACCAGCACTTCGCTGCCCACGCGCGGCAGCGCCAGCGCGCCCGCCTGCTGCCGGCTGCCGTTGCCGTTGCCGGCCCAGTTCGACGCCACGCGCACCCAGGCCGAATCGGCCGGCGAGCCGGACGCGCCGGCGCCGTGCGCGTGGCGGTGGTCGGCGGTGCGCATGCCGGGGAAGCGGATCTTCACGCGTCCCAGCGCGTCGCAATGGACGTCCTCGCCGGCCGGGCCGACGACGATCGCGCTTTGCAGCGGCGGATGCGGCAGGTCGGTGCGCGGGTCGTATGCCGGCACGATGGCGATCCCGCGCCGTACGGCGGAAAAGCTGACGCGCACGCGCGCCTGCCCGTCGCCCGCGCGCGGCGCCGGCAGCGCGCTCGGGGCGGGATCCGCGGCCAGCCGTGCCGTGTGCCGGTCGCGCTCGACGTCGAGGCCGCGCGGCAGGTTGTTGTCGGCCACGATGTGCAGTTCCGTGATCACGAAGTCGCGCTCCGGCGCGGGGTGGGTGTCGACCTCGGGATGGCCGTCGAGCGTGAAATACTGGCCGACGCAGAAGTCGCGCACGCTGCCCTCGCCCTGGAAGCACTTCGATTCGAATTCGTGGCGGCTCATGCGCACCTGGCCGAGGCGCCAGTGGTCGAGGGCGTCGTTGCCGGCGTGCGGCATCTCGATCAGGTAGTCGTCCAGCGACGCGGCGAGCGTATTGCCGCTCGGGCCCTGGTCGGCGGCGCTGCGCGCGGTGGCCGTCATGAACTCCGGGCTGCCGGCGTTCTTGTAATCCCAGCTGTGGCGGGTGGCGACGCCCGGCTGCAGGCGGCGCGCGGCGCGCCAGGAATGGATCGTGTCGCGGCCGTCCGCCATGGTGTCGCGGTGGTAGCGCACGGTGCCGGCGCCGTTCTGCGGCAGGCTGTTCGGGTCGTTGAACAGCACCAGCGTATGCGCCGGCGTGCGGTCGTGCGCGGGGTCGACGGGGCTGCCGCGGCCGCGGCCCGGCCGGAACACCCAGGCGATGCCGCGCCGCCCGAGCAACCGGCGCACGAATGCGGCGTCCGATTCGTTGTACTGCATGGTCTGTTCGCGCGGCGGGAACTGGCGCATGTCGAACAACGGGTCGAGTTCGAGTTCGAACGCGTTGGCCAGCACCGTGTTCGACTGGCGCCATTCGTCGCACAGCAGCTGCACGATCTCGAGCTCGTTCTGGTAGCGGAACACGCGGCTGTTGGTGCGCCTTTCCATCACGGCGAACACGTCGCGCAGGACGAGTTCGTAGCCGGCCAGGCCGCCGTCCGCGTCGCCCGCGCGCGCCTCCGTGACGATGCCGCAGACGCTGCGCAGCATGCCGCGGTCGGTGACGAACTGGAGTTCGGCGGGCAGCGCGATGAAGTCCTTGAGCGCGATGTGCGGGCTGCTGGCGACGCAGGCAACGCGGTAGTCGATGCCGCCGCAGATCGCCTCGCTGCCCACGACCCGCTGGGGCAGCAGCACGTCGTCCGCGAGCCGCCCGCCGTGGGCCAGGCGCAGGCGCAACGGCCGGTGCGCGGTGCTCAGGACCTTCTCGTGCTGCAGGACCCGCAGGAACTCGCTCGCGCTTTCCACTGTCTCTCCCGTGAACACGCCGCGGCTGCGGCACGAGAATGGATTCTTCCATGCTTCGAACGGCCCGGGATTGGTTTGGCTCAGAGTGCGCAGGGGCGAACTTGGGCGCGTGCGGATGGTCGCACGCCGCGCGCCGCGCGGGGTCGCGCGACGCGCCGCCGTGAACATCCGGGAACCGCGACGGCGCGGACGCGGTCGCGGTTTCGGCTGCGATTGCGGCGCGCTTCGATGGTCAGCGGGTACGACCCATGTGATTGATGCGCGGCGCATGCGCGCCGGGGAGAACGACGCCTCAGGCCAGCAGCGGGACCAGGCGGGGTATCGCCGCCAGCGCATTCGCGCGGGTCGCCGCGCGCACCGCAGCGACGTCGACGGCGCGCAGCTCGGCCAGCACGGCACCGATCGCGGGCAATTGTTCCGGGCTGTTGCGGGCCGGGTGGATCCACGCGGGCGCGATGTCCGGCGCATCCGTCTCCAGCACGATGGCGTCCAGCGGCAGTTCCGCCGCGAGCCGCCGGATCTGCAGCGCGCGCGTAAAGGTCATCGCGCCGCCGAAGCCGAGGTGGAAGCCCGCGTCGATGAAGGCCCGGGCCTGCTGGAAGCTGCCGTTGAAAGCGTGCGCGATGCCGCCGGGTGGGCGGATCTGGCGCACGTGCTTCAGCACCTGGTCCTGCGACCGGCGCACGTGCGTGAGCACCGGCAGGCCGAAGTCGCGCGCGATGCGCAGCTGCTCGCGCAGGAAGCGTTCCTGCTTGTCGCGCATGGCCGGCTCGCACAGCAGCGGAATGAAGAAGTCCAGGCCGATCTCGCCGATCGCGACGAAGCGCGGATCGCCGAGCGACGCCTCGACCCGGCGCCGCAATTCGGCCAGGTCGTCGTCCGTGGCCCGCGGTACGTAGATCGGGTGGATGCCCAGCGCATAGCTGGCGTTCGGGACGTCCGCCGCCAGCCTTTGCACGACGTCGAAATTATCCCGTGCGACGGCCGGGATCACGATCATGCCGACGCCCGCCGCCTGCGCACGCCGCGCGACGCCGGCGGATGCGGTGCCGAATTCGTGCGCGTCGAGGTGGCAGTGGGTGTCGATCCACATGGGGTGGTTACGCCTCGGCCGGCTGCAATCCGTGTTCCGTCATGCGCAGCACGCGGTCGCAGCGGCCCGCCAGTTCCGGGTCGTGCGTGACGATGACGAAGGCGGTGCCCAGGGTCTTCGACAGTTCCAGCATCAGGTCGAAGATGCCTTGCGCGGTCGCGTGGTCGAGGTTGCCGGTCGGTTCGTCGGCGAGCACGCAGGCCGGTTCCGTGACGAGGGCGCGCGCCAGCGCGACACGCTGGCGTTCGCCGCCGGACAGTTCGCCCGGCCGGTGGATGGCGCGCTTGGTCAGGCCCACGCGCGCGAGGATCGCCTCGGCGCGCGCGAGCGCCTCGGCGCGCTTCATGCGCCGGATCAAGAGGGGCATCGCGACGTTGTCCAGTGCCGTGAATTCGGGCAGCAGGTGGTGGAACTGGTAGACGAAGCCGAGGAAGCGGTTGCGCAGGTCGCCGCGGCGCGTCTCGGACAGCGTGGCGAAGTCTTCGCCCTGCAGCGTGACGATGCCGGTGCTGGGCGTGTCCAGGCCGCCCAGGATGTGCAGCAAGGTCGACTTGCCGGAGCCGGACGCGCCCACGATGGCGACGCGTTCGCCGCGGCCGATCGAGAAGTCGACGTGGTCGAGCACCTGGACGGCGTAGTCGCCCTCGCGGAACGTCTTGCCGACGCCGCGGCAGGCCAGGATGGCGGGGCCGCCGGTCTCGTTTTTCATGTTACTCATAACGCAGCGCCTCCGCCGGCTTCACGCGCGATGCCGACCAGCTCGGGTAGATGGTCGCGACGAAGGCCAGCAGCACCGAGACGCCGCCGATCTTGAAGACGTCCGGCCAGCGCAGGTCGGACGGGATTTCGCTGATCAGATAGATATCCTTGGACAGGAACTGCACGCCCAGCACGTGCTCGATGAACGGCACGATGTGGTCGATGTTGAGCGCCACCAGCACGCCCAGCGCGACGCCGGCGACCGTGCCCATGATGCCGACGAGGGCGCCCTGGATCATGAAGATCTTCGTGATGGAGCGCGGCGACGCGCCCAGCGTGCGCAGGATGGCGATGTCGGGCTGCTTCTCCGTCACCGTCATGACGAGCGTCGAGACGAGGTTGAACGCGGCCACGGCGATGATCAGCGTGAGGATGATGAACATCATGCGCTTCTCGGTCTGCACGGCGGCGAACCAGTTGGCGTTCATCTGCGACCAGTCGCGCATGATCAGGTCGCCCGACATGCTGCGCTTGAGTTCCTGCGCCACGATCGGCGCGTCGTGCATGTCGGCGATGCGCAGGCGCAGGCCGTTCGGCGCGTCCAGGCGCTCCATGCGCTCGGCGTCCTCGATGTCGATGAACGCCAGCGCCGAATCGAATTCGTAGTGGCCGGCCTCGAAGATGCCGGTCACGGTGAACACGCGCGAGCGCGGCACCATGCCGGCCGGCGTCGTCTGGCCCTGGGCCAGCAGCATGTTGACCTTGTCGCCAATGCCCACGCCGAGCGAACGCGCCAGCACGTAGCCGAGCACGATGTTGAACTGGCCGGGATGCAGGCTCTCGATGCTGCCCTGGCGGATCTGCTTGGCCACGTCGGACACCTTGTGCTCTTCCGACGGCAGGATGCCGCGGATGACGGCCGGCTTCATCGTATCCTCGCGCACGAGCAGGCCCTGCGTCTCGACGAACGGCGCGGCGCCGCGCACGGCGGGATTCTTGAAGGCTTCCTGCTCGGCCTGGCGCCAGTTCGGCATCGAACCGCTCGCGTCGAACACCTCGATGTGCGCCAGCACGGACAGCATGCGGTCCGTGACCTCCTTCTGGAACCCGTTCATCACCGACAGCACGACGATCAGCGCGCCCACGCCCAACGCGATGCCGGACACGGAGATCAGGGAGATGAAGGAAATGAAGCTGTTGCGGCTGCTGCGCTTGCCGGCGCGCGTGTAGCGCAGGCCGACCAGCCATTCGTACGGCAGTTTGTGGATGAGGCTCATGGGCTCCGGGGTAAATGCGTTGGTCCCGCAGTTTGCCACACAACGCTCATCCATGTGGGGCGTTGTCACAATTGGAAGTACTTTTTCCTGCATACACACACTGGAAAATGTCCGGAACTCCGGGCGCGCAGGCCTATCGAACGGAGACAGGAGGCCGACCATGGCATTTTCCGTCTTCGATTCCAAGGGCACGCCGCTCGACCGGCAGCACGCCACGTGGCGCGACATGGTGCGCAAGCCGATCAGCAAGCTGGACGACGATGCCCTCACCCGCATGCGCGTGATCCTCATGACCGGCATCGAACGCGAGACCGTGCGCTTCTCGCACAGGGCGGCACGCTGCAACATGGCGCTGCGCCAGCCGCTGGCCGAGGTGCGGCGGGTCGAACAGCATCAGGCGACGCTGGTGGGTGGCCTGCTGTCGCCCGACCATTCGCCGCTGGAGACGACGATCGCCCACGAACAGCTGGCCATCGAGCTGACGGCGAGCGTCGCCAGGGCCGAACCCGACAGCTACTTGTCCCAGGTCTACCGCTTCGCGGGGCATCGTGCAGGTGCTGGGCGATCCGCGCACGAGCCTGGCCCAATCGCTGCACGCGCTGCTGACGGCCGAGCTGGCCGACCGCGCCGGCCGGGAGACCTTGATCGCGCTGGCCGGCTTCACGCTGGCGCTGGAGGACGAGCACCGCCAGCTGGCGCTGGTGCAGGGTTGGTATCACGAGGCGATCGGTCTCACGCCCGTGGCCGGCATGCTGCCGCCGGGCGGATCGGCCGGGCTGCCGCCGGACGCGTCGATGGCGCCCACGGCCACGCCGGACGTCACGACGCCCCTCCCCGGCACCGACGGGATGCGGGGAGCGGATATCTGAACGGGCCGATTTCGCCTACAATACCGGGATGGCCCACATTTCGCTCGTCCTGCCGTTCGCCCTCCCCGCTCCAGAATTCGCGCCCGACCTGACCCGCGCCCTGCACGCGCCCGCGCTGGCCGCGCTGTTGTCAAGAACATCAAACAGGCGATACCACCCGCTGGATGCCGATGCGCGCGTGCTGCCGCACGAGTTGTGGATCGCACGGGCGCTGGGCCTCGCGCGCGGCCTCGTGCCGGGCGTCGCGGCCAGTGCCATGCGCGGCGTCGGCCTCGACCCGGAAGGGGGGATGTGGTTCGTCGTGAATCCGACGCACATCCAGATCGCGCGCACGCACCTGCAAATGGGCGACACCCGCGCGCTCGACCTGCACGAACCGGAGGCGCGCGCCCTGTTCGACAGCGCCCGGCCCTGCTTCGAGGACGCCGGCTACACGCTGGCCTGGGGCACGCACGACACCTGGTTCATGCGCGCCGACGACTGGACCGAGCTCGCGACGGCGAGTCCGGACGCCGCCGTGAACATGAACCTGACCGACTGGATGCCGTCCGGCGCCCAGGCACGCGCCTTCCGCAAGCTGCAGAACGACGTGCAGGTGACCTGGTTCACCGATCCGGCCAACGCGGCGCGCGAGGCGCGCGGCCAGTTGCCGATCAATTCGTTCTGGCCGTGGGGGAACGCCAGCGTGGCGACCGAGCACGCCCAGCAACTGGTCGCGAAGGCGGCCGGCAAGACGGTCGCGCGCCCGCGCGTGGCCGCGTTCGAGGCGCCCGGCTGGCTGGCGGCGCTGGCCGAGCGGCGCATGGACAGCCTGGCCGAACTCGATACCCTGCTGGGCGGGGACGGCGTCTGGCTGCTCGCCTGCGGCAACGTGGCGGCACCCGGCATCGCGGCCGACTGGAGCGGCTGGCTGCATCAGATGCAGCGCCTGGAAGCGGAGCTGTTCACGCCGCTGCTCGCGGCGCTGGCGCAGGGCCGCGCCAAGTCGGTGCGGCTCGTGCTGAGCCACCGCGACGGCCTCCTCGAAACGACAACGACACCACTGGCGCAGCGTAAATTCTGGCGCCGCCCGACCCTGGAACGACTGCTTTGAAGACCCGCATCGCCACCCGCCCCTGCCCCGTACGCCAATCCGAAATGCTGCGCCAGGGCGGCATCCACCCCGTGCTGGCGCGCGTGTACGCCGCGCGCGGCCTGACCGACCCGCGCGAGCTCGCGATCGAGCTCCAGGCACTGGTGCCGCCGGGCGCGCTGCGCCAGATCGACGCGGCCGCGACCTATCTGGCCGACGCCATCGCGGCAGGCAAGAAGATGACCATCGTGGCCGACTACGACTGCGACGGCGCCACCGCCTGCGCCACCGCGCTGCGCGGCCTGTGGGCGATGGGCGCGCGGGTCGACTACATCGTGCCGAACCGCTTCGAGTACGGCTACGGCCTGACGCCGGAGATCGTCGACCTGACGGCGCGCGAAAAGGCGCCGGACATCATCATCACCGTGGACAACGGCATCGCCAGCATCGACGGCGTGGCCGCCGCCAAGGCGCGCGGCATCGACGTCGTCGTCACCGACCACCACCTGCCGGGCGACGCCCTGCCGGACGCGCGCGTGATCGTGAACCCGAACCAGCCGGAATGCGGCTTCCCGAGCAAGCACCTGGCCGGCGTGGGCGTCGTGTTCTACGTGCTGCTGGCGCTGCGCGCGGAACTGCGCCGGCGCGGCGTGTTCGACGCGCAGACGCAGCCGAAGCTCGACAACCTGCTCGACCTCGTCGCGCTGGGCACGGTCGCGGACGTCGTCAAGCTCGACACCAACAACCGCATCCTCGTCGCGCAAGGCCTCAAGCGCATGCACGCGGGACGCATGCACGCGGGCGTGGCGGCGCTGTTCCGCGTGGCGGGCCGCGAAGCGCGCTGCGCGTCGCCGTTCGACCTCGGCTTCGCGCTGGGTCCGCGCCTGAACGCCGCCGGCCGCCTGGAAGACATGGCGCTCGGGATCGAATGCCTGATCACGGACGACGAAGGCCGCGCGTGGGCCATCGCCCAGCAGCTCAACGACATCAACCTGAAGCGGCGCGAGATCGAGGCCGACATGCAGGGCGAGGCGCTGCTGCACCTCGACGATTTCAACCCGGCGGACGCCAGCACCATCGCCGTGTTCGACGACGGCTGGCACCAGGGCGTGATCGGCATCGTCGCCTCGCGCCTCAAGGAAAAATTCTACCGCCCGACGATCACGTTCGCGCCCGCGGGCGACGGCTGGATCAAGGGCTCCGGACGTTCGATCCCGGGCTTCCACCTGCGCGACGCGCTGGACCTCGTGTCGAAGAAGGTCCCCGGCCTGATCGACAAATTCGGCGGCCACTCGATGGCGGCCGGGCTGTCGATCCGAGCCGACCGCTTCGACGCGTTCGCGCAGGCGTTCGAAGCCGTCGGCCGCGCCTGGTTGACTGAGGCCCAGCTCGAACGCATCGTCGAGACGGACGGCCCGCTGGAGGACGATTTCTACAGCACGCAATTCATCGAACTGCTGGACGGCCAGGTGTGGGGCCAGGGTTTCGCACCGCCCGTATTCTGCGACGAATTCCGCGTCGTCAGCCAGCGCATCCTGAAGGACAAGCACCTCAAGCTGCTGCTGGAGCGCAACGGCCGGCGCTACGACGCGATCTGGTTCGGGCACACGGACGCGCTGGGCGACAAGGCGCGGGTCGCGTTCCGGCTCGACGCCAACGAGTACAACGGTGTCACCAAGGTGCAGTTGCTGGTGGAGCACGCCGAGGCGGTTTAGCTCGCGTCCCCAAAACAACGTCGGGCGGCGGCTGATGCGCGCTCACACATCAGTCCACCGGCTTACAATCGTCGTTCCCGCGCAGGCGGGAACCCAATTTTGCACGCGTCACGATAACGCGGACAACTTGGACCCCCGCCTTCGCGGGACGACGTCTTGATACTTGAGCGGTCGTTTATGCTACGGACCTAGCGCGTAAAAATCGGCGCCTGCACCACCGGCCCCATGCCCACGCCCAGGTAGTAGCTGGGATGCGGCGGCTGGTTGTAGCCCGCGTTCTGGCCCGCCACCTGCGCGCGGTATTGCGGATCGTGCATCAGGGTCGGGATGCGCGCCGTGGTCGGCGTCGTCGTGCTGAACACGAGCAGCGCCGAGTTGTCGGCCGTGCGCCACACGACTTCCTCGCGCCAGTCGCCCAGGATGTCGGCCGACAGCACCGGCGTGGCCTTGGTGCCGTTGTTCGACGCCGCTCCGAACGGCCCGCCGTCCAGCAGGCGCACCACGCTCGCCGTCGCCGGCTGCCACTTGTTGATGGCGGTGCCGTCGAGGAGCTCACGGCCCAGGTCGCCATCCCACCAGCTGGCGAAATTCATGTTGCTTGGCCGTTTCGTGCTGATCTGGTGGCCGCTGGCCGCCATCAGGCCGCCGCGCGCGGCCCAGCATTCCTCGCCGAGGTAATTCGGATCGACGTCCGCGCACACGCCGCGGCCGACGTCGGCGCCGCTGCCGCTCACGCCCCACAGGATCCGGCCGGTGCCCGCATCGTGCATCTCGGAGCCGTAGGCGCCGTAGCAGGACGGGGTTTCGTGCACCATATACGCCTGCAGGCCGGCGCGGCTCGGGTCGAGCTTACCGACGTGCAGCGCGTCGCCGTGGCACAGGCCGGTGCTGTACAGCATATGGCCGTCGCTGCCGATCGCGGCCGCGCCGTAGACGATGTCGTCGCGGCCGTCGCCGTCGACGTCCGCCACCGCGAACCAGTGCGATCCCTGGCCGCGCACGGCGCTCCCCTCCTTGTCCGTGTCGAACACCCAGCGGCTGGACAGCACGCCGTCGCGGTAATCCCAGGCGGCCACCACGGCGCGGGTGTAGTAGCCGCGCGAGAACACGGCGCTGGGACGGCGGCCGTCCAGGTAGGCGACGCCGCCCAGGAAGCGGTCGACGCGGTTGCCGTAGCTGTCGCCCCAGGCCGCCACCGAGCCGCGCGCTGGCAGGTAGTTCGTGGTCGCCAGCGCGCGGCCGGTGCGGCCGTCGAACACGGTCAGGAACTCGGGGCCGGACAGGATATAACCATTGGCATTGCGGTAATCCGCACTGGCGTCGCCGATCACCTTGCCCTGGCCGTCGACGGTGCCGTCGGCCGTCTTGAGCATCACCTCGGCCCTGCCGTTGCCGTCGAGGTCATAGGCCACCATCGTCGTGTAATGGGCGCCGGCGCGGATGTTGCGGCCGAGGTCGATGCGCCACAGCCGGGTGCCGTCGAGCTTGTATGCGTCGACATAGGTGTTGCCCGTGTAGCCCGACTGCGAATTGTCCTTGGCATTGCTCGGCTGCCACTTGACGATCAGCTCGTACTGGCCGTCGCCGTCCAGGTCGGCCGGCGTGCCGTCGTTGATGTCATAGGTGTACGCTTCGCCCTTGGGCGTCACGCCGCCCGCGGGCCGCTGCACCGGAATGCGCAGGTAAGGCTGGTTCCAGGTCGCGGCGGCCGGCTCGTCCTTCTTTTCCTGCCCCTTGACGATAGGCCGCACGGCATAATGCGCCGCCGGCGTGCCGGTGGCGTCCGTGAAGTTGCTCGCCTCGAGCGGGACATCGTTCAGGCGCACGCCGTCGCGGTAGAGGTTGAAGCGGGTGTCGGGCTCGTCCACGCCCAGCACGCGCCAGCTGATGAAGACGCCGCTGCCGGTCGCGATGGCGATGACGCCGCGATCGAGTTTTTCGACCTGCTTGCCTTGCGCGGCAAAGGCGGACTGCGTCAGCGCGAGCGTCAGCAGCGCGATCGGTGCATAGGTGCGAATCGTGAGCTTATCCATGTCTCCTGCCTGTCGTCGTTGGGGTGCGGACGAGTATCGGGACAGGCCTGGAGAGTGTCAACTCGGCACGAGCAACTAGTCACATTGTTGAGCGCGGGGGCGGTCAGTCCTTCTTTGCCGCCGCCGCGGCGCCGCAGCGGCACGGCGGCGCCTCGCCCCGGTCGAACACGATCTTCCAGCGCCCGGGCGCTTCCAGCCGCCAGATCGAATTGAAGCGCCCCACCATCTTGCCGCCGGCGTCGTAGACCGGGCCGCCGCTGTAGGCCAGCGTGCCCGACTCCACCACTTCCACCTGTTCGGGTTCCCACGAGAACGGCGCGCGCTCGCCCTGGTAATATTTGCGCCACGCGTCGGCGACGGCGTCGCGCCCGCGCAGTGCCGTCGCGCCGGAAAAGAAGATGGCCTCGTCGGCCAGGAAGGAGATGAACGCGGCGTGGTCGCGCGCCTTCATCGTGGCGGCGAAGGCGCGTTCCGTGTCGGCCACCTGTTTCTTCAGCTCGTCGTGCGACGGCCGCGCCGCGCCCGCCATAGCCAGCATCAGCATGCTGATGCACATGACCCCAATCGACAGCAGACGCATCGCGCCCCCCTTTTCGTCGTTTGCCAGGATGATGGTTTGACAAGCTTTGCATTCTGGCATGGCGATACGCTTTGCACAAGACGCTTGCACGCTGTCCGGAAGCGGAGTATATATAATCCAAAACCGGAGGATTCCCATGAGCTTCGCCTACGCCTACCCCAAGAGCCGGTTCGAACCGGCGGTACTCGTCGACCTGTCCGCCCGCGCCGAGCGCGAACGGTTGTCCGAGTCGGCCCTGAAAGGATTCTTCCGGCTCGCCGACGCCTGGCGGATCCGCGACGAGGATGCGCGCGAGCTGCTCGGCGGCCTGTCGTCGTCCTCGTTCTACGAATGGAAGAAGCACCCCGCGCGACTGCTCGAAGTCGACCGCATCACACGCATTTCCTACCTGCTCGGCATCTACAAGGCCCTGCACATCCTGTACGGCGACAAGCTCGCCGACGAATGGCCCCACCTCCCGAATACCAATCCGATCTTCAACGGCCGCACCCCGCTGGCGTATATGCTGGGCGGCGGCCTGCTGGCGATGCAGACCGTGCGCCGCCTCCTCGACGCCCGCCGCGGAGGATTGTGAGTGAAGCTCATTCCCCGCCTGACGGCGCTGCGGCAGTTCGACACGTGCCGCCTGATCCCCTCGCGCTTCGCCGACCTCGAAGATTCCGTGCTGGCCCCGCTGGCCGACGGCGCAGGCATGCTGCGCGACCTGTTCGACCTCGACAACGCGACCAACGACCGCCTGCGCGGCGAATCCGGCCTGCTGCCCGGCATCGGGGTGGATGAGCTCGTATTTGGCGTGCCGAATTTCCGCATCATCAACGCGGCCTATGCGTATGCGCGTCCGGAAGGCAGCCGCTTCAACGACGGCGAACGGGGCGCGTGGTATTGCGCGTTCGACGCCGAGACGGCGCTGGCCGAGGTGGCGTTCCACAAGGCCGTCGAATACCAGGAGGTCGGCCGCTTCGACGACAGCGTGAACTACCAGGCGCTGCTGGCCGACTTCAGCGCCACCTTCCACGACCTGCGCGGCGCCGATGCCTGGCACGACTGTCTTGCCCCGGACAGCTACGTCGCCTCGCAGGCGCTGGCCGCCGACCTGCTGGACGCGGGCGCGATGGGCGTCATCTACCCGAGCGTACGCCAGCTTGGCGGCACGAACCTCGCGTGTTTCCGCCCGGCGCTGGTCGGCAATGTCCGCAAGGGCCATGCATATCGGTTAACATGGGCGGGTTCGCCGCGCCCCGCCGTCGAACGCCTCTGAATCACGAATACCCAGCTCATGAAAACCGATCCGCTCAAAGACAACGAACTGCACGACAAGATCAACCGCGAAACCGCCCGCGTGCACTGGTCCGAACTGGAACGCCATTTCGCCCACGGCGCCGTCGTGTACGTGAGCGAAGCGCTGGACCTCGTCGACGTCGCCCTGCGCATCGCCCACGACGACAAGGCCGCGATCACCCAGTGGATGACCGAAGGCAAGGTCGCCAAAGTATCGGACGTGCAGGCCAGCACGTGGCAGGCCGCCGATACCCTGCTGTGGGCGTCCGTCGTCAGCCCGTTCGTGCTCGTGCAGCCGGAACGCCACGCCGTGCATTGAGCGCCGCGCCGGCGTCGCGCCCATGCCGTTAATGTCACATTGTGCGCGAAAATGTAAAATCGGATGGAAATGTTGGCTTAGAAGCACGTTCCATAACGCAACTATATTTTAAGAAATGCGAACCCCTCCGAATCCGCTATACTGACGGTAATGAGGATGTTTATGCAAAGCAACTTACAAGAAGACGACCCGATCCTGACCACGAGCGAAGTGGCGCGCCTGCTGGGCGTGGCGACGAGTACCGTGCAGATCTGGATGGAAAGCGGCGCAATCGAATCCTGGAAGACGCCCGGCGGCCACCGCCGCACGCGCCTGAGTCTCGTGCAAGGCTTGATGCATGGCGACGACCCGGGGCGTTCGACCCCGAACCCCAGCACGGACAAGGAATACCAGCCGGCGCCGCAGGCCGGCTACCCGGTCGGCGCCAACGAGCGCGCGCGCCTGGCCGCGCTGGCCGCCACCGGCCTCGTCGACACCGACGAGGAAGTCCGCTTCGACCGCCTCGTGCGCCTCGCCTCGATGGTGACCGGTTCGCCGATCGCCCTGATCTCTCTGCTGACCTCGACCCGCCAATGGTTCAAGGCCCGCACCGGCCTCGCCGCGCGCGAGACGCCGCGCGACTGGGCGTTCTGCTCGCACGCGATCCTCAAGAACGAATTATTCGTCGTCGAAGACGCCATGGAAGACGAGCGCTTCCGCTGCAATCCGCTCGTGCTGCAGGAACCGCACATCCGCTTCTATGCCGGCGTGCCCCTGCGCGACAAGTCCGGCCAGCCGCTCGGCACGTTGTGCGTGATCGACCGCGAACCGCGCCGCCTGCGCGCGGCCGAAGTACAAAGCCTCATCGACCTGGCCGAGATCGCCTCGAGCGAGATCCAGGCCACGGGCCGCACCCTGCGCAACTGAGCGCCCTTATTTCGCCAGGTCGACCGCGTACAGCGCGAACCCCTTGCCCTGGCCGTCGTCCGCCCGCATTTCCGACACATTATCCAGTCCCGCCGCGCGCGCCAGGTCCAGCTTGCCCGGCGGCGCATGGAACACGACCGGTCCCGCCGTATGCACCCTGGCGAAGCGCCAGCTGCGCGCCGCGCCGTCCGTGGCCCGCGTGAGCCGCTTATGCGCGCGGATCCAGGCGATCAGCACGTCGCGGTTCGTGTCCGGCGCGGCAATCACGGTCCGGCTACCGTCCAGGCCGGGGAAGCCGCCGCCGCCGCTCGCGCGGTAGTTATTGGTCGCGACGAGGAAGGCCTGGTCGCTGGCGACGGGCTTGCCCCGCCACGCCAGGTTGCGGATGCGCTGTCCGGCCGGCCGCGTCACGTCGATCTCGTAGCGCAGATCGGGTGATGTGACGGTGTCGAAGTTATAGCTGGGGAAGCCGCCGTTGACGAGTTCCTGCGGCGCCGTCCGTGCCGGATCGATGGTGTTGAAGCGTCCCGCCGCATGTTCCAGCCACGCCTTCAATCCCGCCCCGTCGACCTTGACCGCATACAGCGCGTTCGGATACAGGTACAGGTCGGCCGCATTGTTCAGCGCGAGGCTGCCGGGCGCCACGTCCGTGTAATCGCCCGGGCCCGCCGCGCCGGACTTGAACGCGGCCGATACGGACAGCACGGGGACGTCCTTGTATTGCGGCAGATTCGCCTTCACGTAGTTGCGCACATAGTCCGCCTGCGCGGCGTTGACGGCCTGGATGGCGGACGGATCGCCCACATCGGCGAAATACGTCGACATGCGGAAATCCGTGCTGCCGACGGGCGTTTGCACATAGCGGATCGTGGCCTCGTGGGCGGTGCGCACCCTGTCCAGCACGGCCGGATCGGCCGCGACATACGATTTGTCGGACTGCTGCGTGGCGCGCGTCTCGACGACGGTCCGGTCGCGGTTGATCGTCCAGCCCTTGCCGTCGTGCCGCAGGTCGAAGCGGATCACGCCCAGGTCCTTGCCCCACAGGTTCGCCATCACGGCCGGCACGCCGAACACGGTACCGCGCACCTTGTCGACATGCGGCAGGTCGAATTGCGCGACCTTGCTCGCCGGATTCGGAAACAACTGATGCGCATGCCCCATCAGCAGCGCATCGATGCCGGGCACTTGCGCCAGGTAGTAATTGCCGTTCTCCATCGTCGGCGAATACGGGCTGGCGTCCAGGCCGCCGTGCGAGATGGCGACGATCAGGTCGGCACCCTGGCGGCGCATCTCGGGCAGGTAGCGGCGTGCCGTCTCGACGAGCCCTTCCGTGTAGACCCGGCCCTCCAGCGCGCGCTTGTCCCACGCCATGATCGTGGGCGTCGTGAAGCCGATGATGCCGATCCTGACCGTCGCCTCGACGGCATGCCCGGCCGCGTCCTTGGCGCGCACGCGCTTGTCGATGATGCGGTAAGGCGCGAACAGCGGCGCATGCGTCCTGACGCTGTAGACGTTCGCGAGCACGATGGGAAACCCGGGACCGGCGCACGGCTTGGCGTGCTGCTCGATGCCGGGGACGTCGAAGCGGGTGCCCGTCACCTGGCCGAGATAGCCCAGGCCGTAGTTGAAATCGTGGTTGCCGACGCTCCCGCCGTCATAGCCGAGGCGTCGCATCGCCTGGTAGATGGCCGGCAGTTCGCCGCACTTCACGGGCGCGACGAGGGCCTGGTAATCGCCCAGCGCCGTGCCCTGGATCGTGTCGCCGTCATCGAGCAGCACCGTGTTCGGAAACTCGCCCCGCGCCTGGGCGATCAGCGTCGCCGTGCGGTCGAGGCCGAACGAGGGGTCTTGCGCCAGCTTGAAATAATCGTAGCCGACGACGTTCGCGTGCAGGTCGGTCGTCTCCAGGATCGCGAGCGTGGCGTGCGTGCCGGGCGCCACCGGTGCGGCAAAGGCGGACGCGGCCGCCGGAATCAGCGGCAAAAGATGGGAAAGGCGGGGCTTCATGGGCAGGCATCATAAGCCAGCGCCATGGCGCACGGCAAGGCGAGCACGGGAGCGCCTGCCATTACGGTATAATCGTGGGTTCGATTCAACCAATAAAATTTGCCAAAGACCATGGAAGCTGAACGCATCAATGCCCTCTCCGCCCTGCTGAACGACCTGACCAGCCGTGAAGCCGAACTTCGGAGGTATCTTTGACTTCGACCGCAAAGCGGAGAAGTTAGAGCAGGTCAACCAGGAACTCGAAGATCCGGCGATCTGGAACGACCAGAAACGCGCCCAGGACATGGGCCGTGAGAAGAAGGCGCTGGAAGGCGTCGTCCTGACCCTGGAAAAGGCGCGCGCCGACCTGGGCGACGCGGCCGACCTGTTCGAGATGGCGCGCGAGGAAGGCGACGACGCCACCATCGAAGCCGTGGAAGCCGACGCCGGCGAGATCGCGAAAGTGGTCGAGCAGATGGAATTCCGCCGCATGTTCAGCAATCCGATGGACCACGCCAGCTGCTTCATCGACATCCAGGCCGGCGCCGGCGGCACCGAGGCCCAGGACTGGGCATCGATGCTGATGCGCCAATACCTGCGCTATTGCGAGCGCAAGGGCTTCAAGGCCGAGGTGATGGAATTGTCCGAGGGCGAGGTCGCCGGCATCAAGACGGCCACCATCAAGGTCGAGGGCGAATACGCCTACGGCCACCTGCGCACGGAAACGGGCGTGCACCGCCTCGTGCGCAAGTCGCCGTTCGACTCGGCCAACGGCCGCCACACGTCGTTCTCGTCGATCTTCGTGTATCCCGAGGTCGACGAATCGATCGAGATCGAGATCAATCCGGCCGACGTGCGCATCGACACCTACCGCGCGTCCGGCGCCGGCGGCCAGCACATCAACAAGACCGACTCCGCGGTGCGCCTGACGCACGCGCCGTCGGGCATCGTCGTGCAGTGCCAGAACGACCGCTCGCAGCACCGCAACAAGGCCGAGGCGTTCGACATGCTGCGCGCCAAGCTGTTCGAACTCGAACTGCGCAAGCGCATGGCCGAGCAGCAGAAGCTGGAAGACTCGAAGACCGATGTCGGCTGGGGCCACCAGATCCGTTCCTACGTCCTCGACCAGTCGCGCATCAAGGACCTGCGCACCGGGTTCGAGACCGGCAACACGAAGAACGTGCTGGACGGCGACCTCGACGACTTCATCTCCGCCTCGCTCAAGCAAGGCGTGTAACCGATGACGAAGCCCGCCTTCATCTTCGACATGGACGGCACCATCGTCGACAACATGGCGTTCCACACCGATTCGTGGCTGGCGTTCTTCGCCCGCCGCGGCAAGACGTACGACGCCGACGCGTTCTTCCGCGAGACGGCGGGCGCCCAGGGCCGCGAGATCCTGCGCGAGCGCCTCGGCGCCGACATCCCGGACGACGAGATCGCCGTGCTGGCGCAGGAGAAGGACGTGCTGTACCGCGAGATCTACGGTCCGCACCGCAGCGCGATCCAGGGCTTCGAGGCCTTCGTGACGGCCGCGCGCACACAAGGCGTGCGGCTGGCGGTGGCGACGTCCGCCCCGCCCGCGAACATCGTCTTCACGCTCGACGAACTCGACCTGCGGCGCCACTTCGACGCCGTCGTCGGCGCGGCCGACGTCGCGCGCGGCAAGCCGCATCCGGACGTCTTCCTGAAGGCGGCCGAGAAGCTCGGCGTGCCGCCTGCGGACTGCATCGTGTTCGAAGACGCGCCGATGGGCGTGGAAGCGGCGCGCCGCGCCGGCATGCGCGCCGTCGTCATCACGACGACGCTGCCGGCGGAAGCGTTCCGCGAATTCGACAACGTCGTGCGCATCGTCGAGCACTACGAAGAACTGAACGTCGGCGACCTGCTCGGCACCCCGTAATTCCTACCAGACCGATACCTGACATGAGCACCGAAAACCAAGAACAGCAACCGGGCAACGAGCCAACGAACCTCGCGGCCGAAGACAACAAGATCATCGCCGAGCGCCGCGTCAAGCTGGCCGCCATCCGCGAAAAAGGCATCGCCTTCCCGAACGACTTCGTCCCGCAGCACAAGTCGGCCGACCTCACCGAGCAGTTCGGCGGCTGGACGCGCGAACAATTGGAAGCGGAGCCGCAGCAGGTCGTGCTGGCGGGCCGCATGATGCTCAAGCGCGAAGCGGGCAAGAAGGCCGCTTTCGCGACCTTGCAGGACGCATCCGGCCCGCGCGCCGACGGCCGCATCCAGATCTACGTCACCCTCGACAACACGGGCGAGGAAGCGATGGAAGCGCTGCGCCACTACGACCTGGGCGACATCCTGGGCGTCGAGGGCACGCTGTTCAAGACCAAGACCGACGAGCTGACGGTGAAGGTCACCCTGCTCCGCCTGATCACGAAGGCCCTGCGCCCGCTGCCGGACAAATTCCACGGTCTCGCCGACCAGGAAACCAAGTACCGCCAGCGCTACGTCGACCTGATCATGAACGAGGAAACGCGCCGCACGTTCAAGGCGCGCACTGCCGCGATCTCGTCGATCCGCCGCTTCATGCAGGACCACGGCTTCATGGAAGTCGAGACGCCGATGCTGCACGCGATCCCGGGCGGCGCCGCCGCGAAGCCGTTCATCACGCACCACAACGCGCTCGACATGCAGATGTTCCTGCGTATCGCGCCCGAGCTGTACCTGAAGCGCCTCGTCGTCGGCGGCTTCGACCGCGTGTTCGAGATCAACCGTAACTTCCGCAACGAGGGCGTGTCGATCCGCCACAACCCGGAATTCACGATGATGGAGTTCTACGCCGCGTGGACCGACTACAAGTGGCTGATGGACTTCACGGAAGCCGTGATCCGCCAGGCCGCCATCGATGCCCACGGCACCGCCGAACTGACCTACGGCGGGCGCGCGCTGGACCTGTCCAAGCCGTTCCACCGCCTGACGATCGTCCAGGCCATCAACAAGTTCGCGCCGCACTACACCGACGAACAGCTGCACGACATGGCGTTCCTGAAGGCGGAACTGACGAAGTTCGGCGTCAAGCCGCACGCCATCTCGGGCCTGGGCGCGCTGCAGTTGTCGCTGTTCGAAGAGACGGCCGAAGCGCAGTTGTGGGAACCGACGTTCATCATCGACTACCCGGTCGAAGTGTCGCCGCTGGCGCGCGCGTCGGACACGCGCGCGGGCATCACGGAACGCTTCGAGTTGTTCATGGTGGGCCGCGAGATCGCCAACGGCTTCTCCGAGCTGAACGACCCGGAAGACCAGTCGGCGCGCTTCCTGGCGCAGGTGGAAGCGAAGAACGCGGGCGACGAGGAGGCGATGTACTACGACGCCGACTACATCCGCGCGCTGGAATACGGCATGCCCCCGACGGGCGGCTGCGGCATCGGCATCGATCGCCTCATGATGATCATTACCGACTCGCCGAACATCCGCGACGTGCTGCTGTTCCCGCACCTGCGCAAGGAAGACTGATCGCCGCAGGCTGGTGACGCCTCACGAAAAAAGGCGCGGACGAGAAATCGTCCGCGCCTTTTTTATTGTCGTCGGCCCGGAAACCGTCGTTCCCGCGAAGGCGGGAACCCAAGCACCGCGCACATCGCGACGGCGCACGCAACATTGGCCCCCCGCCTGCGCGGGGGCGACGGCGCCCTTACGTTATCGGACCACGCGGTAGCAGGGAATGTACTCCTTGCCCGGCAACTTCATGCGGCTCTGTTCGACGAAGGACTGCAGCAACGCATCCATCGGCGCCATGATCTCGTTCTCGCCGTGGATCTCGAACTTGCCGAACTGCTCGATCGCGCGGATGCCCTCTTCCTTCACATTGCCCGCGACGACGCCCGAGAATGCGCGGCGCAGGTTCGCGGCCAGCAGGTGCGTCTCCTGGTTCTTGTGCAGCGACAGGTTGCGCATGTTCTCGTGCGTCGGGCGGAACGGCTTCTGGAATTCCGGGTCGATGCGCAGGCCCCAGTTGAAGTAGTACGCGTCGCTGCGCGACTTGCGGAACTCGCGCACCTGGCGGATACCGGTCTGCATCTCGCGCGCCACGGCGTCCGGGTCGTCGACGATGATCTTGTAGCGGCGCTGCGCGTCCGGACCCAGGGTCAGGCCGATGAACTGGTCGATCTGCTCGAAGTAGGCGCGCGCCGGCGCCGGGCCGGTGAAGACGAGCGGGAACGGCAGTTCCGCGTTGTCCGGATGGAGCAGGATGCCGAGGATGTACAGGATTTCTTCCGCCGTGCCGGCACCGCCCGGGAACACGATGATGCCGTGGCCGACGCGCACGAACGCCTCCAGGCGCTTCTCGATGTCCGGCATGATCACGAGGTCGTTGACGATCGGGTTCGGCGATTCGGCCGCGATGATGCCCGGCTCCGAGATGCCGAGGTAGCGGCCGCCCTGCAGGCGCTGCTTGGCGTGGCCGATGGTGGCGCCCTTCATCGGGCCCTTCATCGCGCCGGGGCCGCAACCCGTGCAGATATCGAGTTCGCGCAGTCCCAGCTGGTAGCCCACGTGCTTCGAGTAGTTGTACTCGACGCGGTTGATCGAGTGGCCGCCCCAGCACACGACGAGGTTCGGATTGCGCTGCGGCTGGATCACGTTGGCGTTGCGCAGGATGTGGAAGACGGCATCCGTGATGCCTTCCGGGCGCGTGAGGTCGAAGCGCGGATTGTCGGTCACCTCGAAGTTCACGTAGACGATGTCGCGCAGGACCGAGAACAGGTGCTCGTGGATACCCTTGATCATCTTGCCGTCGACGAAGGCATGCGCGGGCGCGCCGCGGATATCGAGCTTGATGCCGCGTTCGCGCTGGATGATCTTGATGTCGAAATCCTTGTAGCGCTCGAGCAGTTCCTTGCCGTCGTCGATCGAACTGCCGGAGTTGAGCACCGCCAGCGCGCATTTGCGGAAGATCTGGTACAGCCCGCCCTGGCTCGTATCGAGGAGCTTGGACACCTCGGCCTTCGACAGGACTTCCAGTCGTCCTTCCGGAGAAATCAGCGTATCGACAACGTCGTAATTCATGGTTGGTTCCTTTCCTCTTCTGTCAATCAGTGTGGCTTTTGCTCCAATATACGACAAGTCACACGAGTTTGCGTCCTCCATTTCGTTTATGCCGATTCGGCATACGGATGAGCCGTAAAAAGCTGGCCCGGTATGCACGATTTACACTAAAATGCGACGCTGGGCAGCCATCCTTACCCAGGCCGGTCATGCCCCGAATACGCAATCATTCTTATAAAGATAGGGGAGGAACCGCATGAGCGGTGCAGCTACTACAACCGCCGAACCGAGGGCGGTACCGGAATTCAGGCAGATCATGGGGCACCCGGCGCCGCTGTGGATGCTGTTCATGACCGAGTTCTGGGAACGTTTCGCTTTCTACGGCATCCGTTGGGCCCTGGTGCTCTACATCGTCGCCCAGTTCTACGGCGGCAGCGGCGTGGGCCAGGCCGACGCCAACCTCACCTACGGCTCCTACCTCGCCCTGGTGTACGCCGGCGCCGTGTTCGGCGGCTACATCGCCGACCGTGTGATCGGCTACCAGCGATCCATCCTCGTCGGCGCCGCGTTCATGGTGCTCGGCCTGTTCGCCATCACGGTGCCGAATCCCGACGTCTTCAAGCTGGGCCTCGCCACCATCATCGTCGGCAACGGCATGTTCAAGCCGAACATCTCCGCGATGGTCGGCCAGCTGTACGGCATCAACGACCAGCGCCGCGACTCCGGCTTCACGATCTTCTACATGGGCATCAACGGCGGCGGCTTCCTCGCCCCGATCCTCACGGGCGTCCTGGCCGAGGGCATGTCCGGCCAGAGCGGCGTCCCGGCCTACAAGGTCGTGTTCTTCGCGGCCGGCGTGGGCATGATCCTGTCGCTGATCTGGTTCCAGATCGGCCGCCGCATGTTGAAGGGCATCGGCGCCGCCACCGGAGCGCTCGGCAGCCCGATCCGCCTCGTCGGCGTCATCATCGGTTCGTTCGTCGTCATCCCCGTCGTCTACTTCGTGCTGAAACTGGGCGCGGAAAAGCTGCAAGGCCTGCTGTCGGTCCTCTTCATCATCCTCGCGGTCATGCTGATGGTGGAAGGCATCCGCGGCGGCGCGGTCGTGCGCGACAAGACGATCGCCATGCTCGTCATCTTCTTCTTCAACGTGATGTTCTGGTGCTTCTTCGAGCAGGCCGGCAGCTCGTTCACCTTCCTGGCCGAATACATCGTGCGCCGCGACTTCAGCGGCTGGGCGTTCCCGACCGGCTGGTTCCAGTCGGTGAACACGCTGGCCATCATCGTGTGCGCGCCGATCGTCGCCGCCGTGTGGCTCGCGATGGGCCGCAAGAACCCGTCGATCCCGCGCAAGTTCGGCCTCGGCCTGATCTTCAACGGCCTCGCGTTCCTGCTGCTGATGTTCGCCCTGCAGCACCTCGTCGGCCCGGACAGCAAGATCCCGTTCTGGACCCTGTTCATGGTCTACGTGATCCAGTCCATCGGTGAACTGTGCCTGTCGCCGATCGGCCTGTCGATGGTGACCAAGCTGGCGCCGACCCGCCTCGTCGGCCTGGGCATGGGCGGCTGGTTCCTGTCGACCGGCATCGGCAACAACCTCTCGGGCATCTTCGCGTCCGTCGTGTCGGGCGAAAAAGGCATGACCGTGGAATCGGCGCTGTCCGGCTACACGTTCGGCTTCTGGGCCCTGATCGGCGCCGGCGTGCTGCTGTTCCTGATCGCGCCGCTGATCCAGAAACTGATGCACGGCGTGAAGTAAAACGACGGCCTCCCAGGCCGACGTTTTACGAGGGTGGGCATCCCGATGCCCACGCGTGACGTATGCATCGCGTTGGCCTTCGCGTGGGCACCCTACACGAACGCCAGGTCGTGCAGCTGGATCGTATCGTCGATCCATTCGTCGCAATGCCCGAACCGGTACCCCAGGGCCTGCGCACGCGCCGTGTCGAGCACCATCGGGCCCGGCACGTCGAACGGCGACAGGCGGCCCGGCGCCGCCCCCGCCGCGGCACGGCGCGTGCGCACCGGCATGTCGAGCACGGCGCCCACGCGCTCGAACAGGCGGGCCGCCGACAGCGCGCCGTCGCACGCCGCGTTGACCGCCCCCGTGAACTGCTGCATGCCAACCCAGACGAGGAAATCGGCCGCGCCCTGCAGCGGCAGGAACGACAGCGCCGCATCCGGGTTCGCATATTCCAGGACGCCGTTCAGCCGCGCCAGTTCCACGTAGTGCGCGAGGCGGCCCGTGAAGTCTTCCGGCCCGCCCAGCACGTGCGCCAGGCGCGGCACGACCAGCGGCAGCGAACCGTCGCGCACGAGATAGGCCTCGGCCTGCACCTTGCCCGCGACGTAGCACTCGGTGGCGCGGCACGGGTCGTGCCATGGGTAGCCCGTGTCGATCGTCTGCGCCTCGATGGCGAGGCCGGATTCCGTCAACGGCCGTCCATGTTCGTAGCCGAGGACGCGGTAGGCGTCGATCGTCGACGCCATCACGTAGCGCCCCACCCTGCCCGCGAACGTGCGCACCGCGATGGCGGCGTCGAGCGGGTTGTAGCACATCTGGTCGTAGACGACGTCGAACGGCCCGGCATGGGCGAACGCGTTGCGCATGGCGGTCTCGTTGCGGCGGTCGACGCGCACGCGCGCGATGCGCTCGCCGAACGGGTCGGGCGCATAACCGCGCGTCGCAACCGTCACGCGATGGCCGGCGCGCAGCAGGCGCTGCACCAGCAGCCTGCCGATGTAACGGGTCCCACCGATCACCAGGATGTTCTTGGTCATGAAGTTTTCCTTAGGCACGTCGTCGTCGATCCGCTATATTCTGTAACCAGAACCGCAATTGTTCAAACTAGAAAAATAAATGTTATGAACAAGAAAAACTTATGCTGGAGTGAGCGGTGAGACCGCTGCGCAGCCTCTCCGGCCTGATCGATTTCGAATGCGCCGCGCGCTGGGGCAGCTTCAAGCTGGCCGCGCGCGAGCTGCACAAGACGCCGGCCGCCGTCAGCCTGCAGGTCAAGCAGCTCGAGGAAGCCGTCGGCTTCGCCCTGTTCGTGCGGCATCCGCGCCACATCGCCCTGACGGCCAAGGGCCAGGAACTGGCGATCGCCGTGACGCGCATGCTGGCCGACCTGGGCGCCAAGGTGGCGGCCCTGCAGCGCGGCAGCGACGAAGCCGTGCTGCGCATCTCGACGACGCACTCGTTCGCGATCAAGTGGCTGGTGCCGCGCATGTCGCGCTTTACCAAGCTGCATCCGGAACTGGACCTGCGCATCGATTCGAACGACACGCCGGTCGACATCGCGGACGACAACGTCGACGTGGCGATCCGCTACGGCCCCGTGAAGGACGGCGACCCGGCACTGCTGTTCCGCGAGCGCCTCGTGCCCGTGTACAGCCCCGATCTGCTGGCCGCCGGCCAGGACGCGCTGCTGCTGTCGGATCTCACCCGCTTCCCGCTGCTGTGCGAGCGCACGCCGGAGGGCTGGCTGCAACTGCTGAACGAAAACCGCGCGCTGAAGGGCGACTACGATTTTTCGCGCACGTACAGCCACTGGGGTGTGCTGGCGCAGGCGGCCGTGGCCGGCCAGGGCATCGGCCTCGTGCCGTACGGCATCGCGTTCGGGGACATCCGCGCCGGCACCTTGTTGCAGCTCGCGTGCAGGAGCGCGCCGTTCGGCTACGGCTACCGGCTCCTCGTCAATCCGCACAAGGAGTCGATGACCAAGATCCGGCATTTCCGTGACTGGATCGTCGCCGAGATGGCGGCGATGCGCGCGACGCTCGACACGTAATGCGGCCGTTCACGCGTGTCGTGGGCACGGGGTGCCCATCCGACGTGAACATTGCGTTCGTAGGGTGGGCTCCCCGAGCCCACCAATGCGGTGAGTGCCCCGCGCCCGCGATCACGCCATCATGTCGCGGCCTTCTCGCGTCCAACCACGTACAGCAGCACGCAGATCGCCGCATACGGCAGAATCGACAGCAGGTCTGAACTCGCGCCGGCAAAGAACGGGTTCGCCGCTTCCGCCCACTTGTTCATCGTGTTGTCGAAATCCGTCATCACCCCGGCCGTAATGGCGATGATGATGCCCGCCAGCGCGCCGCCGGCGATATAGCCGGACGCCAGCAGCGTGCCCGAACTGCGGTCGCCCGCGGCCTGCAACTCGTCCCCGGACAGCCCCGTGTATTGCGGCAGCGTGCCGTTGCGGCGGTCGACCAGCCAGCGGATGATGCCGCCGATCGCGATCGGCAAGGTCGACACCAGCGGCAGGTACACGCCGACCGTGAACGCGAGCGACGCCACGCCCGACATCTCCAGCACGACGGCGACCATCACGCCGAACAGCACGAGGGTCCACGGCAGCTGGTGGTCGAGGATGCCCTTGATGATGTACGACATCAGCACGGCCTTGGGCGCGTCGAATTTCTTGACCTCGGAGCCGTCCGGGCGCGTGTGGTACTGGCCGTTGATGCCCGGGTCGACGAGGTAGGCGAGCGTGCCGTCCGCGCGCACGAGGTATTTGCCGGCCGGGCCGCCGTTCGAGTCCGTCTTCTGCCAGACCTTATAGGTGGCGTGGTCGGAGGCCGCCTGCGGGCCTTGCAGCTGCATCGTGTCCGTCAACCGCGAGGCGTCCGTCGTCACGTGCGGCGCCACCTGCGCGGCCGGCACGTACACGGTGCCCGCGTCGTTCAGTTTCAACAGGATCGGCCCCAGGACCAGCGCCGACGCGAGCGCGCCCGCGAGGATCGCGTATTGCTGCAGCCTGGGCGTCGAGCCGACGAGGAAGCCCGTCTTGAGGTCTTGCGACGTCGTCCCCGCATTGCTGGCGGCGATGCAGACGATGGCGCCGACGGACAGCGCCGTCACGTAGTAACGCCCGCCCGTCCAGCCCATCAGGAGGAAGATCAGGCACGTGAACAGCAGCGTCGCGACGGCCATGCCGGAGATCGGGTTCGACGACGAACCCACCTCGCCCGTCAGGCGCGACGAGACGGTCGAAAAGAGAAACCCGAACACGAGGATCAGCAGCGCGCCAAGCAAATTCATGTGCAGCGGCGTCGCGAACGTGATCGCGGCGATGATGCCGAGGCAGCCGATCACCACCCATTTCAGCGGCATGTCCTGCTCGGTGCGCAGCGACAGGTCCGCGGCCGAACCCTTGCCGATGCCGGACAGCCCGCCTTTCAGGCCGTTCCAGATCGTCGGCAGCGAGCGCACGAGCGAAATCAGGCCGCCGGCCGCGACGGCGCCCGCGCCGATGTACAGCACGTAGGCGCTGCGCACGTCGTCCGGGCTCATGTCGCGGATCAGCATCGTGCCCGGCGCCACCGGCACCGTCAGCGCGTCGCCGAAGAATTTGATCATCGGGATCAGCAGCAGGTAGGACAGCACGCCGCCGCCCGCCATGATCATCGCGATGCGCGGCCCGATGATGTAGCCGACGCCCAGCAGTTCCGGCGAGATCTCGGCGCCGGCCGAACCGGCCTTCAGCGGCGCGTCGAACACGAAGTTCACCGTGTCCTTCCACAGCTTGAGCGAGATGTTGAGCACCTTGTACAACAACCCGAGCCCGAAGCCGCCGAAGATGATGAAGGCGCGCTGGCGCGCTTCCTTCGCCTCGTCCGAACCGGCGTCGCGCACTTCGCCCGCGGCCGCGCGCGACGATTCCGTCGCCGCCGCCTTCAGCACTTCGGCGCACGCCGTGCCTTCCGGGTATTTCAGTTCGCGGTGCTGGTCGACGATCATCGTGCGGCGCATCGGGATCATCATGAGGATGCCCAGCAGGCCGCCCAGCACGCCCACGAGCATCACGCGCGAGATCTCCAGGTCGAAGCCGAGGATCATGATCGCGGGCATGGTGACGCCGAGGCCGAACGCGAGCGATTCGCCGGCCGAACCGGCCGTCTGCGTGATACTGTTCTCCAGGATCGTCGCCTCGCGCCCGCCCGCCTTCCTGGCGAGGCCGAACAGCGTGATCGCGATGACGGCGACGGGAATCGACGCGCTGACGGTCAGGCCCACCTTGAGCACGAGGTACAGCGACGACGCGCCGAAGATCATCCCGAGCACGGTGCCCATGATGAGGGCGCGCCACGTCAGCTCCGGCAGCGTGCTGGACGCCGGAATATACGGCTTGACGGTCGGCGGGCTGGGGTCATAAGGCATGGGAGGGGTGTCCTTCAGGCATGGGTATTGGCGAGCAGGACTGTCGGGATCGCCGGACAGGCCCTGAAAGCGTGACTATCGCACATGCCGTAGTGGAAGAAAAGCGGATTATAATTTCGCACATCGCCCGTAGTTACGGTCTCCCAACGGGTTTTCGACCCGCATCAAGAGAGTTCTGTTTTGACAAATACCCGCAAGCCGGCAACGCCGCGCGCCCGCCGCCAGCGCGGCTTCCTGATTCCGGCACTGGCCATCCTGGCCGCCGTCATCGTCCTGTTCATCGCCGGCGTGGCCGGCTACATCGTGTTCCGCGTGCTGCCCAACGTGCCGGCGCTGGATGCCGTGACCGACTACCGGCCCAAGATCCCGCTGCGCGTCTATACGGCAGACAACGTCCTCATCGGCGAGTTCGGCGAAGAGCACCGCGATTTCGTCCCGATCAAGAAGATCCCCGACCTGATGAAGAAATCGCTGCTCGCCATCGAGGACGCCCGCTTCTACGAGCACGGCGCCATCGACTGGAAGCGCGCGATGGGCGCCGTCGGATCGAACCTGCGCGGCGGCTTCGGCTCCGGCGGCGCGTCCACGATCACGATGCAGGTGGCGCGCAACTTCTTCCTGTCGCGCGAAAAGCGGCTGTCGCGCAAGATCAACGAGGTCGCGCTCGCGTACAAGATCGAGGCCGCGCTGTCGAAGGACGAGATCCTCGAGCTGTACATGAACCAGATCTACCTGGGCCAGCGCGCCTACGGCTTCTCGAGCGCCGCGCGGATCTATTTCAACAAGACGCTGGACCAGCTCTCGGTCGCCGAGATGGCGATGCTGGCGGGCCTGCCGCAGAATCCGGCGCGCCATAATCCGGTCGCGAATCCGAAGCGGGCGCGCGAGCGCCAGCACGCGGTGCTGGGGCGCATGCGCGCGCTGAACTACATCACGGAAGAGCAGTACCAGAAGGCGCTGGCCGAGCCGCTGCGCGTCAACCAGCGCGGCGTGCAGGACTACGGCACGCACGCGGAATACGTGGCGGAACTGGCGCGCCAGGCCGTGTACAGCCAGTTCAAGGAAGACGCGTACACGAAGGGCATCCGGGTCTACACGACGATCCTGAAGCCCGAGCAGGACGCCGCCTACGCGTCCGTGCGCCGCAACGTGATCACCTACGACCAGCGCCACGGCTGGCGCGGTCCGGAAGACCGCATGGACCTGCCGTCCGATCCGGCGGAACGCGAGGACGCGATCAACGACGCGCTCGGCAAGCGTCCCGTCAGCGAGGGCCTGATCCCGGCCGTCGTGCTGTCGGCGACGGGCAAGACGGTGCGCGTGGAGACGGTCGACGGCGACATGGTCGACCTCACCGGCGCGGGCCTGAAGTTCGCCCAGGCCGGCCTGTCGTCCAGCGCGAAGGAGAGCATGCGCCTGTCGCCCGGCGCCATCATCCGCGTGGCCAAGGACGCGAAGGACCACTGGAGCGTGACGCAGGTGCCGCAGGTGGCGGCCGCGTTCGTCGCCATCGACGCCGACACCGGCGCCTACCACGCGATGGTCGGCGGCTTCGACTACAACTTCCAGAAATTCAACCACGTCACGCAGGCCTGGCGCCAGCCCGGCTCCGGCATGAAGCCGTTCATCTACTCGGCCGCCGTCGACAAGGGGTATTCGCCGGGCACGCTCATCCTCGACGCGCCGCTCGACATGCCGGGCGAGGACGCCGGCAGGACGTGGTCGCCGCAGAACGACGACAACAAGTACGACGGCCCGATCACGATGCGCCGCGCGCTGGCCGAGTCGAAGAACGTGCCGTCCGTGCGCCTGCTGCGCGCGATCACGGTGCCGTATGCGCACGAATTCGTCGGCAGGTTCGGCTTCGACCTGGCGCGCCAGCCGCAGAACTACACGCTGGCGCTGGGCACGGGCGCCGCGACGCCGCTGCAGATGGCCGGCGCGTACGCCGTGTTCGCGAACGGCGGCTACCGCGTGCGGCCCTATCTGATCGCCCGCATCGAGGACGCCGACGGCAAGATCATCCAGCAGACGAAGCCGGCGGCCGAGCACACCGACGAGCAACGCGTCCTCGATCCACGCAACGCCTTCATCACGGACAGCATGCTGCGCGACGTGACCCGCTACGGCACCGGCGCGGAAGCGACGAAGGCCCTCGGCCGCACCGACATCGCCGGCAAGACCGGCACGACGAGCGATGCAAAGGATGGCTGGTTCTCGGGCTATGGCGGCAACGTCGTCGCCGTCGCGTGGATGGGCTACGACGATTCGAAATCGCTGGGCGGGCGCGAATTCGGCGCCACCGTCGCGCTGCCGATCTGGATCGACTACATGCGCGTGGCGCTTGCCAACAAGCCGCCGCAGGAAGAGCGTCTGGCGCCGGACGGCGTCGTGCGCGAGAACGACGACTGGGTCTACGCCGAGTTCGCCGAGACGCCCGCGCTGGGCAGCATCGACCTCGACCAGGCGCCGGACCCGAACGCCGTGCAGCCAATCGAGGGCGAGCCCCTGGTCAGGCCGATCCCGCCGGGCGCGCCGGGCACGACGCCAGCGCAGCCTCAACCGCAACCGCAGCCGCAGCGGCAGCAGCCGTCGAACACGCTGTTCTGAGCGGTCGACGATCACCCCGACGGGCCGCCGCGTGCGGCCCGTTTTTCGTTAACGCCCTGCCAAGCGCATTGCCACAAAACAAAGAGATCGTGCGTCCAGTCCTACATGTCTGTACGGGATGATCCTATTTCGTGCAGGCATGTGTGCCGCCATGATGGCGTCACTTTTACAACAGGAGTGAACGATGAAAAAGTACCAAGCCCTTCTGATCGGCGGCCTGATGGCCATGAGCCTGGCCGCATGCAGCTCGACCGCCACCAACGGCAGCGACGCGACCGGCAGCTCCGCGGCGGGCGCGACGTCCAGCAGCACCGGCTCGAGCACGACCGGCACGACCGATTCCTCCACGATGGCGGCCCCGGCCACCGGCGCGGCGGGCACGGCGAATTCCGTCCCGCCCACGACCTCCGCCGGCGGCGCCGGCAACTCGGACGCGACCGGCCAGGGCACCAACACCCAGGGCACGAGCACCCAGGGCACCAACGGCCACTGATCGCTTCCACGCTCCGTCCGGCCCATTCGCGGCCGGACGATCGCGCGCGGCATGCCATCGATCGGTGCGCCCAATCCTACAGCGCGTCACGTGCCCATCCTATTCTGTACGGCCCTGCTCCGCCGCATGATGGTCGCGTTCGTCAATCACGGGAGTGAACCATGAAAACGTATCGAGGCATCCTGACCGGCGGCCTGATGGCCCTGGGACTGGCGGCATGCAGCGCCACGGGCAACAACACGGGCAACAATATGGGCAGCAACGCGGTCAACAACACCGGCGACACCATGCGCGGCAGCACGGCGTCGGGCGCGACCTCCAGCGGCGCCGGCCAGGGCGTGCAAGGCGCGGGCGGCCCGGGCGCGATGCCGGCGGGCACCGCCACCTCCGGTTCGTCGGGCACCTCGTCGGGCATGAACGCCAAGGGCGCGACGGCCACCGGCAACTCGGGCGACAACACGTCCGGCACCGGCGTGCGCTGAACCTGGCGCGAACGGGTCGGCGCAGGGCGGCCCGGGCGTTGTTCGTCTATAATGTCTGCTCGTCCTGACGACCCGACAATAGCACGCGTCAATGCCCTTCGACCTCACCAGACACCTTCCCAAACCCGGAACCCGTTTCGCCCTGCCCCAGCTGCATGGCTCGGCCGATGCCTATGCGCTCGCCGTCGCCGCCCTCGCGCTGAAAGCCAGGAAGCAGATGCTGACCGTGATCGTCGCGAACGCCAGCGACGGCCAGCGCCTGCTCGACGAAATCCCGTGGTTCGCAGAAGGCAAGCTGTCGTGCCACCTGCTGCCGGACTGGGAGACGCTGCCCTACGA
Organism: Massilia luteola; assembly: GCF_034420155.1. NCBI lineage: Bacteria > Pseudomonadati > Pseudomonadota > Betaproteobacteria > Burkholderiales > Oxalobacteraceae > Massilia > Massilia luteola. The sequence goes on from NZ_JAXOFN010000006.1 coordinate 76,388, forward strand.
CGCGTTCTCCCCGCACCAGGACCTCGTGTCCGAACGCCTGGCGACACTGCACGAAGTGCGCAACGGCCAGTGCGACGTGCTCGTCGTCCCGGCGACGACGGCCCTCGTGCGCCTGGCGCCGCCGTCCTTCCTCGCCGCGTACACCTTCTTCTTCCGCCAGGGCGAACACCTGGACGAGGCGAAGCTCAAGGCCCAGCTGACGCTCGCCGGCTACACCCACGTCACGCAGGTGATGTCGCCCGGCGAATATTCCGTGCGGGGCGGCCTGATCGACCTGTTCCCGATGGGCTCCGCGCTGCCGTACCGCCTCGACCTGTTCGGCGACGAGATCGAGACGATCCGCACGTTCGACGCCGACACCCAGCGCTCGCTGTACCCGGTCAAGGAAGTGCGCCTGCTGCCGGGCCGCGAATTCCCGATGGACGAACAGGCGCGCGCCGCGTTCCGCGGGCGCTGGCGCGAACGCTTCGAAGGCGATCCGTCGCGCTCGACGACCTACCGCGACATCGGCAACGGCATCGCGTCGGCCGGCATCGAATACTATCTGCCGCTGTTCTTCGACGAGACGGCCACCTTGTTCGACTACCTCCCGGACGACGCATCGCTCGCCCTGGTGGGCGACATCGAGGCATCCATCCAACGCTTCTGGACCGACACGGAGTCGCGCTACAAATTCCTCAAGACCGACCGCGACCGCCCGATCCTGGAACCGAAGGAGATCTTCCTCGGCACCGAGGACTTCTTCGTGCGGGCCAAGCCGCACGGCCGCTGGGCCATCGCGCGTGACGCGGGCGCGGGCGCATCGGAACTGTCCGCAGCGATCCCCGACATCGCCGTCAACCGCCGCCTCGACGATCCGCTCGCGAACCTGCGCTCGTACCTGATGCAGGCGGCCGGCGAGCGCGTGATGATCTGCGCGGAATCGGCCGGCCGGCGCGAGACGCTGCAGCAGTACTTCAACGAATACAAGCTGGATCTCGCGCCCGTCGAAGGCTTCGACGGACTGCGTGCGTCGGATGCGAAGGTCGTGCTGGGCGTCGCGCCGCTGCAGGCCGGCTTCGAACTGATGGAAGAAGGCGCCGGCCACCTCGTGTTCATCACGGAGACGGAGCTGTACGCCGGCTCCGGCCGCCGCGCCGGCAAGAAGAAACAGGAAGCGGGGTCGCAGGTCGAATCGATGGTGCGCGACCTGTCGGAGCTGAAGATCGGCGACCCGGTCGTGCACATCAACCACGGCATCGGCCGCTACCTGGGCCTCGTCAGCATGGACCTGGGCGAAGGCGAGACGGAATTCCTGCACCTCGAGTACGCGAAAGAGTCGAAGCTCTATGTGCCGGTGTCGCAACTGCACGTGATCTCGCGCTACTCGGGCGCCTCGCCCGAGGACGCGCCGCTGCACACGCTCGGCTCCGGCCAGTGGGACAAGGCCAAGAAAAAGGCGGCGGAACAGGTGCGCGACACGGCCGCCGAGCTGCTGAACCTGTACGCCCGCCGCGCCGCGCGCCAGGGCCATTCGTTCGAATATTCCGCCGGCGACTACGAAAACTTCGCCCAGAGCTTCGGCTTCGACGAGACGCCGGACCAGCGCGCGGCCATCGCCGCCGTCATCCAGGACATGACGTCGGGCCGGCCGATGGACCGCCTCGTGTGCGGCGACGTCGGCTTCGGCAAGACGGAAGTCGCGCTGCGCGCCGCGTTCATCGCGGTCATGGGCGGCAAGCAGGTCGCGATCCTCGCGCCCACGACCCTGCTCGCGGAACAGCACGCGCAGACGTTCTCCGACCGCTTCGCCGACTGGCCCGTGCGCATCGCGGAACTGTCGCGCTTCCGCACCGGCAAGGAGATCAACAACGCGATCAAGGGCATGGCCGACGGCACCGTCGACATCGTGATCGGCACCCACAAGCTGCTGTCGCCGGACGTGAAGTTCACGCGCCTGGGGCTCGTCATCATCGACGAGGAACACCGCTTCGGCGTGCGCCAGAAGGAAGCGCTGAAGGCGTTGCGGGCCGAGGTCGACGTGCTGACGCTGACCGCGACGCCGATCCCGCGCACGCTGGGCATGGCGCTGGAAGGCCTGCGCGACTTTTCCGTCATCGCGACGGCGCCGCAGAAGCGCCTCGCGATCAAGACCTTCGTGCGCAGCGAGGGCGGCTCCGTCATCCGCGAGGCCTGCCTGCGCGAACTGAAACGGGGCGGCCAGATCTACTTCCTGCACAACGAGGTCGAGACCATCGACAACCGCCTCGCGATGCTGCGCGAACTGCTGCCGGAAGCGCGCATCGCCGTCGCGCACGGCCAGATGCACGAGCGCGACCTGGAAAAAGTCATGCGCGATTTCGTCGCCCAGCGCTACAACATCCTGCTGTGCACGACCATCATCGAGACCGGCATCGACGTGCCGACCGCGAACACGATCATCATGCACCGCGCCGACAAGTTCGGCCTCGCCCAGCTGCACCAGCTGCGCGGCCGCGTCGGGCGTTCGCACCACCAGGCCTATGCCTACCTGCTCGTCAGCGACGTGCTCGGGCTGTCGAAACAGGCGCAGCGGCGGCTGGACGCGATCCAGGCGATGGAAGAACTGGGCAGCGGCTTCTACCTCGCCATGCACGACCTGGAAATCCGCGGCGCCGGCGAGGTGCTGGGCGAGAACCAGTCGGGCGAGATGCTGGAGATCGGCTTCCAGCTGTATTCCGACATGCTGAACGAAGCCGTGAAGGCGCTCAAGGCCGGCCGCGAGCCGGACATGAGCGCGCCGCTGTCGTCGACGACGGAAATCAACCTGCACGTGCCGGCCCTGCTGCCGGCCGATTTCTGCGGCGACGTGCACGAACGCCTGTCGATCTACAAACGGCTCGCGAACTGCGAGGAACAGGGCCGCATCGACGACATGCAGGAAGAACTGATCGACCGCTTCGGCAAGCTCCCGGATGCCGTGAAGGCGCTGATCGAGACGCACCGCCTGCGCATCGCGGCGAAGTCCGTCGGCATCGTCAAGATCGACGCGCATGCGGAAAGCGCCAGCCTGCAATTCATGGAAAAGCCGCCCATTGATCCGATCAAGATCATCACGCTGATCCAGAAGAACCGCCACGTCAAGCTGGCCGGCCAGGACAAGCTGCGCATCACGTCGAACATGCCGGACCTGGCCGCGCGCGTGAACCAGGTCAAGCAGACCATCAAACAACTCCTCGCGTAATCATCCACAAGCAGAACGAATCATGTCCATCAAGCTCGTACTCCAGGGCCCGCAGGCCGACCAGGCCGCGCTCGCGCGCGTCGCCCGACTCGCCCATCCCGCACGCACCACCGAACTCCACGCGCACGCGCTGCGCTGCGACGGCGTCGACGTCACGCCGGAACGCAGGGCCGCCGTCGACGCGGCGGCCCACGCGGCCGGCATCGACGCCACGTTCGTCGAAGCGGGCCTGACCCTGGCCGATTTCGGCCTGGTCGCGATGGACATGGATTCGACCCTGATCACCATCGAGTGCATCGACGAGATCGCGGACATGCAGGGCCTGAAACCCCAGGTATCGGCGATCACGGAAGCGGCGATGCGCGGCGAGCTGGATTTCGCCGAGAGCCTCACGCGCCGCGTCGCGCTGCTGGAAGGCTTGCCGACGTCGGCCCTGGAGCGCGTGTACGAGGAACGCCTGCGCATCTCGCCGGGCGGCGAAGCGATGCTGCAGGGCGTGCAGGCCGCCGGCCTCAAGACGCTGCTCGTGTCGGGCGGCTTCACGTTCTTCACCGAGCGCCTCAAGACGCGCCTGGGCCTCGACTACACCCACGCGAACGTGCTGGAAGCGGCGGGCGGCGTCCTGACCGGCAGGGTCGTCGGCGGCATCGTGGACGCCGAGGAAAAGAAGCGCACCGTGGAACGCGTGTGCGCCGGACTTGGCATCGATACGCGGCGCGCGATCGTCATGGGCGACGGCGCCAACGACCTCAGGATGATGGGCGTGTCCGGGCTGTCGGTGGCGTTCCGCGCCAAGCCGGTCGTGCGCGCGCAGGCGAACGTGGCGCTGAATTTCAGCGGACTTGACGGGCTGTTGACCATTCTCGGCTGAACTGGGTGTACAATTGACGCGTGGAAACATTTTAGGAAATCATCATGACTATTTCCTCCCTCACGTCGACGACGTCCACGCCGACCTACACGACGTCGAGTCCGCCCTCGACCACGCCGCCAACGACAGCACCGACGCCGACGGCGACGACCAGCGTGGCGATTGCCGCGCTGGCCCAGGAAGCGAGCATCGTGGCGACGCTCGGAAGCGCCCCGTCCGGATTCCAGACGTATGACGCCACCGGCCTGCTGAACCAGGTCGCGGCCGCCAGCAACGCGGCCGCGGGCGCGGCGCCGCAACCGCCCGCCGCGGACGGCACGTCGACCAGCCAGGACGCGTCCACGACCACATCCCCGGCGTCCGACACGTCGGTGTCCGCCGCCGTCCCCGGCGACTGGGGCTCGATCCTGAAATCCAATCCCGCGCTGACGAGCGTCGCGGTCGCCGACGCCGTCGCGCAAGGCATCGTCAATACGATCAACGTCTACGCCTGAGCGGCGCGGTCCGAACATGGACGATGCGTAATGCATGTAAAGCCGGGTAAAACGGCCGGCCGCGCCCCTCAGGTTTTTGCGCGCATGACGTTATAGAGGCATGGCACCCGACGCACGACGCGGCCGGCGCCACCCTCAACTTCATGGGAGAACGATCATGTCCGTATCCGCAGTCTCGACCAGTGCGACGTACCAATCCATTTCATCGACCTCGAACGACCGGCCGTCCGGCGGCGGCGCGATGAAATCGCTCGCCGACGGCATCAACAGCGGCGACCTTACCAGCGCCAGGGCGGCGTTCGACACACTTCAAAAGCATCGCCAGGGCGCGGGCGCGACGGCGTCCGCCACGACGGGGTCGACCGCGGGCACGAGCCAGCGCGACCAGGACATCGCCGCGATCGGCAAGGCACTCGACAGCGGCGACGCCGACGCCGCCAAGCAGGCCCTCGCCAAGCTGCAGGAAGACCGCAAGAATGCGGCCGGCTCCGGCGGCGCGACGCAGGGCACGCACCAGGCACACCATCACCACGGCCACAAGGCGCAGGCCGGCGGCGGCTCGTCGGCCACGAGCGGGACGACGCCGACCGCCTCGATGACCTACAGCGCCTCCGCATCGACCGCGCCGACCGCGGCGCCCGGCTCCACCATCGACGTCACCGCCTGAACGGGGCGCCCCCTCCTCCACGCATCCGCACCGAAGAACGCGACCGATCCTATCCGGTCGCCGCACCGCCCCGACCCGGCCGCCAGCAAGCGGCCGCATGGTCCGGCACCGCTCCGTTACCAATCTCCTTGGCAACATTGTGACATTTCGGGTATATGCATATCCGGAATTCGCATGCTCATCCAGCCCGTTTCCGAGGTCGGTCTCTCCGCCATGGTGTCCAGAATAGCCGGATTCCGTCTATTGTAACAAGCAAGATTGCATTGTATGCATCAATTTCACAACAGTATATACAAGTGACGATTGTGAATACGGTTGAGCGCTCGTTACACTGGTCCACGCCCGGCCAGCACCAAACCGGTGCGGCCGCGTTCGCACAACAACAACCATCGAGAGACCCAGGATGACACCACACCGCGCCGTACCCGTCTTCACCCGCACCTTGCTCGCTTCTTCGTTGTTCCTCGCTTTCGCCCCCGCCTGGTCCCAGGACACCCCCGCCGAACCTCCCGCAGCCACCCAGGCCGCCGCCGTGCCGGCCCAGCCGCCCGCCGACTCGGGCATGGCGTCCGTCGTGGTGCTCGGCTCGCGCTCGACGGCGCGCACCGCGCTGGATTCAGCCGCACCCGTCGGCCTGATCAGCGGCAAGGACATGGCGATGGCCGGCCCCGTCGAACTGGGCAAGCTGCTGCAGACGCTGGACCCGTCGTTCAACTTCTCGACCACGTTCATCAGCGACGGCACCGACATCATCCGCCCCGCCACCCTGCGCTCGCTCGGCCCGGACCAGTTGCTCGTGCTCGTGAACGGCAAGCGCCGCCACCAGCAGGCGCTCGTCAACGTGCAGCAGACCATCGGCCGCGGCTCGGCCGGCACGGACATCAACGCGATCCCGATGTCGGCGATCCAGCGCATCGAAGTGCTGCGCGACGGCGCGGCGGCGCAGTACGGCTCGGACGCCATCGCCGGCGTGATCAACATCGTGCTGAAGACCCAGACCAACGAGACGCAGCTGTCCGGCACCGTCGGCGGCACGACGGAAGGCGGCGGCGAACTGCGCCAGGGCAGCGTCAACAAGGGCTGGACGATCGGCGACGGCGGCTACGTCAACCTGACGGCCGAAGCCCGCTACCGCGGCGAAACCAACCGCGCCGGCGTCGACACGCTGCGCGTCGACCCGCCGCGCGTCACCCAGCGCATCGGCGACAGCCTCGCGAAGGACCAGTACTTCTGGTGGAACTCGGCGATTCCCGTCGCCAGCGACGGCGAAGTCTATGTGTTCGGCGGCGTGTCGCACCGCACCGGCGATTCGTCCGGCTTCTTCCGCTCCGCCGGCGACGGCCGCAACGTGCCGGCCATCTATCCGAACGGCTTCCTGCCGAACATCCGCACGACCGTCAAGGACGCGTCGCTTGCCGTCGGCTACCGCCGCGACCTGCCGAACGACTGGAAGGCCGACGTCTCCGTCAACCACGGCCGCAGCGAACTCGATTTCCACGAAAAGGAAACGATCAACGTCAGCTACTGGTACGAGCCGAAGCCGGGCGGCGGCATCTACGCCGAATCGCCGCTGGAAGCCGACACCGGCAAGCTGAAATTCACGCAGACCACGCTCAACGCCGACCTGCGCGGCCCGCTCGACGTGATGGGCCGCAAGGTCAACTTCGCCACCGGCTTCGAATGGCGCCGCGACGGCTATGCGATCGACGCCGGCGATCCGGTCTCGTACCAGTACGGCCGCACGAACAACCCGGCCATCGCGATCAAGGACCAGACGGGCGCCGCGGCCGCTTCGGGCACGCAGGGCTTCCCCGGCTACACGCCCGCGACGGCCGTCGACGACGCGCGCCACAACATCGCGCTGTACGCCGACGTCGAACACAACATCACGCCGCAACTGCTGATCGGCGCTGCCGCGCGCTGGGAAAAATACTCGGACTTCGGCAGCACGACGACCGGCAAGCTGTCGCTGCGCTACGACCCGACCCGCCAGGTGGGCTTCCGCGGCACGCTGTCGACGGGCTTCCGCGCGCCGAGCGTGCAGCAGAAATTCTACAGCTCCGTGTCGACGAACCTGAACAGCGCGGGCGTGCTGACCGAGACCCTGACCGCGCGCGAAGGCAGCGCCGTCACCAGGGCCTTCGGCATCCCGAACCTGAAGCAGGAGACGTCGAAGAACGGCAGCGTGGGCATCGTGCTGCGCCCCGTGTCGAACTTCTCGCTGACGGCCGACCTGTGGCGCATCGACATCGACAACCGCATCGTGTTCTCGTCGACCATCGCGCCGGAATCCGGTGCGTGCGCCACGGCCGCCGCTTGCCCGATCAAGGCCATCCTCGACCCGCTGAAAGTCGGCCAGGCGCAGTTCTTCACGAACGCGATCGACACCGAGACGAAGGGCCTGGACATCGTCGCCGACCACACGACGCGCTGGCCCGGTTCGACCCTCGTGCTGTCCGCGCAGCTGGACTTCAACCGCACGTCGGTGACGGGGCGCCATTCGGATTCGCCGGTGCTGACGGGCACCCAGCTGTTCGACGATTCCCAGGTGACGCTGATCGAACGCGGCCAGCCGCGCCAGCACCACGTCGTGGCGGCCGACTACACGCACGACCGATGGAACGGCAACGTGCGCGCCAATTACTACGGCGAAGTGCAGGGCCAGGGTTTCACCGCGCCGTTCATCCAGACGTGGGACGCCAAGTGGATCGTGGACGCCACCGTGCGCTACAACTTCAGCAAGTCGACCAGCCTGACCGTCGGCTCGAACAACATCTTCAACACGTTCCCGACCAGGTGGGATCCGGTCAAGGCCGCGCCGTTCCCGCAAATGGGCTTCACGTACTGCTGGGAGACCTGCCCGTTCGGCATCAACGGCCGTTCGTGGTCGGCCCGCGTCGACGTCGCGCTCTGACGTCGACGTAAATTTTCGCGGGTCAGTACGGCCCGCGGATGAAATCGCGCACGTGGGCGCGGTACATGCCGGCGAGCTGCTCGTGCAGCGCCGCCGGCAGCGGCGGCACGGCAGCCGCGTCCACGTTCGCGCGCACCTGGTCCGGGCGGCTCGCGCCCGGGATCACGACCGACACCGCCGGGTGGTCGAGGATCCAGCGCAGCGCCATCTGGCCCATCGTCATCCCGGCCGGGACCAGTGGCGCCAGTTGCTCGATGGCCGTGATGCCGCGCTCCAGTTCCAGTCCCGCGAACGTTTCGCCCACATTGAACATGGCGCCGTCGCGGTTGAAATGGCGGTGGTCGTCGGCGCGGAACGTCGTCGCCCGCGTGATCTTCCCGCCCAGCAAGCCGCTCGCCAGCGGCAGCCGCACGATGATGCCGACCTTGCGCTCCACCGCGCGCGGGAACAGTACCTCGGCAGGCTTCTGGCGGAAGATGTTGAAGATGACCTGCAGCGACGCCAGTCCTTCCTGCTCCAGGCAGATCATGCCCTCGTCGACGGATTCGACGCTGGCGCCCCAGCGCCGGATGAGGCCTTCCTGCTGCAGTTCGCGCAGCCAGTCGAACACGTGGCCCTGGCGCAGCACGTCGGTCGGCACGCAATGCAGCTGCGTGAGGTCCAGCGCATCGACCTGCAAACGCTCGAGCGAGCGCTGCGTCGCTTCGCGCAGCGATGCGCGCGTGTAGCCGTCCGGGTAGATGCCGGCGCGTCCCAGCTTGGTGGCCACGACGATGTCGGTGCCGGTCCGGCCGGCGAGGAAGCGGCCGATCGAGCGCTCGCTGGCGCCGTCGCCGTAGACGTCGGCCGTATCGATGAAGCGCACGCCGGAGTCGACCGCCATTTGCAGCGTCTGCCGCGCCACGTCGTCGTTCCAGTCGTTGCCCCAGCCGCCTCCCAGCTGCCAGCATCCCAGGCCGATTTCCGGCACGGTCAGGCCATCCGGGCCCAGTTGTCGTCGTTGCATGGTCTTCCCTCGGTCGTCGTTATCGAGCCGCTACTCTAACCCAGCGCGGCAAACGATGCCGCGTCGTCCAGCGGGAGCGCCATCAGGACCTCGTCGTAAAACGCATCCTTGACGCACAGGGCGCGCGGCTCGCGGCCGTACGCCGTGAACCCCAGCGATGCGTACAGGGCGAGCGCGCGTGGATTGTCCGCATTCACCGCCAGGTGTGCCTGCAGCGCGCCCTGCGCGCGCGCGTGGGCGCACGCGGCGCCCAGCAGCCGGCGTGCGAGCCCGCCGCGCCGGTGCGCGGGGTGCACGTACACGCCCCACAACGTGGCCTTGTGCGCCACCTGCGCCAGCGGCTCGCGGCGCACGCCGGCGATCGCGACGAGGTCCGTCCCCGCGAATGCGCCGAACACGGCCTGCGACGCCGTCGGCGCGATGCGGGCGCGCACCTCCGCCGGCGTGCCCCGCGCCTCTTCCTCGCGCGTGGGCCAGATCGCCAGCGGCGCCTCGACCGTCGCGAGCAGGCGCAATTGCCGGAACGCGGCCCAGTCGTCTTCCCGCAGCAGGCGGATGTCGTGGTTCACAACGGCACCGGCGGTTCGGCATCGGCGGGACGGCGCCGGGCGGCCAGGCCGGCGCTCGTCGCCGCGCCGATCGACGATGCGACGATCAGGGCGATCGCGAGCCACTGGGCGGCGTCGAGATGCTCGCCGAGCAGCACGAGACCCATCAGCGCGCCGATCGCCGGTTCCGCACTGAGCAGCGTGCTGAAGGTGTTGGCCTGCAGGCGGCGCAGCGCCACCATCTCGAGCGAATACGGGATCGCGCTGGACAGCACGGCGACCGCGACGCCGACCTCCAGCACGGACGGCGCCAGCAGCGCAGCGCCCGCATGCGCGATGCCGACGGGGGCCGCGATCAGCGCGCCGAGCGCCGTGCCCCAGCTCGACGCCGCCGGGCCGTACGCGGCACTGGCGCGCTTGCCGGCAAGGATGTACACGGCCCAGCAGGCGCCCGCCACGAGCGCGAACGCGATGCCGCGCCAGTCGACGGCCGCCACGCCGCCGCGCAGCGGCAGCAGCAGCGCGAGGCCGGCGCAGGCGACGCCGATCCAGGCGTAATCCAGGCGCCGGCGCGACGTCGCCACGGCCACGACGAGCGGCCCCGTGAACTCGACGGCGATGGCGATCCCCAGCGGGACGTACGCGAGCGCCGTGTAGAAGCTGAGGTTCATCGCGCCCAGCGTCAGGCCGTATTGCAGCAGCGCGCGCCGGTCGCCGCGCCCCTTGACGCGCCAGGGCCGGAACACGACGGCGAGGATCACGGCGGCAAACGTGAGGCGCATCGCCGTGGCGCCGGTCGCGCCGACGACGGGGAACAACTGCTTGGCAAGCGAGGCGCCCGCCGTCAGCGAGACGAGGGACGTCAGGAGGGCGGCGTACGGCACCCAGGCCGACCAGCCGGCCGGCCGCGCGCCGGACTGCGTAGAAGAAGACATCGAAAAGCGTAAGCGAGACGGAACCCGACACGATATCATCAAACCGGGCGCCGCTGCCGGCAGTAAGCTCGGGCTGTGCCAAGCCGGCCATTGTTCCGCAAAGTGAACAGGTGTAACAGCCTGTAAATCCACAGGCGCGCGCCGCCCGAATCCGTATAGTTAGCAGGTGAGGAGAACCGCCATGAAAACGCTCGCCATTATCGTTTCGCTCGCAGCAGCGCTCAGCGGCTGCGCCACGTATTACCCCGCGCCGGCCAACTACGGCACGCGCGCCTATGCCCAGCCGGACGCCGACGGCTGGCAGGTCGTGTCGGTGACGCCGGTCGCGCCCGGCACCGGTGCGGCCGCCGCCGCATCCGGCGACGCCGGCCGCGTGACCTACGCACCGGCCCCGGCCACGGTCGTGACCCAGCCGGTGTATGTCGCGCCGCCCGTCTACGCGCCCGCCCCGGTCTATGCGCCCTACGGACCCGTGTACGCGGACCCGCTGTGGTATCCGCCGATCTCGATCGGCCTCGGCTTCAGCTGGGGCCACTGGAGCGGCGGCCATCGCGGTGGCTGGGGTCATCGCGGTGGGTGGCACGGCCATCGCTGACATTTGCCCGAACGTCGGTCGGACAAAGGCTGCGCCTCGGCGCGGCCTTTTTTTATGGCTGTGTTCGCGTTAATTAGGTAAGCGAGCGCAGCCGGCTAGCCGAGCTGGGCCGCAGCGCACAGCAGGTGCGCCGGCGTCGTCAGCCGCCGCGCATCCAATAACCGTTGCCAGCCCGAATAGTTGATTAAATAGCGGCTCGCGACACCGCGGAAGCGCACCAGCCAGCTCTTGAAACGGCTGTGCCAGCTGTTGACATTCTGGATGTGGATCGCACCGCGCGCCCGAATGCCGGCCGACACGTTCACCGCCTCGTGCGTGATGCCCGCTTGCGCGGCAAAACGGCGATACGCGATGGCCCCGTCGCTGATCAACAGCACGTTGCCCGGCAAGACCGGCTTGAGGCACTTCATCGAACGTCAGGCCGTGCATCGTCACTCCTCATGAGTTAACTCGACGATGCGTATGACCTCCGCAACCAGATTCAGTTCACAGACTTAACGCGAACACAGCCCTTTTTTATGTGTCCTACCCCTCCTCCCTGACGCTTTCCTTACGCATTTGCATGAATGACGCATGTTGCAACGCGTCACATCAATCGTTTGCCGTTGTTTGATTGCCATTCTACAATCGCCCACGATGGGCCCGGCGCCGATCCTCGGCGTCCCGGCGTAAAACGAGAAGATGACTACGGAGACCGCAATGAATTTCAAAGTAAAGGCATTGGTTGCAGGGGTAGTGCTGGGGTTTTCGACGGCCGGCATGGCGGCCGAGCCGATCAAGATCGGCGTGTCCGGTCCGTTCACGGGCGGGTCGGCGCCGATGGGCGTGTCGATGCGCGACGGCGTCCGCCTCGCCGTGAATGAAATCAATGCCAAGGGCGGCGTGCTGGGCCGCAAGATCGAACTGGTCGAACGCGACGACGAGGCGAAGAACGAACGCGGGGTGCAGGTCGCGCAGGAACTCATCAACAAGGAACACGTCGTCGCCACCGTCGGCTACATCAACACGGGCGTCGCCCTCGCCTCGCAGCGCTTTTACCAGCAGGCCAAGATCCCCGTCATGAACAACGTGGCGACCGGCTCCATCGTCACGAAGCAGTTCGCCAGCCAGCCGGAAAACTACATCTTCCGCAATTCGGCCAACGACACGATCCAGTCCGCGATGATCGTCGAGGAAGCCATCGCGCGCCGCGGCTTCAAGAAGCCCGCGATCCTCGCCGACTCCACCAACTACGGCCAGCTGGGGCGCGAGGACCTCGAAAAGACGCTCGCGAAGAAGGGCGTGAAGCCGGTCGCCGTCGAGAAGTACAACCTCGGCGACGTCGACATGACCGCGCAGCTGCTGCGCGCCAAGCAGGCCGGCGCCGACGTCGTGCTCACCTACGGCATCGGCCCCGAGCTGGCGCAGATCGCCAACGGCATGCAGAAACTGGGCTGGAAAGTGCCCATCGTCGGCAGCTGGACGCTCGCGATGGCCAACTTCATCGACAACGCGGGCAAGAACGGCGACGGCACCCGCATGCCGCAGACCTTCATCCAGAACCCGGACACGCCGAAGCGCAAGGCGTTCATCGACGCCTACGTCAAGGCCTACAACCCGCCGGGCGGCCGCATGCCGTCCGCCGTGTCGGCCGCGCAGGGCTACGATTCCGTGTACCTGCTCGCCGCCGCGATCCAGCAGGCCGGCAGCACGGAAGGACCGAAGATCGCCGCCGCGCTGGAAAACCTCAAGTCCCCGGTGGAAGGCGTGGTCACCACCTACAACAAGCCCTACACGCACGCCGACCACGAGGCCATCAACTTCGACAACACCAAGTTCGGTGAAGTGAAGGACGGGCACGTGGTGCAGGCCAAATAAGCGATCACGCGTCGTTCGCGCGCAGCTACACCGTCGTTCCCGCGCACCTACACCGTCGTTCCCGCGCAGGCGGGAATCCAAGTTGCGCGCATCGCGACGGCGCAAACAAGATTGGGTCCCCGCCTGCGCGGGGACGACGGGGTATGTGTTCGCGTATTCATTAACGTATTCATTGACGTATTCGCGTATTCGTTAGCTGCTTATCCGCGTCTTGCCGAACCCTCTGGAGGCCTCATGGAGATCCTGCTGCAACTCATCGTGTCCGGCATCGCGCTCGGCATGATCTACGCCGTGATCGCGTTCGGCTACCAACTGACCTTCGCCACGTCCGGCACCCTCAACTTCGGCCAGGGCGAGGCGCTGATGCTCGGCGCCCTCGTCGGCCTGTCGCTCGTCGGCACCATCCACGGCGGGCCGTATCTCAGTTACTGGCTGATGATTCCCGTCGTCGTCGTATTCGGCGCGCTGCAAGGCATGTTCGTCGAATGGATCGCCGTGCGCCCCGCGATCCGCATCAAGTCGGAATTCGGCTGGATCATGTCGACGATCGCCCTCGCCATCATCTTCAAGAACGTGGCCGAGAACATCTGGGGCAAGGACGTGCTGCCGTTCCCGTCGCCGCTGTCGTCGGAACCGTTCACGGTGCTGGGCGCGAACGTGCAGCCGATGCAGGTCGCCGTCGTCGTCGGCGCGCTCGCCATCATGCTGGCCGTCGAAATCTTCAACCGCAAATCCATCTACGGCAAGGCCGTCGTCGCCACCGCCAACGACCGCGACGCGGCGGGCCTCATGGGCATCAACACGAAGATGGTGATCACGTTCTCGTACGCGCTGTCGTCCGCCACGGCGGCCTTCGCGGGCGCCCTCATCGCGCCGCTCACGCTCACGAGCGCCACGATGGGCGCGTCGCTGGGCCTCAAGGCGTTCGCCGTCGCGATCATCGGCGGCCTCACGTCGGGCATGGGCGCCATCGTCGGCGGCATCATCCTCGGCATCGCGGAAACGGCCACCGGCTTCTACCTGTCGACCGGCTACAAGGAAGTGCCGGGCCTCGTCCTGCTGCTGCTCGTGCTCGCGGTGAAGCCGTCCGGCCTGTTCGGCAAGGCCGCGATTAAGAAGGTGTGACGATGGCCACGACAATGAGCAGACTGATTTCGGTCGGCGCCGTCGCCGGCATCGCGCTGCTGGCCGCCTTTCCCGTGCTGGTCGCGAACTCGTACTACCTGCACCTCGTCGTGACGATCCTGATCTACGCGATCCTGCTGTTCGGGCTCGACATCGTCGTCGGCTACACGGGCCAGGTGTCGCTGGGCCACGCCGGCCTGTTCGGCGTGGGCTCGTACGTAACGGGCGTGCTGGTGATGAAGCTGGCCGCCGCGTGGTGGTTGACGATCCCCGCCAGCATCGCCGGCGCCGCCCTGTTCGGCGCGATCCTCGCCCTGCCCGCGCTGCGCGTGACGGGCCCTTACCTCGCGATGGTGACGCTCGCCTTCGGCACCATCGTGCAAATCCTCATCAACGAGATGACCTTCCTCACCGACGGCCCGATGGGCATCATGCTCACGAAGCCCAGCGTCGCCGGGCACGAGCTGACGGAGGTCGAGTTCTACTACGCCGTGGCCGCGCTGATGGTCGTGTCGCTGGTGCTGGTGCACCGGCTGCTGAAGTCGCACATCGGCCGCGCGTTCGAGGCGCTGCGCGACAGCCCCATCGCGTCCGACTGCATGGGCGTCTCCGTCTACCGCTACAAAGTCTACGCGTTCGTGATCAGCGCCGGGTTCGCGGGCCTGGCGGGCAGCCTGTACGCGTACTCCGAGCAGTACATCTCGCCGAACACCTACAACTTCGAGCTGACGATGCTGTTCCTGCTCGCGGTGATCATGGGCGGCCGCAAGACGCGCAGCGGTGCGCTGATCGGCGCCGTGATCGTCGTGATGCTGCCGAGCCTCCTGTCCGACATCGATCTGTTCCGCCAGATCGCCGTCGCCGCCGCGGTCCTCGCCGTCGTGGCGGCCGGCCTGCTGCTGGCGCGCCGCAAGACGACCCTGGGCCGCGTCGCCGTGCCCGTGGTGGCCACGCTGGCGATGGCCGTCGTGTCGTACAAACTGGAGAGCATGGTCGACTGGCGCCTGACGATCTTCGGCCTCATGACGCTGTTCGTCGTCTACTATCTGCAGGAAGGCATCGTGGGCTTTTTCCGCGGCCTGCTCGGGCGCGGCCGCGCGCATGCGCACGCGCTCGCGGACGACGGCGCCGATCCGTTCGCGGGCGTCGCGGCGGCGGAAGGCGCGAGTGGCGAACTGCTGCGCGTACAGCAGGTGCTGATGCAGTTCGGCGGCCTGAAGGCGCTGAACCAGGTCGACCTGGCGGTGGCGCGCGGCACCGTGCACGGCCTGATCGGACCGAACGGCTCGGGCAAGAGCACGATGATGAACGTCCTCACCGGCATCTACAAGCCGACGGCCGGCCAGGTATTCTTCGCCGGCACCGGCATCACGGGCCGCACGCCGGCGCAGATCGCGCTCGGCGGCATCGCCCGCACCTTCCAGAACGTGCAGCTGTTCGGCGAGATGACGGCGACGGAAAACATCCTCGTCGGCCTGCACCACACCTTCCGCTCGAACGCCTTCGACGCCATGCTGCACACGCCGCGGCGCAAGCGCGAGGAGCTGGCGGCGCGCGCGCGGGCCGCGGCGATCCTGCGCTTCACCGGCCTCGCCGACCTGGCCGACGAGGAAGCCCGCAATCTCCCCTACGGCAAGCAGCGCCTGCTGGAGATCGGCCGCGCGCTGGCGCTCGATCCGCGCCTGCTGCTGCTGGACGAACCGGCCGCCGGCCTCACGGCGCCCGACATCCGCGAGCTGATGGCCATCATCCGCAAGATCCGCGACCACGGCATCACGATCGTCCTCATCGAGCACCACATGGATGTCGTCATGTCGATCTCGGACACCGTCACCGTGCTCGATTTCGGCCAGAAGATCGCCGAAGGCACGCCGGCGCACGTGCAGTCCGACCCGCGCGTGATCGAAGCCTACCTGGGCGGCGCGGGCGAGCCGGCGGCGCCCACGACCGCCGCCGTCTGAGGAGACCACATGCTCACCATCGACAACCTGCACGCGGCCTATGGCAAGGTCGAAGTGCTGCACGGGATCTCGCTGGAAGTCCCGAAGGGCCAGCTCGTCACCCTGATCGGCTCCAACGGCGCGGGCAAGACGACCACCATGCGCGCCATCTCCGGCATGCTCAAGCCGCGCGGCGGGACGGTGCGGCTCGCCGGCCGCGACATCACCGGCATGGACTCGCACCGCATCGCGCGCGCCGGCCTCGCCCATTCGCCGGAAGGCCGCCGCGTGTTCGCGACCATGACGGTCACGGACAACCTGCTGCTGGGCGCCTTCCCCCGTTTTACGCGCGCCCGGCCCAGGGGCGACATCCAGCGCGACCTGGAACGCGCGCTGGAACTGTTCCCGCGCCTGAAGGAGCGCCGTACGCAACTGGCGGGCACCCTGTCCGGCGGCGAGCAGCAGATGCTGGCGATGGCGCGCGCCGTCATGCTCAACCCGGACGTCGTGCTGCTGGACGAACCGTCGATGGGCCTCGCCCCGATCCTCGTCGACGAAGTCTTCCGCATCATCGCGCGGCTGAAGGCGGAAGGCGTCACGATGCTGCTGGTCGAGCAGTTCGCCCAGGCCGCGCTGAACGTGGCGGACTACGGCTATGTGCTGGAGAACGGCCGCATCGCCGTGCACGGGCCGGCCGCGAGCCTCAGGAACGATCCCAAGGTCGTGGCGGCCTACCTGGGCGGCGCGCACTGACGGATCGCGTCCGCCAGCGCATCGAGTTCCTCAGGGCCGCTGTACAGGTGCGGCGTGACGCGCACGATCTCCGTGTCGCCGAACTTGCGCACGACGGTGAAGATGCGGTGTTCATCCATGAGGCGCCGTACGACCTCCCCCGCGGGCACGCCGGCGATGCCGAACGCGCCCAGCGCGCAGTGCCGGCGCGGATCGCGCGGCGTGTACAGGGTGACGCCCGGCGCGCCGGCCACCTGGTCCATCCAGCGCCGCGCCAGCCAGCGCAGGCGCGCTTCCTTGTTGCGTGCGCCGATCGCGGCGTGGAACGCGAGCGCATCCTCCACGGCCATGATGGGCGCGGGCGGCACCGTGCCCACGTGGCCCAGCTTGTCGATGTCGCCGCGCGCGGACGACACGTCGCCGTACAGCGGCGCGATGTCTTCGATGCGGTCGCGCGCGATGTACAGCAGGCCCGTGCCGAGCGGCGCGCCGACCCATTTGTGCAGGTTGTAGGCGGCGAACGGCGCGCCGACCTGCGGGATCGTGAAGTCGAGCTGCGCGAGTGCGTGGGCACCGTCGACGATCGCGTCGATGCCGCGCTCGCGCGCCAGCGCGGCCAGCCGCGCCACCGGCATGATGCGTCCCGTGCGATGCACGATGTGCGTGAGCAGCAGCACGCGCGTGCGCGGCGTGATCGCGTCCGCATACAGCGCCAGGACGGCGTCCTCGTCTTCGAGGTCGTACGGCACGTCGACCTGCACGACGGCCAGGCCACGGCGCTCGGCCAGCATCCGGACGATCTCGTGGCTGCTGTCGTAATCGTGGCGCGCCATCAGGATCGCGTCGCCGGGCGCGAACGGATAGCCCTGCAGCAGGATGTTCAGCGACTCGACGGCGCTGCGCGTGATCAGGAGTTCATCGGGCGCCGCGCCGGTGAAGGCGGCGAGCAGCTGCTTCACGCGCGCGAGCCGCGCGGGCCAGCGCGTGCGCAGGAAGAACGCGTTCTCGCGGTCGACCTCGTCCTGGTAGCGCGCGAGCGCCGCGCGCACGGGGTCCGCCGGCATGCCGAAGTAGCCGTTTTCGAGGTTGATGAAGTCGGGTGAGCGCGTGTACTGGGCGCGGATGGCGGACCAGTAGGATTCGTCGTCGGGAAGGATGTCGGGCAAGGGGGGCTCTCGGTGTCTGTCCGGGCACTCGTGCCCGCTCGTCACGCCAACATATCACATGCGTCACGCGTGGGCACGGGCTGCCCACCCTACCGCAGGCGCGCCCCCAGCGCCAGCGCGGCGGCCAGGTTGCGCGCGGCGCGGCGCAGGTTGTCCTCGGCCGCGGCCAGCGCCTCCGCCACGGAACACGGCCGCGCAACCGCCGCGACCACGACCTCGATGCCGTGCGCGTGCACGGCGTCCGCATCGCGTGCCAGGCTGCCGCCGATGGCGACCACCGGTATGCCGTGGCGCCGCGCGACCCGCGCCACGCCCATCGGCGTCTTGCCGTTCACGGTCTGGCCGTCGATGCGGCCTTCGCCCGTCACGACGAGGTCGGCGTCGCGCACGGCCGCATCCAGCCCGACGGCTTCGGTGACGATCTCGATGCCGGGCCGCAGCTGCCCGTGCAGGAACACGACCATCGCCGCCGCGATGCCGCCGCCGGCGCCTGCACCCGGCATCTGCGCGATGTCCCGGCCGAGGTCGCGCTTGACGATGTCCGCGTAGTGCGCAAGCGCGGCGTCGAGCTGCCGCACCATCTCCGGCGACGCGCCCTTTTGCGGCCCGAACACGGCGGACGCGCCGCGCGGGCCGACGAGCGGGTTGTCGACGTCGCACGCGATCCGGAATGCCGCCGCGCGCACGCGCGGATCGAGCCCTGACGCGTCGATGCGGGCCAGGCGTGCAAGCGCCGCGCCGCCCGGCCCGATGTCGCGGCCGGCGTCGTCGAGCAAGCGCACGCCGAGCGCCTGCAACATGCCGGCGCCGCCGTCGTTCGTCGCGCTGCCGCCCACGCCCAGCACGAAGCGGCGCGCGCCGGCATCGAGCGCGGCGAGGATGAGTTCTCCGGTGCCGCGGCTCGTGGCCGTGCGCGGATCGCGCAGGTCGGGCGGCACGCCTTCGAGGCCGCTGGCGGCCGCCATCTCGATCACGGCCAGGCCGCCGGCGCCGCCGGCCGTGCCGTAGAACGCGTCGACCATCTGGCCCAGCGGCCCGGTCACGCGCGCCTCCACGCGCCGGCCGCCGGTGGCATCGATCAGCGCCTGCACGGTGCCCTCGCCGCCGTCGGCCACCGGCACCTTCACATAGGTCGCATCGGGCCAGACCTCGCGCATGCCGGCTTCGATGGCGGCCGCCACCTGCAGCGCGGTCAGGCTTTCCTTGAACGAATCGGGGGCGATGACGATCTTCATTCAGTCTCCGGCGCCGAACAGGTCGTGCGCATGCAAAATGGCGTAGGTGATCTCGGGATGCCGCTCCAGCACCCTGCGTACGGCGGCGGGCACGGACTGGCGCACCTTCTTGCACAGGCCGGGCCGGTCTTCCAGCACGATCAGGATGCCGCGCAAGGTGCGCACCTCGTTCGGGCCGGGCGCGATCCGCAGTTCCACGCCGAGGTTGGCGCGGATGCGCTCCTGCAGCAGCCTGAGCTCAGCGTAGCTGCCCACGGCGTCGATGCGTTCGAGCAGGCGCTGCTCTTCGCTGCGCGTGAGGCGCAGCGGGCGCAGGTCGGCGTCCGGGTCGGCCAGCAGCACCTCGCGCTCGCAGACGCAGGCGCCAGGGGGGCATTCGGTGCGGATGGGTATCGATGCTTGCTGCAACATGGGGTCACGCCGTCAACGGATTGCTCGTCCGGGCAAGTAGTGTATATCAATGTGAGCCGTTGCCGGTCCCCGCGGCGCACAGGATCGCGTCGAGCACGCCGGCCATGCGCTGCCAGTGCGAGCCCTTCCAGAACACGCCATGGCAGCGGTCGCAGGTGAGGAACTCGTCCTGCGTCGCGGCCACGCGCGGCGGCAGGCGATCGAGCACGTCCGCCTTCGCGACGGGCCGCAGCGGCGCATTGCACGACAGGCACAAGGTGAACGGGCGCACGCGCTGGGCCAGCCCGAAGCGCTCGACCACTTCCGCGAGCTGCGCTTCAGCCTTCAGCGCCCGTACATAGCAGCCGTAATCGACGCCGCGGCGCTTGAGCAGTGCGCGGTCGCGCGTCAGCACGGCGCGGCCGTCGTCCAGCGCGATCGCCTCGACCTCCGCGTCGCTCAAGGTGTTGCGGTAGATGGTGTCGAAGCCCGCCATGCGCAACAGCCGCGCGAGAGCGCCGAGGTGGGCGTCCGCGACGAAGCGCGCGCGGCCCGGCGGACGCTGGGCCAGGCGCGCGACGTCGGCCACGTCCAGGGTCGTGAAGCGCGGATAGACGGCGACGCGGTCGCCCTCTTCCAGGATGTCGTCCAGACCCGCGGGGTCGCCGTTCACGAGGACCAGCTCGACCTCCGTGTGCGGCACGCCCAGCGCCTCGACCATGTGCTTGGTCGTCGCCGCCCGCGCGCACGGGGTCGTGAACGCATGGCCGCGCCGCGCGCGCGCGAGGAAGTCGTTCAATTCGCCGTAGAAGCGGAACGTCGCGCTGGCCATGGCTCATGCCGCCGCGGACACCTCGACGCCGCGCAGCACGTCCAGCGCGTTCGGCACCGAGTGGCCCTCGGCCGTGTTGTCGAAGATGCACCAGAGATCCGCGCCCGGCCGCGCCAGCGCCGCGATGCGCCGCTCGACGTCCAGCAGGAACGCGCGCGGATAGGCCGAATAGTAGACGCGCGGCGTGCCGTGCAGGCGCAGGTAGGACGCGTCCGTCGTCGGCACGTGCGGGCCCGGCTGGCCTGCCGGCGGGTCGGCGATCACGCGCGTGACGCCGTGCTCGCGCAGCAGCGACGTGGCGGAGTCGCCGAACCACGTCGGGTGGCGGCCTTCGAGCGCCAGCATGCAGGGAAAGCGCGCGCGCAGCCGCGGCAGGAAATCGGCGACGACGGCCGCATCGAACACGCCGCTGGGCGGCAGCTGGACGAGCACGCAGCCGAGTTTCGGTCCCAGCTCGCCGGCCTCGCGCACGAACCGGTCGAGCAGGTCGTCGGTGTCCACCAGCTTCGCCTCGTGCGTGATCGCCTTCGGCAG
This sequence comes from Massilia luteola, assembly GCF_034420155.1. Taxonomy (NCBI): domain Bacteria; kingdom Pseudomonadati; phylum Pseudomonadota; class Betaproteobacteria; order Burkholderiales; family Oxalobacteraceae; genus Massilia; species Massilia luteola. The sequence goes on from NZ_JAXOFN010000006.1 coordinate 97,431, forward strand.
CTTGACGGAAAACCGGAAGCCTTGCGGCACGCTGGCGGCCCAGCGGGCGTAGGTCTGCGGCTGGTGCGGCCGGTAGAACGACGAATTGATCTCGACGGCCGGGAACACGGCCGCGTAGCGCTCGAGGTGGCTGCCCGCGCCCGGAAACGCGGCCGCCGCTTCCTTTGGTATGCTCCAGCCGGCGCACCCGATCAGGGGCCGGCCGCTTGCTGTGGATTGCAATTCGCTCATCTGAACCCATGTTGGAGGACATCCGCCCGGCATCCGATTCTATGCCGAACGGCAGGTCCGGCGGCGCACGCGCCACCGCGCCTGACCCACGAACATCACACAGGAGGTACCATGGCCGATTCCCTGCACATCGTCTGTCCGCACTGCGACGCCGTCAACCGCGTGGCCGCTGCGCGCCTGGCCGAGCAGCCCGTCTGCGGCAAATGCGCGCAGGCGCTGTTCACGGCCCAGCCCACCGACGTCTCGTCGTCCCGCTTCGACAAGCACGTCGCGCGCAACGACATTCCCGTCCTCGTCGACTTCTGGGCCGCCTGGTGCGGCCCGTGCCGCATGATGGCGCCCGCCTACGCCCAGGCCGCCGGCCGGCTGGAGCCGCGCGTGCGCCTGCTGAAGGTCGACACGGAAGCGTCGCAGGACCTGGCCGCGCGCTACGGCATCCGCAGCATCCCGACCATCGCGCTGTTCCAGGGGGGACGCGAGATCGCGCGCCAGGCCGGGGCGATGGATGCGAACCGCCTCGTCGCCTGGGTGCAGCAGACCGCACGCGCCGCGTGACACGCGGGGCGCGGGGCGCGGCGCGCACGCTCGTGCGTTTAATTTACGGTATGTAATTGAACACGACCGGAAGTGTGGCGGAGATGCCGCACTGAGGCGTTCACGGCGGATTTTTGCCGGCATTTTTGGGCATGCCCTCGTTACCCGGCCTAAAATTTTCCACACGGAATTATTTTTAGCCGATACCGGTACCCCGAGAGCCCCCAATGACATCCAGTCCAATGTTGCAGCCACAGCCTGCCGCGCTGCGCCACCCGGCCGCCCGCGGCCCACGCGCCGCCTCCCGTTCCCTGAGCCTGAACGCCAAGATCTGCCTGACCGCGAGCGTGCTGGTGATCCTCAGCCTTGCCGCCACGTCGACCGTCACCGGCATCCGCAGCAGCCGCAGCGCCGAGGAATCGAGCATGAGGCTGGCGCGCACGACCGCACGCGAGGCCGCCGCCGCGGTGCAGGCCCGCCTGGGGTCGCCCCTGACGACGGTCCTGGGCCTGGCGCGCGCCATGCGCACGACGCGCGGCGCCGACATCGCGCTGACCCGTGCCCAGATGAGCGAGATGGTCAAGGCGACGGTACTGGACACGGAGGACCTGAACGGCTCCACCGTGACGTGGGAACCCGATGCGCTCGACGGCAAGGATGCCGAGTATGCCGGCAAGGCGCCGGAATACGACGCCACCGGCCGCGCCATGCCGTATTACTCGCGCGAAGCGGCGGGCGGCCTGCACGTGGAACCCATCGTGTTCTCGGACAAGCCCCATGCCAACGACTGGTACGACATCCCGAAAAGCACCGGCCGGACCTATATGACCGAACCGCATACCTATCCGATCGACGGCAAGGACGTGGCGATGACGTCGTTCAACGTGCCGATCGTGGTCAAGGGCGCCTTCCGCGGCGTGGCCAGCGTCGACTTCGGGCTGGCGCGGCTGAGCAAAATCCTCGCGTCGCTGAAAGTCATCGACGGCGGCCACCTGGCGCTCGTGTCGAACGGCGGCCTGTACGCCAGCAACCCGGACGCCGCGCGCACCGGCAAGAAGGCCGACGACATCCCGGCCGCCGGCCTGGAAGCCATCCGCCAGGGCCAGACCTATGAATACGCGGACACCTGGGGCGAAGTGCACCTGCTGCAACCGGTCCGGCTGGAGGCCGACATCGCGCCGTGGTCGATCAAGCTCAGCTTCCCGCAACGCGTCGTGACCGCGGATGCGCGCGACCTGCTCGTCTATACGCTGCTGGTGTCGGTGCTGTGCGCCGTGGCGGCCGCGGTCGTGCTGGTCTCGGTGCTGAACCGCCTGACCCGGCCGTTGCGGGTGCTGGGCACGGCCATGGCCGGCCTGGCCGGCGGCAACGCCGACCTCACCGCGCGCCTGGAAGTCAAGGGCAAGGACGAACTGGCCCAAATCGCGGGCGGCTTCAACGACTTCGTCGCCAAGCTCCAGCACGTGCTGGCGCGCGTGCGCCACAGTTCGGACAACGTGGCGCTGGCCAGCACCGAAATCAGCCAGGGCAACGCCGACCTGTCGGCCCGCACCGAGCAGCAGGCCGGCGCGCTGGAAGAAACCGCCGCGTCGATGGAGGAATTGACGTCGACCGTCAGGCAGAACGCCGACAACGCGCGCCAGGCCAACCAGCTCGCGCAAGGCGCGTCGGAGATTGCCGCCCGCGGCAGCGCCGTCGTCGCCCAGGTGGTGGACACGATGGGCTCGATCAAGGCATCGTCGCAGAAGATCGTCGACATCATCGGCGTGATCGACGGCATCGCCTTCCAGACCAATATCCTGGCGCTGAATGCCGCCGTCGAGGCGGCCCGCGCGGGCGAACAGGGTCGCGGCTTCGCGGTCGTCGCCAGCGAGGTGCGCAACCTGGCGCAGCGCTCGGCCTCGGCGGCCAAGGAGATCAAGGGCCTGATCGGCGATTCGGTCGACAAGGTCGGCGCCGGCAGTACGCTGGTCGGCGAGGCGGGCCGCACGATGGAAGAGATCCTGGCGAGCGTCCAGCGCGTCACCAATATCGTCGTCGAGATCAGCGCCGCCAGCGCCGAACAAAGCAATGGCATCGCCCAGGTCAACCAGGCCATCGCCCAGATGGACGGCACGACCCAGCAGAACGCGGCGCTCGTCGAGCAGGCCGCGGCCGCGTCCGAGAGCCTGCACGACCAGGCGGCGCTGCTGGTGTCCCTGGTCGGCGAATTCCACATGGAGGCCGACGCCCCGGAGGCGGCGCACGGCAAGCCTCTTCTGTCGCGACCGGCCAGGAAGCAAATCAATGAATAACCGGAAACACACCGGCGCGGCCGCGGTCGCCGTCGTCGGCGCCTGCCTCGCTTTGTCCGCGCCCGGCGCATCCGCGCAGGAAACGGGCAAGGACGCGCTCAAATTCGATGGCGCGATCAGGATGTGGGTGGAGGCGCTCAGCTGGAACGACCAGCGCAAAGGCACGCCCGAATTCGACACCGCCCGCCTCGGCTTCAAATACGACGACGGCCGCTTCCTCGCGGCCGGACGCGAACGCTACTACCACTACACGAGCCGCCAGACGGGCGCCAACAAGGGCGCCGACATGCTGTTCAACGAGTACCTGTGGGCCGGCTACCGGTTTGCCGACAAGAGCGAACTCCATGTGGGACAGGAGCGCATGCCGTTCGGCATCCTGCCCTATGCGTCGAATAACTTCTTCGAGTCGATGGCCTGGTATGCCGGCTACGAAGACACGTATGCGATGGGCGTCCAGTATCAACGCACGATCGGCGGCCTGCACGCCAACGTCGCCTTCTTCCCGTCCGACGGCCGCCATCTGCTGTCGTGGACCGACAGCAACGGAGAACTCGACGGGCTGGATTCTGTGCGCTTCAGCAATCACCTGATGAAGAGCTATGGCCGCGAGGAGAAAAATACCGTCGTCGCCCGGCTGGCCTACGCCTTCCCGTTCGCCGGCGGCAAAACCGAGATCGGCGCCTCCGTCCTGGCGGGACGGCTGGCCGCAACGAGCCCGGCGCTCTCCAGCGGCAACCGCCGGGCCGGCGCACTGCACGCGGCCGGCGAATTCGGCAACCTCGGCGTCCAGCTGGAGACGATCCAATACGACAACGACTTCGATGGAAACGGCTCGCTGGCCGGGAACTGGTACGGCGCCTGCGACAAGGACTGCGTGCTGATCGGTGCGTTCGGCTTTTCGAATCGCCTGGCGGCCAGGGGACACATCGACATCGCGAACGTCACCTATAAAATCCCGGGGTCGATCGGGCCGTTCAGCCAGTTCATGGTCTACAACGACTGGAGCCGCCTGAGGAAATCCGCCGCCGGCTATGCCGACAGCTATCAGAACGTCACGGGCGTGACGTTCGCGTCAGGCGGCTGGGTCATCATCGTCGACGTCTCGAACGCCACGAACCAGCCCTACCTGTCGCCGGGCTTCGGCAACGCCCTCGGCACGGGTGGGGCCGCGACATCGTCGGGTCATCGGTTCAATGCTAATATCGGCTATTACTTCTGATTTCAGAGGCATAGCATGGCCCAGGAACTCGTCTACGAACGCGGCCTCGAGGATGCCAAGCAGTTCGCGCGCATCCTCTACGTCGCGCACGCGCTCACGTTTTTCTTTTCGCTCGGCACGCTGTCGATCCTGGTGCTGATCGTCAACTACATCCGGCGGCCGGACACGGCCGGGACGATGGTGTACAGCCACCACACGTGGATGATCCGGTCGTTCTGGTTCTATCTGCTGTGGATGGCGGTGGCGGTGTTCCTCGCGATCACGCTCATCGGGATTCCGCTGGCGTGGCTCGTCGGGGCCGGCGCGTGGTTGTGGATGGCGTACCGGATCATTCGGGGCTTTCTCGACCTCAACAACAATCGGGCGATGCCGGTCTGACCGTGGTTACAGCTTGCCGAGCGCCTGCCCGATATCGGCGATGAGATCGTCGGGCGCTTCGAGCCCGATATTGAAACGCACGAGCGCGCCCGCATCCGGCCAGTCGCGGCGCATCCCCTGCATCCGGTACGGCACCGCAAGGCTGTGCGTCCCGCCCCAGCTGTACCCGATGCCGAACAGGGCCAGGGAATCGACGAACCGGTCGACCTGCTCGCCGCTGTAGCGCGCATCGAAGACGACGGAGAACAGCCCGCCGGCTCCATCGAAATCGCGCTGCCACACATCGTGGCCGGGGCAATCCTCGAACGCCGGGTGCAGCACCTTCGCGATTTCCGGACGCCCCTTGAGCCAGCCGGCCACCCTGCGCGCGGCCGCGTCGTGCGCGTCGAAGCGCAGCTTCATCGTTTCCAGGCCGCGCAGCACGAGGTACGTGTCGTCGGCGCCCACGCCCATCCCCAGCCGCATGTGCGACATGGCGATGCGTTCGTTGAGGGCCGCGTCGCGCGTGATCACGGCGCCCATCAGCACGTCCGAGCCACCCGACTGGTATTTCGTCAGCGCCTGCATGACGATGTCGGCGCCCACGTCGAAGCCGCGCAGCGCGAGCCCCGCCGCCCACGTATTGTCCAGCGCGACCGGGATGCCCTTGTCGTGCGCCGCCGCGCAGATCGCGGGCAGGTCCGGCACTTCCATCGACACGGAACCCGGCGCCTCGGTCCAGACCAGCTTCGTGTTCGGCTGGAGCAGTGCCGCGATGCCCGCGCCCACCAGCGGATCGTAGAAGCGCGCCGTGATGCCGAAGTCGCTGGCCAGCCAGCGCCCCAGCTCGCGCGTGGGGTTGTAGACATTATCGGGCAGCAGGACGTCGTCGCCCGCCTTCAGCAGCGCCAGAAGGATCATCGAGATCGCGGCGAGACCGGACGGCGCCAGCAGGCAGTGCGCGCCGCCTTCGATGGAAGCCAGCCGCGCTTCCAGGGTGAACGTCGTGGGCGTGCCGTGCAGGCCGTAGGTATAGGCCGTCTTGTTGCGCCAATCGCCCGCGCGCATGCTGGCCACGTCCTTGAACAGGACGGTCGAGGCGTGGTGGATGGCGGTCGGGTAGGCGGCGAAGCCGGCCGGGGGGCGGTAGTCGCTGTGCGTCAGCGTGGTCTGGATGGACTGTTTGGTCACGTCGGGTACTCCACTGCTGTGTTCGTCGTTCCCGCGCAGGCGGAAACCCAGGTTGCAAGCACTGTGGCCGCTCCACCCGTCGTCGTTCCCGCGCAGGCGGGAACCCAAGTAGCATCCAACGCCGCAGCGCCGTATCGATCGCTCAGGCCACCGTCGCCCACAGGTCGTGCGCATCCGCCTTCGTCACGACCACGTCGATGAATTCGCCGACCACCGGCTTGGCCTTGCCCGGCGTGAGGGCGCGCTTGATGTGCACGACGCCGTCGATTTCGGGCGCATCCGCCGCCGACCTGCCGACCGCTTCGCGCGGGCCCGCCTCGTCGACGAGCACGCGGATCGTCGTGCCGATCTTCGCCTGCAGGCGCTTGGCCGAGATCTCTTCCTGCAGCAGCATCACGCGCGCGCGGCGCTCTTCCTTGACCTCGTCCGGCACCGGGTTCGCGATCGCGTTCGCCGTCGCGCCTTCGACCGGGGAATAGGCGAAGCAGCCCAGGCGGTCGATCTGCGCTTCCCTCAGGAAGTCCAGCAGGTATTCGAATTCCGCCTCGGTCTCGCCCGGGAAGCCGGCGATGAACGTGGAGCGGATCGTCAGGTCGGGGTTCATCTTGCGCCAGGCCTGGATGCGGTCGAGGTTCTTTTCGCCGCTCGCGGGGCGCTTCATGCGCTTCAGGACGTCCGGGTGCGCGTGCTGCAGCGGGATGTCGAGGTAAGGCAGGACGTGCTCGCCCATGAACGGGATCACCTGGTCGACGTGCGGGTACGGGTAGACGTAGTGCATGCGCACCCACGCGCCGTACTGCCTGGCCAGCTGGCCCAGCGCCTCGGCCAGCTGCGTCATGTGCGTCTTGACCGGGCGGCCGTTCCAGAAGCCGGTGCGGAACTTGACGTCGACGCCGTAGGCGCTCGTGTCCTGCGAGATCACGAGCAGTTCCTTGACGCCGGCCTTGAACAGGTTCTCGGCTTCCTGCAGCACGTCGTGGATGGGACGCGACACGAGGTCGCCGCGCATCGACGGGATGATGCAGAAGCTGCAGCGGTGGTTGCAGCCTTCGGAAATCTTCAGGTAGGCGTAGTGCTTGGGCGTGAGCTTGACGCCGTGGTCCGGCACGAGGTCGATGAACGGGTCGTGCGGCTTGGGCAGGTGCAGATGCACGGATTCCATCACCTCGGCCACGGCGTGCGGACCAGTCACGGCCAGCACCTTCGGGTGCACCTTGGTGATGATGTCGGCGCCGGTGGCATCCTTCTTGGCGCCGAGGCAGCCGGTGACGATGACCTTGCCGTTCTCGGCCAGCGCCTCGCCGATCGCATCCAGCGATTCCTGCACGGCCGCGTCGATGAAGCCGCAGGTGTTGACGATCACGAGGTCCGCGCCGGCATACGACTTGGCGGTCTCGTAACCCTCCGCGCGCAGCTGCGTGAGGATCTGTTCGGAGTCGACCAGCGCCTTGGGACAGCCGAGCGAGACGAAACCGACCTTGGGCGGCGTCGCGTTGCCGGTGGCATCAGGGGTGGCGGGGAGCGGGTTACGGCGGAGTTCTTGCATTGTCGGATTGCGGCAAAAATTCAGGGCAATCCGCGATTGTACAGGAAGCGGAGGCGGAGGGAAATCGTGAGGGAAAACTTGGGGTCACGACGGGTGCAGGGCGCACAAAGGCCTTCATGGCCCACATCCTTTGAACGTCGCCCCTGCGAAGGCAGGGGCCCAATTCTGGCGCTGCCGGAACGGTTGCGAAATTGGATCCCCGCGTGCGCGGGGACGACGATTGATCGTGCGCGGTACGATTGATCGTGCGCGGTACGTTACACGTTCACTTTTTCTCGGGCGGCACCCCGAACGGGAATGCGCCGAACATCATCGCCTTGCTCTGGCTCTGCATCTGCTCCTGCATCTGCAGGAACAGGTTCTTGCTCTGGTCGATGTAGTTGTTCATCATGCCCTGCATCATCGGGCCCTGGATGTTCATGAACTGGGTCCACATCTCGGTGCTGAACGGCTTGCCTTCCAGCGCGCCCGCGGCCGAGCCGACGAACTTGTTCTGGATGTCGGTGAACGCCTGCACGTTCTTTTCCAGGTAGGAACCCATCATGCCCTGCATCGCATGGCCGTAGTAACGGATGATCTGGGACAGCACGTTACTGGAGAACATGGGCACGCCGTGCGCTTCCTCTTCGAGAATGATCTGGAGGAGGATGCTGCGGGTCAGGTCGTCGTTCGTCTTGGCATCCACGACCGTGAACTCGTCGGAATCGAGCACGAGTTGCTTCACGTCGGACAAGGTGATGTAAGAACTGGTCTGGGTGTCGTACAGCCGGCGGTTCGGATACTTCTTGATCAGGCGTTCAGTGCTTTTTTTGACACTACTCATCTCATTCCCATGTACAGCGCCGTAGCGCATTTATTATGCGGCGACCGCGGGGATCTCCCGCGGCGTCTCCGATTCCAAGAGGATATCCGCTAAAAATACCACGTTGCGAACGCAGGTGCAGCAATTATTCACTGAGCAACTGAATGATTCATTTCGCAAATCCGCCCGCCAACCGCCTCGACACCCCCGGCTGCCGCCTCAATCCGCACGCGCCTTGACGTAACGGCCGGGCGCCGGCTCGATCGCGGGGAAAGCGGCACTGCCGGGCTGCGCGGGCGGCGCCACGTCCTGGCCGCCGAACTCCGCCAGGAACTTCGCCCATTCCGGCCACCAGCTGCCCTTCTTCTCGACGGCGCTGGCGCTCCACTCGGCCGCCGTCTTCGGTCGCGTGCGGCCGCCTTCGCCCACCCAGTAGCTGCGCTTGTTCTTCGACGCCGGATTGATGACGCCCGCGATATGGCCGGAGGCGCCCAGCACGAAGCGGTTGTTCTTCGGCTTCTTCGGGTTCAGCAGGCCCATCGACGCGAACGCGGCTTCCCACGGCACGATGTGGTCGTCCTTGGAGCCGTACAGGAAGGTCGGGCAATCGATGGCGCCCAGGTCGACCTTCGTGCCGGCCACGGTCAGCGCGCCCGGCACCTTGAGCTTGTCCTCGAGATAGGTGTTGCGCAGGTACCAGCAATACATCGGCCCCGGCAGGTTGGTGCTGTCGGCATTCCAGTACAGCAGGTCGAACGCGGGCGGCGTCTTGCCCTTGAGGTAGTTCTGCTGGACATAGTTCCACACGAGGTCGTTGGGACGCAGCGCCGAGAACGTCGTCGCCAGGTCGCGTCCCGGCATCAGGCCCCCGCGCGCCAGCTGCTGCTCCCGCATCTTGACCTGCGTCTCGTCGACGAAGACATCCAGCACGCCCGTGTCGGAAAAGTCCAGCAGGGTCGTGAACAGGCTCAGGCTCGCGGCCGGCTTGTGGCCGCGCGCGGCCAGCACGGCCAGGGCCGTCGCGGCGATGGTGCCTCCCACGCAAAAGCCGAACACGTTCACTTTGTCCTTGCCCGCGATCGCGCGGGTGACGTCCAGCGCGCGGATCGCGCCCTGCTCGATGTAGTCGTCCCACGTGGTGCGGGCCAGGCCCTGGTCCGGGTTGCGCCACGAAACCATGAACACCGTATTGCCCTGCTCCACCAGGTAGCGGACGAGGGAATTCTCCGGCTGCAGGTCGAGGATGTAGTATTTGTTGATGCAAGGCGGCACCATCAGCAGCGGCACCTCGTGCACGGCCGGCGTCGTCGGCGTGTACTGGATCAGTTGGAACAAGTGATTCTCGAACACGACCGCGCCCGGCGTCACGCCGACGTTGCGGCCGACCTCGAACGCGGATTCGTCCGATTGCGAGATGCGGCCTTTTTGCAGGTCGGCCAGCATATTCTGCAGGCCCTTCGTGAGACTCTCGCCCTTGGTCTCGATCATTTTTTGCTGGGCTTCCGGATTCGTCGCGAGGAAGTTGGCCGGCGACATTGCATCGACGATCTGCTGGACCGCGAAACGGATTTTCTGCTTGTCGCGCGGCGGCGTCTCGACGGCCTCGGCCAGCGCCATCAGGAACTCGGAATTCAGCAGGTACGACGCGACGCTGTATGCGGACATCGCATTCGCCGTCCACTCCGGCGCGGCGAAGCGGCGATCGCTGAACGACGGCAACTTGCCGCTGACGAAGTCCTGCCACAGCGTCGTTGCCTTTTGCACGTAATCGTCGCGCAGCGCGTCCAGCTTGCCCTGGGACAGCCCGGCGCCGATATCGCCCAGCATCTTGGCCACCGGTGCGAATGCCGCCGTACCGTCGGCGCCGTCGGGAAGTTTCATCATGGACTGCCAGGCGGAAGGATCGGTGAACTGCGCGAACGGCGCCATCCAGGGAGCGGCAAGCATCTGCGGGGTAGCATCAGGCGTATTCATAAGGCGTCCATTGTGTAGAATCGATTTGTCGACAGCAACCGGAGCATCGCATGTGGATCGTAGCCATAGGATGGATGTACGTCGTAACCCTGATGGCGGCGACGGAGCCGACTGTGGTTGGCGGCATTATCACTTTTTTCGGCTATGGCGTGTTGCCGTTCTCACTCGTATTTTACCTTGCGGGATCACGGCGCCGACGCGCGCGCGCGGCCCAGGCCGCATTGCGCGCGGCGGACGGTGCGGCGGTCGTGCCCGTCGCGGGATATGTGCCCATTGTAGATAGCGCTGCGGGTGACGGTGCGGGTGGCGCCGTGGGCGGCGCCGTGCATGGCGCTGCGGTTGCCCATGCGGCGGCACGCGCATGTCCCGATGGCGCAGACAGCGCCGGCTGCGCCTGCGCTCCCCCTACTTCAGCCAGATGAGACTGGCCTGGCGGCCGCTGGTGCCATCGCGGCGGTAGGAATAAAACCAGTCGGCCTCGGTCGCCGTGCAGCGTCCGCCTCCGTGGACGCGCGTGACGCCGGCGCGCGCCAGCATGCGGCGCGCCAGCAGCGTCATATCGGCCAGGTACTTGCCCGGCCTGCCGGGATATGGCCTGAACGCATCGGCCGCCTGCCCCGGCAGCGCGGCGTCGAAGGCCGCCAGGACGTCGGGCCCCACCTCGAATGCGTCCGGCCCGATCGCCGGGCCGAGCCAGGCCGTGATCTCGCCCGCGCCGGCCGCGCGCATGGCCGCGACCGTCTGCCCCAGCACACCACCCGCCAGGCCGCGCCAGCCCGCATGCGCGGCGCCCGCGACCTTGCCGCCCAGGTCCGCGAACAGCACGGGCAGGCAATCGGCCGTCAGGATGGCGCAGACGACGCCCGGCGCCGTCGCGATGCTCGCGTCGCCCGTGCGCACGGGCTCGCCCGGCTGCACGGTCGCGGCATCGACGACGTCGGCGCCATGGACCTGCGCGATCCATGCGGGCGGCCCGGGCAGGCGTGCCAGCAGGCGCGCGCGGTTGGCCTGGACGGCCTCGGGATCGTCGTCCACGTGCCTGCCCAGGTTCAGGCCGCCGCCACCGCGCCCATCACCGTACGGCCCGATGCTGACGCCGCCGCGCCGCGTCGTGGCCAAGGCACCGAACGCGTCAGGCAGATCGGGCCACTGGTCCGGCGCGGCCGGATGAATCAGGTCGGTATCGAGCAAAGACGCCTGCATGCCGGAACCGCTCATCAAATCGCTTCCGGTTCTTCGATCCCGGCTTGTTCCAGAAGTTCCGCGAAATCGTCGGCCAGCGGCACGACCCACTCCATGTGCTCGCCGCTGGCCGGATGCGTGAGGCCGAGGCGGCGCGCCTGCAGCGCCTGGCGGTGGAAGAACGAGCGCAGGTGCTGCTTGCCGTACACGGTGTCGCCGACGAGGCTGTAGCCCAGCGACTGCATGTGCACGCGGATCTGGTGCGTGCGGCCCGTCTCCAGGCGGCATTGCACGAGGCTGACGGGGCGGCGGTCCAGCTCGCCGCTTTCCAGTAGCTCGTAGTGCGTGATGGCGGGCTTGGCCGACGGGCTGTTCGACACGGCCATCTTGACGCGGTCTTTCGGGTCGCGGCTGATCGCCGAGTCGATGGTGCCGTAGGCGCGCGGCGTGCCCCACACGAGGGCCAGGTATTCGCGCTTGACGGTGCGGGCCTGCAGCTGGCGCACGAGGTCGGTCTGCGCTTCCAGCGTCTTGCCGACGACCATCAGGCCGCTCGTATCCTTGTCGAGGCGGTGCACGATGCCGGCGCGCGGCACGGACACCAGTTGCGGGCAGTGGTGCAGCAGGCCGTTCAGCAAGGTGCCCGACCAGTTGCCCGAACCCGGGTGCACGACGAGGCCGGCCGGCTTGTTGACGACGATGATGGCATCATCCTCGTACACGATGTCCAGTGCCATCGGTTCCGGCGTATAGGCCGTGTCCTCGGGCGCGGGCTGCGGCTCGACGACGATCATCTCGTCGCCGTAGGCCGTGCTCTTGCCCTTCGCCGGCTTGCCGTCGACGGTGATGTGGCCTTCGTCGAACCATTGCTGCAGGCGACTGCGCGAGAATTGCGGCACGAGCCCGGCCACGACCTTGTCCAGGCGCTGGCCGCAGTGTCCGGGCACCAGTTCCAGGGTGATCGGGGCATAGTCGGGGCCGCCCGCGCCGGCATCGAGATCGGCGTCGAGGTCCTCGTCCAGGTCGGGGTCGAAAAGGTTTTCCGCCGAATTCGGCGCAGCAGTTAATATCACGTCAGTCCCATCGGCTATAATCAGCCGTTCGTTGAATCTCGGTAAAACTTTCTTGCAATAGAGCTTATGCAAAAAAAATTGTCTGTAATTGTCGTGACTAGCGTCCTGCTAAGTTTGTCAGCTTGCGGTTTGTTGCCGGAAAGATCCGACGAAAACAAGAACGTGTCAGCATCGAAATTATACGCTGACGCGCAGGAGGAAATGACCGGCGGCCATTACGAAGCCGCGATCAAGCTGTACGAACGCCTCGAATCCAACTATCCGTTCGGTACCTACGCCGCCCAGGCGCAGATGGAAATCGCCTATGCGCACTACAAGGCGCAGGACCAGGCGGAGGCGCTGGCGGCCGTGGAACGCTTCATCAAGCTGCACCCGAACCACCCGCAGGTCGACTATATGTACTACCTGCGCGGCCTGATCAACTTCAATGACCAGATCGGCTTCCTCAGCTTCATCTATGCCCAGGACCCGACCGAGCGCGACCCCAAGGCGACGCGCGAGGCGTTTGCCGCGTTCAAGGAACTGGTCGACAAGTTCCCGAACAGCAAATATGCGCCGGACTCGATCGCCCGCATGAATTACCTGATCGACGCGATGGCGCAGTACGAAGTGCACGTGGCGAACTACTACTACCGCCGCGGCGCCTACCTGGCCGCGCTGAACCGCGCGCAGAGCGCCGTGACGCAGTTCAACCAGTCGACCGCGCGCGAGGAAGCGCTGTTCATCATGATCCGCTGCTACGACAAGCTGGGCATGTTCGACCTGCGCGACGACACGCAGCGCATCTTTGCCAAGAATTACCCGGACAGCCGCTTCATGGGCGGCAAGGGCTCGGGCGATGCGCCGTGGTGGAAGTTCTGGGCCAAGGCCGGGCCGAAGCCGTCGCCGAAGGATGCCGTGCAGTAAAGAAGACGATGCCCGCCACGATGCGGGCATTTTTTCGGCCTGCATTCGGGATCAGAGTATTTTTCCGGTCAATTTCTTGGCGCACTACGCCGTTGCCGGGTCGCACGGGTCCGACATACCGCCCTGCGGATGAACGGGCCGGCATCGACCCGCCCGCAAACGTGCTGTCGAGATCTTGCACTAAAAAGGGCTCTGACCCCGAAGTTGCTGGCCCGGATTTGATCGGTGGGTCAGGCGTCGGTTCGCCGCCTGAACACCCACGCCTTGTCCGTCGACACGCCCTCGTCGAACGCATAGCCGTCGACATCGAACGCCTTCAGGTGCCGCACGTCCTTGATGCCCCGCTCGGCCGCGTACCGGGCCATCATGCCGCGCGCCCGCTTGGCGAAGAACGAGATGATCTTGTACTTGCCGTTCTTCCAGTCCTCGAACACGGGCGTGATCACGGGCACGTCCAGCAGCTTCGGCTTGACCGACTTGAAGTATTCTTCCGACGCCAGGTTCACGAGAACCTTTGCCCCCGCATCCTTCACGTCCGCGTTCAGCGCGGCCGTCACGCGTTCGCCCCAGAAGGCGTACAAGTCCTTGCCGCGCGGGTTGGCGAGGCGGGTGCCCATCTCCAGGCGGTACGGGTGCATGCCGTCCAGCGGGCGCAGCACGCCGTACAGGCCGGACAGGATGCGCACCCTGCCCTGCACATACTTGAGCGCCCGCGCGTCCAGCGTGCGCGCGGCGAGGCCCGTGTAGACGTCGCCGTCGAAGGACATGATCGCCTGGCGCGCGGCGCCGTGGTCCGGGTGCCAGTCGGCGTAGCGCGTCACGTTCAGTACGGACAGTTGATCCGAGATGTCCATCAGCGCGCCGACCTCGGCCGGCGACCTGGGCTTCAGGACCCGGATGAGGTCGGCGGCATCGTCGATGAAGCGCGGCGTCGTGCGTACGCGGGTGGTGGGCGGGGAATCGAGGTCGAGGGATTTGGCGGGCGAAAGAACGATCAGCATTTATGGAACACGTGCAACGGGTAAAATTGCTGACATGATACCTGCTCCAGCGAAACCCATCGTCATCGACACCAACGTCTGCCTCGACCTGTTCGTTTTCCGCGACCCGCGCTGGGCGCCATTGCTGGCCGCCCTCGAGTCCGGCCGCGTGCGCGCCGTCACCCGCGCCGACTGCCGCGACGAATACCGCATCGTGCTGCATTATTCCCACCTGCCCCTCGACGACACGACGCGCCCGCTCGCTGCGGACCGCTTCGATGCCCTGATCGAGGTCGTGGCGCCGACGGCGCGCGCACTGCGGCTGCCCGTCTGCACCGACCGCGACGACCAGAAATTCCTCGAGATCGCCCGCGACGCCGACGCCGCCGTCCTCGTCACGAAGGACAAGGCCCTGCTCAAGCTGGCGCGCCGCACCGCGCGCGAGAACCTGTTCCGCATCATGACGCCCGACGTCTGGGTCAAGACCGAGGCCCCGGCCACGCTAGAATGATCCGATCTTCATCCAATCCATCCGCACCATGACCACACCCGTCCTGCAATCGCGCCTGCCGGCCGTCGGTACCACCGTGTTCACCCTCATGTCCGCCCTCGCGGGCGAACACGGCGCCGTCAACCTGGGCCAGGGATTCCCCGACTTCGAGTGCGACCCGCGCCTGCTCGATGCCGTCGACGCCGCCATGCGCGCGGGCCACAACCAGTACGCGCCGATGACGGGCCTGCCCGTGCTGCGCGAGGCCATCGCCGCCAAGCTCGCCGCGCTGTACGGCCACGCCTACGACGCCGCCGCCGAGATCACGGTCACGGCCGGCGCCACGCAAGGCATCATCACCGCGATCCTGTGCGCCGTGCATCCGGGCGACGAAGTGATCGTCATCGAGCCCTGCTACGACAGCTACCAGCCGTCGATCGCGCTGGCCGGCGGCGTGGCCGTACCCGTCGCCATGCGCGTCGGCGCGGACGGCTACAGCTTGCCGTGGGACGACGTCGCGGCGGCCGTCACGCCACGGACCCGCATGATCGTCGTGAACACGCCGCACAACCCCACCGGGACCATCCTGCGCCAGGCCGATCTCGATGCGCTGGCCGACATCGTGGCCGGAACCGAGATCCTGATCCTGTCGGACGAGGTGTACGAGCACATGGTCTACGACGGCCAGCCGCACGCCTCCGTGAGCCGGCACCCGGTGCTGGCGGAGCGCGCGTTCGTCGTCTCCAGCTTCGGCAAGACGTATCACGTGACGGGTTGGAAGGTCGGCTATGTGGCCGCGCCGGCGCCGTTGATGGCGGAATTCCGCAAGGTCCACCAGTACAATGTCTTCAGCGTGAACACGCCGATGCAGGCCGGCCTGGCCGGCTTCATGCGCGACCCGGCGCCGTGGCGCGACCTGCCCGCGTTCTACCAACGCAAGCGCGACCTGTTCCGCGCGGGCCTGGCGCAGTCCCGCTTCACCTTGCTGCCGGCGGACGGCACGTATTTCCAGTGCGTGCGCTACGACGGGATCTCGGATCTCGGCGAGTCCGAATTCGCGCAGTGGCTCACGCGCGAGATCAACGTGGCGGCGATACCCGTGTCGGCGTTCTACAGCCGGCCGACGGAATCGGGCATCGTGCGGTTCTGCTTCGCGAAGAAGGATGAGACGCTGAACGTGGCGCTGGCGCGGCTGGCGGCGGTGTGACGCACGCCATGGTGGGCGGAGGCCGCCCACCCTACGCCTGCCGATGGATATCGTACGGTGGGCACCCCGTGCCCACGCGTTCAACGCATGCCGCCACGGACGCGGCAAATCCGGCTTGACCTGTCACCACGCGGGCACGTGATCGATGCCCCCGGCATCCATCACGCACACGATCGCGACGGCCCGATCTATCGCCCGAGCTGCTGGATGCGCCGCTCGACGAACCCCTGCAATTCCTCCGACATCCCGCCGCTCGCGCGCGCCTTCTGGTACGCGTAGAGCGCCTCGCCGTTGCGTTTTTCGGCCTGCAGCGACATGCCGAGGCCCATCCACCACACGCCGTTCGACGGCATGGCCCGCACGGCCTGCTGATACTGCTCGGCCGCTTCGCGGTGGCGCTGCTGGCGCGCCAGCGCGGCCGCCAGGAAGGCGTGGTAGTCGGGATCGTTGCCGGCATAGGGCAATGTGCGCATCAAGGTGTCGATCCCGCTGCCGCCCCGTTCGATCTGCAGGCGCGCCAGCAGCATCGCCATGGCCGGCTGGCGCGCGTCCAGCGTGAGGCCCAGCTGCAGTTGGCGCATCGCCTCGTCGGTGCGGTTCGCTTCGATCAAGAGGCCGACCAGCGTCTGGCGCGCCGCCTCGTGCGTGGGCTCGTACTTGAGCGCCCGTTCGAGCGCGGCGACCGTCTCGCCCATGCGGCCTTCCTGCAGGCTCGCCAGCGCGCGCCGGTATTCGCCTTCCGCACGCTGGGCGCCCGTCTCCTCGCGGCCCTGCACGCCGTGCTTGCCCTTCGCTACCGTGTCGTCCCGCGCGGCCGCGCGCGCCGCGGCGAGCATGGCGGCGGACGTCTTCTTCACCGATTTTCCGCGTGCGGCCAGCGCCTGCGCCATCGCGCGGCGGGCCGCGCGCGCTTCCGCGCTGTCCGGCTCCATCGGCGCGACGTCCTGCGCACGCACGACGCTCCGCGTTCCGGCCGGCGCGGCGCCGGCGGCCTTGGCGACCTTGGCGGCCTTGCGCTCCGCGGCGAGGCGGGCACGCTCGGCGCGGCGTTCGGCGCGCGACATCGGCTTCGGCCCGGGCTCCGCGGCCGCGGCGGGCGCGGCCAGCGGCGGCTCCCCCGGCGCAGATGCGGCGGCGGGCACCGGCACGGGCGCCGTCGCCGGCACCGGTCCGCTCACCGTCGCCGGCGCTTGCGGCGCCCGCACAGGCCCCGATACGACCGGTGCCGCCTTGACGGCGACGACGGGCGCGGGCGCCACGGGATGCGGGACGCGATGCAGCTGGGTCAAGGCCAGCCAGCCGAGCGCGCACGCAATGAGGGCACCGCCGACAGCGGCCGCGATCACGCGGCGGTTCGGCCGGTACGGTTCACGCGCGACAGGCTTCACCTGGCCCGGCAGTTCGCCATCCTTGGGCGTGCCGCGCGCGTCGAGGTCCTGCAGCATCTTGTTAATCAGGCTCATTCCGGCTCCCCGTCAATGGCTCAGCGCCCACGCCAGGCCCGCCGCGGCGCCGGCCAGCACGGCCAGGAGCGCGGCCCACGGCCACACGCGGCGCCGGCTCGTCGCGAGCGTGTCGCGCGCGGCCGCGCTCACGTGCGCGCGCGCGACCTGCCTGCGCCCTTGTCCATAGCACAGCATCATGGCCTTGTGCGCGAGGATGTTGACGAGGCGCGGCACGCCGCCGCTGGCCGCGTACAGGCGCGCCACCGCGGCGCGCGAAAACAGGCGCGCGCCATCATACCCCGCCACGCGCAGGCGATGCGCCACGTAGTAATCGAGGTCGTCGCGCGACAAGGGGCCGAGGTGGTAGTGGAACGTGATGCGCTGCGCCAGCTGGCGGATGGACTGCAGCTCCAGCTTGCGGTTCAGCTCCGGCTGGCCGAACAGCACGATCTGCAACAGCTTGCGCTTTTCCGTCTCCAGGTTCGTCAGCAGGCGCAGCGCCTCCAGCGTCTCGACCGGCATCGCCTGCGCCTCGTCGAGGCACAGCAGCACGCGCTTGTCCGCGGCCGCGAGATGCAGCAGCCGGTGCGTGATCGCTTTCAGCACGGCGTGCTGGTCGGCGTCCTTGTCGTAACCGACTTCCAGCTCGTCGGCCAGCGCCAGCATCAGCGTGCGCGGTTCCAGGTACGGGTTCGGGATGTAGGCGGTGACGAACTCCGGGCCGAGCGTCGTCATGAACTTGCGGCACAACAGGGTCTTGCCGGTGCCGACCTCCCCCGTGATCTTGATGAAGCCTTCGCCCGTGCGCGCCGCGACGAGCAGCGTATTCAGGGCCTCCTGCGAATGCGGGCTGCCGAAGAAAAAGCTGGTGTCCGGCGTGATCCCGAACGGCAGCTCGCGCAGGCCGAAGTGCGCCGTGTACATTCAGCGATTCCCCCGGGCGCGCGGGTCGAGCTGCTCGATGCGGCGATTGGTGTCGAGCAGGTCGTCGTTCCAGTTGTTGACGCCTTCGACGATCGTCGGCTTGATCAGCACGACGAGTTCGCGCTTCTGGTTCACGCGCTTCTTGGCGCCGAACAGCGAGGACAGCACGGGCACGCTGCTGGTGCCCGGCACCTGCGAGTCGTCCGCCGTCGACGACTGGCGCATCAAGCCGCCGATGGCGACGACCTGGCCGTTCTGGCCGCGCACGATGCTGTCCAGTTCCGACGTGGCCGACGCGGCCAGCGGCAGGTTCAGGCTGCCGGCCGTGCCGAGATTGACGGACTTGTTGATCGTCGAGACCTGGCTCACGGACGGGTGCACGTGCAGCAGGATGTTGCCCTTGTCGTCGATCTGCGGCGTGACGTCGAGCACGACGCCGGAGAAGAACGGCTGCAGCGTCACGCTGGGCGATACGGTGTTGCCCGTCGTCGTGGAATTCGTCGTCGTCTGCACGCCGGTGACGTAGAACTCGTCCGTGCCGATCTTGAGCACGGCCTTCTGGTTGTTGACGGCGGCCACGCGGGGGCTGGACAGCACGTGCACGGTGCCCTGCGTTTCGAGGAACGAGATCAGCGCCGCGAAATTCGCGGTCTGCACGGCGAGGCCGAACATCGAGCCGGCCGTCCCCGCCGCGTTCGACAGCGAGAACCCGCTGCTGGCCGACAGGCCCGTGCTCGGATCCGTGATCGTGCCGGGCTGGCCGCCGCCGAACGGCAGCGGCGTGAGCGCGGCGCCCGGCGCGATGACGCCGCCAGAGACACGGTTGTCGTGACCGCTCTTGATCGACGCGAACGAGGCCCAGTTGACGCCGCTCTGGTAGCTGTCGTTCAGCTCGACCTCGAGGATCTTCGCCTCCAGGATCACCTGGCGGTCCACCGCGAGCTGCGTGGCCTTCAGGTAGGCGTCCACGTTGCGCAGTTCGTCCGGCATCGCGCGGATCACGAGCACGCCCGACTGCGGGCTGACGACGACGCTGCGGCCGCCCTCCTTCGACCCCACGATGGCTTCGATGGACAATTTCAGGTCGCCCCAGAAATCGTTGGCGGAGGTGGTCGCGACGTCCGTGCTGTCCATCTGCGAGTTGCCCTGGCCGTTCGGATTGTTGCCGTTGTTGTTCTGGTTGTTGCCGTTGTTGTTCTGGCCCTGGTTGTTGTTGCCGTTGCCGTTCTGGTTGCTGACCGCGTTCGCCACCGACGTCGACGACACGCGCGTGTTCGACATGCCCGCGCGCTTCCCGACCAGGTAGTTCACGTGGAACATCTTGGTCTGCATCGTCAGCGGCTTGATCGAGATGCGCGTGCCCTCGATCTTGTAATCGTAGCCGTACATCTCGCGGATCGCATCGAGCGTCTCCGGCAGGGTCACGTCCTTGAGGTTCGCCGTGATGGTGCCGGCGACGTCCGGATGCACGAGGATGTTGTAGCGCGTGCCGGCGACGATCGAGCGGAAGAACTGCTGCGCCGGCACGTTGTTGAAGGAGACGTTGAAGCGCTCTTCCAGCGCGGGCCGCGCCTTCGGCAACTGGGTGGCCAGCGTGGCGGCCGGCGGCAGCAGCGCGTCGGCGACGGCCGCGTCGACGGCCGGCGCGCCGGCCGGATGCGCGTTCGCGGCGCCGCGCACTTCGCCCTTGATCGCGTCGTAGGTGGTCGTGCTCGGCGTCGTCTGGCAGCCGGCCAGCGCCAGCACGGCGGCGGTGAGCGCCGCCACGGTACGCATCGGGATACGCTTGTCGTTCATCCTCATCCTTTATCAGCGCCGCGCGGTACGGGCAGGGGTCTTGCCGTCCGCGGCCTGCGCGTACAGGCGCAGCACCTGGCGGTCGCCGCCGCGCACCAGTTCGACTTCGTTGTCGCCGATGCGCGCGACTTTCGCGCCATGGAAGCTGTCGCCAGGGCGCACGGTCTCGCCGTCGATGACGGCCAGGTGGCGCCCGCCCGCCGCGCGCCCGATCAGGATCGACTGCAGTTGCGGACCGCCGCTGCCGGCCGCCGCGGGGCCGCCCGGCGCCGGCGTGGCGGCCGCGGGCGGTTTCGTCGGATCCTGCAGGCCTTGCGCGCACGCGCCGGCGGTACACAACATGGCGCAGAACGCCGCGCCGAGGGCGCGCTTGGTCGTCGTGATCACAGCTTCATCCATTTGGGGTCCAGGCTCAGGGTGTACAGCGTCAATGTGAGGCGCACGTTCGGATAGTCTTCCGCGTCCAGCTGCGCCTTGCCCCAGAACAGCTGGGTGGGCAGCGTTTCCAGCGCATGCATGTAGTCGACCATGTCGAGATAGCTGCCGCGCACCGCCAGCTCGACGCCGTGGCGGTACAGCAGGTCGGGCGACTTCACGACCGGCGGCGTCGCGACGGGCGGCGTGGCGGCGGCCGGCGCGGCGCCGGGCGCCGGCGCGGTGCCGTCGTTCAGCGTCGTCACCGGCAACGTCTTGAGCGACACGAGCTTCAGGCGGCCGTTCGCGCGCAGGATGGATTCCAGCAGCGGCGCGATGCGCTCCGGCGGCACGAGGCCTTTCTGCATCGTGCGCAGCTCGTCGCTCGTGTGCGCCGTCTCGGCACGCAGTTCGCCGAGGCGCTTGCGCAGCGCGACGTTCGGATCGTTGCCGTAGGCGCGCGCGCGGGACGCGATGTCGGCGGCGATCCCGTCGACCGTGATGCCCTGTTGCTGCAAGGTCGAGCGCAGCGTCGCTTCCTTGCGCGCCAAGGGCGCGAACACGACGCTGTTCGCGAGGAACACGAGCACGACGACCGCGGCGCCGAACGCCATGATGCGTTCGCGCGGCTGCAGCGCTTCCACGCGGGCCGTGAACTGGAGCCAGCGGCGCTTCATTGCTGGCCTCCGGCGCTCGCGCCGACGAACGACGTGATGGCTGGCGCACCCGCGGCGCCCGCCGAGGCGGCGGCCGACTGCAGGCTGAATTCGACGTACGGCGCGGGCGCATCGGTCTCCTTGCCGTCGGCGCCGCGCACCTTGACGGCGCTGCCCTGGCCGATCTGCATGCTGCCGACCGGCATACCCTGCAGCACGCGTTCATTGCGCAGGCGCGCCAGGTAGCCCGGCACCAGGGCGGGATCGAGGGCGCGGCCGCGCACGCCGATCTCCATGCCGGCGCCGGCGATGGAGACGCCCGTCAACCACAGGCCGTCGACGCTCTGGCGCGCCAGCGCGCGGAAGTATTCGGCATAGCCCTGGGTATTGCCCAGGTCACCGTGCGCAATCACGTCGGCCACGCGGCGCAGCGCGTCGTGCTCGGCCTGCGCCTCGGCCAGCTCGGCTTCGAGGCGGCTGTCCTTCGTGCGCGGCGCGAATTCGGCGGCGGCGGCCTCCAGGCGTTTCTGCGCCTGCTGCACGCGCTCGTCGCCGCGCGCGACTTCGGTCTGCAGGCCCATCACGCGCACCTTGGCGTAGACGCCCGTCCCGACGAGGCCCAGCACGAGCACGCCCAGCGCGGCGGCCATCGCGTTGACGGAGAAGATCTTCTTCTGCGGCTGGAAAGCAGGATTGAAGAGGTTGATCTGCTGGCTCATGCGGCGCCCTCCTCCAGGCGCAGCGCGGCCCCGATGGGCACGAAGAAGCGCTGCTGGCGCCCCGGATCCGCGAGGTCGGGGACGCGTTCGAGGTCGAGCACCGTGGCCAGGTCCAGCGTCTCGACGCGGGTGTACAGGTTGCTCGACAGGTATTCTTCCAGGCCCGTGGCGCCGCTTGGCGCCAGCACGAGCTTGGCCACGCTGATGAAGGCGAACTGGCGCTCGAAGTTGTCGAGGGAGCGCTGCAGCTCCAGCGTGATCTTGTCGAAGCTCTGGTGCTTGCGGTCGTGGTCTTCGTCGAGGACCTGGGCCGCCGTCACGTCGATGCGGCGCGACAGATACAGCTCGCCGCGCCACGACACGGTCAACAGGCCGCCGTCCTCGCCGAACGACAGCATGGCGACGCCGCGGCCTTCCGGCTCCAGCAGGGCCGACACGTTACGCTGGGCCATCTCGGGGATGTCGATCACGCGCAGCTTGACCTTGGCCGCGTTGAACAGCTTCTGGCGCGCGGCGATCACGCCGTTGCGCGCCGCGATCGCGAACACGCTTTGCTGCGGACGCACGACGGCGTTCGGATCGAGCGGGATGTCGAGCACGTCGAACGTGGCCTCGTCGATCGAAAAGTCGAGGATGTCCTTGAGGCGCCAGCGCATCGCGCTTTTCAATTCCTCGCGCGGGACGTTCGGCGATTCGGCCGACATGAACTGGTAGTCGCCGCCGGCGAGCACCGTCGTGCAGCGGTAGTTCGCGCTGTGCATCTCCTTGGCGGCCTTGTCGAGCGCATCGGCGGACGGCGTGCCCGGGAAGAAGACGGCATGCGTCACGGCCGGCTTCGCGCCTTCCGTACCGCCACGGCGCACGCTGGCCGCGGCGATCCCGTCGCGCTGCGGCACCATGGCCAGCCAGGCTGCATTGTTGTGTGCTTTACTGAAAAAACCCATGCGTGGCGGTGGTATCCGTGACTGAGTCGAGATAGAAGAGCTAGAGGCTTGATTATATTCAAGCGGGAGGAAAATCCGATACCAAAATTTTACTCTGAGAGAATATTTTTGGTTTTCCGTGTGGAACTACTAATGGGTGTGGTCAATACGCTGCATTCGGCGCCGCGACCGGACTGGCCGGATAAACAAAAACGGCGCCGAAGCGCCGTCAGTGTTCATGGACAGCCGCTTGATCATGCGCGGCTGGCATGCAGTCGATTACTCACAATCATGTGCAGTCTGCGCGCCCATCGTAATAGTCGGCGCGGAGCCCGCGCTGGCGGCCTGCTTGTATTTGACATAGCAGGTCAGGCCAGTCGGAGAAGAGGCAACACTCTTCGGCACGATCATGATCTCGTCGGCAAGCGTCGACGTCGAATTGGCGTCATTCGCATGGTTCGGTCCATAGACGGTGTAGTCGCTCGACAGGCCGGCAGCGCCTGCCAGGGCAGTATCCGCTTTCGGGTAGCCGGTAGCAGGGGACGTCTGGAAGTTGATCGTCTGGTCTTCAACGGCAAGTGTAGTCAGCGCCGCACCGGTATTCACCAAATACTTGCCGTGAGCCATCGCCGCCGTCGCTGCCAACGAACCTTTCGCCGCCTGCAGGCTGGCCAGGCGTGCATCGCCGCCCAGACTGGCAAACTTCGGCAACGCCGTCGCCGCCAGAATGCCCAGGATCACGATCACGACGATCAATTCGATCAAGGTGAAGCCGCCCTGCGCGTTGTTCTTGATGCTAACTTTCATGCATTTCTCCGATGAGGATGCGGCTCCCTGCCGCGGGGGTTGTGGTATTAGCGACCGCCTTGCGAACCGACTTCGTTCAGGGCAAGGCTTATCGTGGGATTTCGAGATAATTCTACCTTGAACGTAGGCAATTCCGATTTGCCTGAGGCAAATTTTTCTCGTTCTGAAGTGAGATAGACAAGGGTTTTGTCGCGTGGGTCAAACACCCACCCGTTGCGTGCCACACGACCCTGTTCGGATAGTGCGAACTCGCCAAGGTAATTCGCCGGCGGCCGGGCCAATAAACGCATCGGATTCTGCCCGGCGAGCGTCGCCAGCGCCTCCGTGCGGCCCTGCGCCAGCGCACGCGTCGCCTCGACCTGCAGCGCCGTGCGCAGCGCGGCGACGGTCTGGGCCGTGGCCGCGTCTTCGGCCGCGCGGCGGTAGCCGTCCAGGCGGTGCAGCAGCACGGCGCACAGCGCGGCCGTGACGGCGACGACGACTGCGAATTCCAGCAGCGAGAAGCCGCGCGGCCGCGTATGTCCGGTGCTTGCCATGGTGGTCCTCATGTCAGTGATGCAGGGCAGCCTTGCCCAGGTCCCAGATCGGCAGGAAGATGCCCAGCGCCAGCACGAGCACCATCGCACCGAGGAAGGTGATCAGGAGCGGCTCGATCTGGCTGGACAGCGTCTTGAGTTCGTAATCGACTTCGCGCTCGTACATCTGCGCGATCTCGTCCATCAGGTCGTCGAGCGACCCGGATTCCTCGCCCACGGCGATCATCTGCAGCACGATGGGCGTGAACACGTGGGCATTGGTCGCCGTGCGCAAAATGCTTTCGCCGCGCTCGACGCCGTCGCGCATCTGGTCCAGGCTCAGCGTCAGATAGGCATTGTCGGCCGTCTGCGCGACGACCGTGAGGGCTTGCACGATCGGCACGCCGCTGCGGATCGACAGCGCGAAGCTGCGCGCGAAGCGGGCCATCGTGGCCTTGTGGATGATCTTGCCGGCGATGGGGAAGCGCAGCTTGTAGCGGTCCCACGTGAGGCGGCCCGCCGCCGTGCGCGTCCAGGCGCGGAAGCCCATGAACGCGGCCACCGCCGCGCCGGCCATCACGGGCCAGTAGTCGACCGTGAAGCGCGACGTCGCGATCAGGATGCGCGTCATCAGCGGCAGTTCGGCGTGGAAGCTCTGGAAGACCTTCTCGAACTGCGGGATCACGAACACGTTCACGACGACCATCGCCGCGATCATCGCGACGATCACGAACGTGGGGTAGCGCAGCGCGGTCTTCACGCGGTCGCGCATGTCGCGGTCGAATTCGAGGTGGTCGAACAGGCGCAGGAACACGTCTTCCAGGCGGCCCGTCATCTCGCCCACGCGCACCATCGCCAGGTAGAACGGCGTGAAGCATTCGGTGTGGCGGCGCATCGCCGTCGACAGCTCGCGGCCCGCGTCCAGCGATTCGCGCAGGTCCTGGATCACGCGCGCGAAGCTTTTATTGGTCGCGGATTCCTGCAGCCCGGCCAGGCCGCGCATGATCGGCACGCCGGATTTCAGCAGCGTGTAGATCTGGCGGCTGAACAGCTGCACGTCGATCGAGGTGACCTTCTGGCGCGTCAGCCGCTGCCACAGGCCCTCGCCGGCATCGGCGCCGCCGCCCGACGTGGCCTTGCGGGTGGTCGCGGTGATTTCCAGCGGTGTGACGCCGGTGCCGGACAGCTGGTCGGCGACGGCGCCGCTGTCGGCGCCTTCCAGCACCCCCTGCATCAATTCGCCGCGCGCGTTGCGGCCTTTATAGGCGAAGAACGGCATGGGCGTTTATCAGTCGTCCATCTGGTTACTGATGCGCATGGCTTCCGCGACCGTCGTGCGGCCCTGGATCGCCAGCCGCACGCCGCTGCGGCGCAGCGTCTCGCCGCGCATCTCGGCATGCGCCACTTTCAGGAAATGCCCCGGGTCCGGATGGTTGGCGGCCTCGTTGACGGCGCGCGTCATCTCCAGCAGTTCATAGACGCCGGTCCGGCCGCGGTAGCCCGTGCCGTTGCAATGCGAGCAGCCGCGCCCGTGGAAGAACGGCACCGTCTCGGCGCGGTCGCCCAGCTCGGCGCGCAGCCAGGCGCGTTCCGGCGCCGGCAGCGGGTACGGCTCCGAACAGCTTTCGCAGATCACGCGCACGAGTCGCTGCGCCAGCACGGCCTGCAGCGACCCGCTCACCATGTAGCGCGGGACGCCCATGTCCATCAGGCGCAGCGGGGTCGATGCGGCATCGTTCGTGTGCAAGGTCGACAACACCAGGTGGCCCGTCATGGCGGCGCGCAGGCCGATCTGCGCCGTCTCCTGGTCGCGCATCTCGCCGACCAGCACGATGTCGGGATCCTGGCGCAGCGCGGAGCGCAGCACGCGCGCGAAATTCAGCTCGATCTTGTCGTTGACCTGCACCTGGTTGATGCCGGACAGCCGGTATTCGATCGGGTCCTCCACCGTGATCAGCTTCTTCTCGACCGAATTCAGCTCGGCCAGCGCGCTGTACAGCGTGGTCGTCTTGCCGGAACCGGTCGGCCCGGTCACGAGCACGAGGCCGTTCGGGCGCTGGACGATGGCGCGGAAGCGCTCGACCAGCGCGGCCGGCATGCCGATCGCATCCAGGCGCAAGGTCGTGCCGACCTGGTTCAACAGACGCATGACGACGGACTCGCCGTACTGCGTGGGCATGGTCGAGATACGGACGTCGATGCGCTGGTTGCGCACCTTGACGGCGAAGCGGCCGTCCTGCGGCAGGCGCTTTTCCGAGATGTCGAGGTCCGCCATCAGCTTCAGGCGCAGCGCCAGCGGCGTCGCGATCTTGATGTCGGCCTCGGTCTGCAGGTGCAGCACGCCGTCGATGCGGAAGCGGATCTGCAGGCGGCCGTCCTGCGGTTCGATGTGGATGTCCGATGCGCGCACCTGGGCGGCGTCGTCGAACACCGACTGCAGCAGCTTGACGACCGGCGCTTCTTCCAGCCCGGAGTTGGCGGACAGCGCGCCGAAGTCGACCGACGTGGTGTCGCCCAGGTCCTGTTCCAGCTCGCGCGCGAGGCCCGTGATCTCGCCCGTGCGGCGGTAGATGCGGTCGATCGCCTGCAGCACTTCCGTCTCGTTGACGACGGCCAGTTCGACGCCCTTCTTCAGCAGGCGTGCGATCTCGTCGTAGGCAAACAGGTCGGTCGGGTCGGAGACGCCGACGAGCACCGTGTCGGCGCGGTCTTCCAGCACGAGCGCACGGAAGCGGCGCGCCTGCGTTTCCGGCAGCAGGCGCACGACGTCCTGGTTGATGTTGTAGAACTTGAGGTTGAGGTAGGGGATGCCGAGCTGGCGCGCGAGCGCGCCGGAAATCTGCTCTTCCGTGACAAAGCCGCTCTCGACAAACACGCGGCCCAGCTTGCGGCCGCTGCGCTTCTGGTCGGCCAGGGCCTGGTTCAGCTGGTCTTCCGACAGCAGCTTCTGTTGCACCAGGATTTCGCCAAGTCGGACTTTTTCGGGCCGCGCCATACCACCTCTTCGATCAATGTAGGACTAGTCCTGCATTGTATGTCACAGGAACGAAAAATTAACCTAGAGAATGACTTTACGTAGCGCAAAACGTATCGTCGGCGCGACTCCATGCCTATCCGGCATGCCAGGCAAGAAACAGTGTTGCCAAAATTCGGGGTCAGAGCCCTGTTTCGATCAATTGCCACGAATCGGGCTCTGACCCTGGCTCTGACCCCGAATTGACGGGTTGCGGGACAGGAATAGTGTTGTCGGCATCAAAGGGGGTTTGCCGCTCGCGCCTGCTGGGCTACCATGTCTTATGGCGCCGCGTCGGCTGCGCACCTTCGCGGAGCTTGCAGTGCAGTTGTTACAACGTCGTTCGCTACCTTCCATTCGCGCCAAGCTGGTGACGCTCGTGCTGGCGTGCGCGCTGCCGATCCTGATCGGGTACCTCGTATTCGCCACCGACGCCGACAAGCGCGAACGGGCCCACATCGCCGCGGATGCCGAAATGATCGCGCGCGCGCTGGCGGCGGCCGTCGACCGCGACCTCGCCAACGGCGAAACCGCGGCGCGCACCCTGGCCAACCAGGCCAACCTGGCGAACGGCGACCTGGCCGCCTTCCACACGGCCGCACGGCGGCTGCTGCGGCCCGAATTCCCCGCCTACGCCGTCGCCGTCAGCGCGCCGGACGGCGCCGTGCTCCTGGACACGCGCCACACGCTCGGCAGCGTCCTGCCCCCGCGCGGCAACGAAGCCGACCTGCGCGCCGTGTTCAATACGGGCGACACGGTCACGTCGGGCCTGCACCGCGGCGACGCCACGCAGCCATGGGTGATTTCGGTCGCGGTGCCGGTCTGGCGCGGCGGCAAGGTGGCGTATGCGCTGACCGTCGAGCTGCGCCCGCGCCGCCTGCAGGAGCTGCTGACGAACCAGAGCCTGCCGCCGCACTGGACCGCCCTCGTGTTCGACAACCACCGCAAGCTCGTCGCGGTCCGCGGGCACACGCTGCACACGATCAGCGACAGCATGCGTCCGGAGCTGGCGCGGGCGCTGGCCAGGCGGCCGGTCGGCCTCGTCGAACTGCTCGACCACGGGCCGCAGCCGATGTACGCGGCCTACGCGCGCACGCTCGGGCACGACTGGTCCGTGGCGATCGGCTTCCCGCGCCACGCGGCGCGCGAGATCCTCGGTCCCGATCCCGCCACGACGCTCGCGTGGATTGCCGTCATGCTGGCCATCAGCCTCGGCGCCGCCTGGCGCATCGGCGACTCGATCGCGCGCTCGGTGCGGGCCCTGACCGAGCCGGCGGCGGCGCTCGGGCGCGGCGAGGCGCTCGTCATTCCGCCGCTGGCGATCCGCGAAGCGGCGACCGTCGCGCGCGCGCTGGGCAAGGTCGAGGGCGAGCTGCAGCAATACCGCGCCGGCCTCGAATCGCTCGTGGCCCAGCGCACCAGCGAGCTGCAGCGCTCCTCCGCCATGCTGGCGACCGTGTATGCCACGGCGCCCGTCGGTCTCGCCTTCGTCGACCGCAGCCTCAAGATCGTCATGATCAACGACTACCTGGCGGCCGTGAACGCGCTGCCGGCCAGCGCCCAGGTCGGCCGCACGCTCCCCGAGCTGCTGGGCGAACGCGGCGTCCACATCGAAAAGCCGTACCGCCAGGTGCTGGCGTCGGGGCGGCCGCTGATCGACATCGAGGACAGCGGCGACACCCCGGCGGAACCGGGCGTGATGCGCCACTGGATCTGCAGCTACTACCCCGTGTACGGCCCGGAGCGCGAGCTGGTCGGCATCAACGCCGTCGTGCTCGACATCACGGAGCGCAAGCGCGAGGAGCAGCGCAACCGCGACAACGAAGAGCTGTTCCGCACCCTGTTCGAAGGCTCGGGCGACGCCCACGTGCTGATCGCCTACGGGGCCGGCTTCCTCAGCGCCAACCAGGCCGCGATCGACCTGTTCGGCTGTGCCGGTGCGGACGAATTCCTCGCGATGGCGCCGGCCAGCAGCTCGCCCGACCTCCAGCCGAACGGCCGCCGCTCGGACGACATGTGGAACGAGGCCATGCGGCGCGCGCTCGATACGGGCGGCAGCCGCTTCGAATGGATCTACCGGCGCCGCGACGGCTCGCAGTTCCACGCCGACGTGCTGCTCAACAGCGTCGACATCGGCGGCCGCGGCATCGTGCAGGGGACCATCCGCGACATCACGGCCCGCGTCGAGACGGCCGCCGCGCTGCGCGCCGCCAGCCGCCGCCTCGAAGAAAGCGAACGCATGATCCGCACCGTGACGGACCACCTGCCCGCGCTCGTGGGCTACTGGGACGCGGACATGCGCTGCCACTTCGCGAACAAGCCTTATTGCGACTGGCTCGAGCGCTCTCCGTCCGACATCGTGGGCCGCCACATGCGCGAGCTCGTCGACGAGGACCAGATCGCGGAAGTGCAGCCCTACCTCGACGGCGTCCTGCGCGGCGAGCGCCAGTTCTTCGAACGCAGGCTGCACCGCAGGGGGTCCGGCAAGGTGATCCAGGCATGGGGCAGCTACATCCCCGACATCGATCCGGACGGGCGGGTGCAGGGTTTCTACATGCTGCATGCCGACATCACGGAACTGAAGCACGCGCAGTCGCGCCTGGAGGAAGCGCTGCGCGCGGCCGAAGCGGCCAGCAGCGCCAAGGGCGAATTCCTCGCCAATATGAGCCACGAGATCCGCACGCCGATGAACGCCGTCATCGGGCTCGCGCGCCTGCTCGAGGAGGCCGACCTGGGCCGGCGCGAGCGCGGCTACGTGGCGCGCATGCAGATGGCCGCGAAATCGCTGCTGTCGATGCTGAACGACGTGCTCGATTATTCGAAGGTCGAAGCGGGCCAGCTGGTGCTCGAGCAGACCCCGTTCGCGCTGGACGACGTCCTGTCCAGCATCGCGGCGATGTCCGCCACGGGCGCCTGGAACAAGGGCATCGAGCCCGTGTTCGCGGTCCATCCCGACGTGCCGGCCCGCCTCGTGGGCGACCCGATGCGCCTCGGCCAAGTGCTGCTCAACCTCGTCAGCAACGCGATCAAGTTCACCGAGCGGGGCGAAGTCGTGCTGGCGATCGACCCGGTGGGCCGCGACGGCGACCGCCGGGGCGCCGTACCGATCGCGCTCGGGTTCACGGTGCGCGACAGCGGCATCGGCATCGCGCCGGAACAGCAGCAGCGCATGTTCGAGGCGTTCTCGCAGGCCGACACCTCCACGAGCCGCAAGTATGGCGGCACGGGCCTGGGCCTGGCGATCAGCCGGCGCCTCGTGCACCTGATGGGCGGCGACCTGCAGGTGGACAGCGTGCCGGGCCGCGGCACCACGTTCCGCTTCGCCGCCCCGTTCGGCGCCGGACCCGACGCCGCGCCATCGGTCCGTGACGACACGCCGCCGCTGCGCGTGCTGGTGGCGGACGACAATGCGAGCAGCCGCGCCGCGCTGGCCGGGCTGCTCGCGGCGCGCGGGTGGCACGTCGCGACGGCGGCCAGCGGCGCCGACACGCTCGCGCTGCTGCGTGCCGAAGGACCGTTCGACCTCGCGTTCATCGACAGCGTGCTGGGCGACCTGGACGGCGCCTCCGTGATCGCGTTCGCGCGCGCCGACCGGGCCATCGCCCTGCCCCGCTGCGCGCTGCTGGCGGCCGATCCGGAACGCGAACGCGTCGATGCGGTGGCGGCCGACCTGCGCATCGACGCCGTCCTCGCGAAACCGTTCACGCCGGGCGCGCTGGCCGACGTGCTGGCGGAACTGCACAGCGGCGCCCCGGCACCGGCCCCGCACCGCGCGGCACCGCTGAGCGGGCGCCTCGCCGGCATGCGCGTGCTCGTCGTCGAAGACAATCTGCTCAACCAGGAAGTGGCAAACTATGTGCTCGTGCACGCCGGCGCCAGCGTCGATTTCGCGGCGAACGGCCGCATCGCCGTCAGCATGCTGGGCGAAAACTCGGCCCAGTACGACGCCGTGCTGATGGACTTGCAGATGCCCGTGATGGACGGTTTCGAAGCCACGGCCGCGATCCGCGCGATGGGCCTCGACAGCCTGCCCGTGATCGCGATGACGGCCAATGCACTCGACGAGGACCGCCGCCGCGCCCGCGCCGCCGGCATGAGCGACTACCTCGCCAAGCCGATCGACGTGGACGAACTGGTGGACATGCTGAGCCGCCTCACGGGCCGCCCGGCGGCGCCCGCGTCCGACGCCGCCGGCACCGCGCCGGTGTCCGGAGCGGCCGTGCCGGCGTACCTGCCGGGCATCGACCTGAAGGCGACGCTGCCCCGCTTCGGCGGCAGTTTCGCGAGCTTCGCCGCCCTGTTCAAGCGCTTCGAAGGTTCGCAGGGCGGCGCGGTGGCCGACATCCGCGCCCTGCTCGACGCGGGCGACCGCGCTAGCGCGGGCCAGGCCGCGCACCGCCTGCGCGGCGTGGCCGCCAACCTGGGCGCGACGGACGTGGCCGGCCAGGCGCTGGAACTCGAGCAGGCGCTGCGCAGCGAGGACGCGGCGGCGCTCGCGCTGCGCCTGGCCCGCCTCGAGGCGGCCCTGCGGGTCGTACTGGATGCGGCGCGCGACCTCCCGGCGCCGCAACCGGCGGACGCGGCGCCCGCGCAGGCGGAAGATAGCGCTACCCTGCGGCAGGAGTTGGCGCTGCTGCTCGATTTGCTCCACAATAACAACATGAAAGCGATGTCGCAGTTCGAGACGCTGCGTCCCGCCCTCGCCCGGCTGGAGCCCGGCAACGTGGCGCCGCTGGCGGACGCGGTGGCAACGCTGCGGTTCGAGCAGGCGGCGCAGTTGGTGCGCGCGCTACTGGACATGAAGGAGGATGCATGAGCTGGACCGACATGGCCTTGAATGGCCGCATCCTGGTGGTCGACGATGCGATGGAAAACATCCAGATCCTGCACGGCGCCCTGCAGGACGAACACGAAGTCCTGTTCGCGCTGGACGGTCCGCGCGCGCTCGACATCGCCCGCACCCAGCAGCCCGACCTGATCCTGCTGGACGCCGTCATGCCCGGCATGGACGGTTATGCCGTCTGCAAGGAACTGCTCGCGGCGCCCGAGACGAGCGACATCCCCGTGATCTTCGTGACGGCGCTGAAATCGCCCGAGGACGAGACGCGCGCGCTGGGCGCCGGCGCCGCCGACTTCATCAGCAAGCCCGTGAACGCGGCCGTCGTGCGCGCGCGCGTGCGCACCCAGCTCACGGTCAAGCGCCAGCGCGACGCGCTGCGCGCCCTGATCCTCACCGACGCGCTGACGGGCGTGGCCAACCGCCGCGCCTTCGACGAACGCCTCGACGCCGAATGGCGCCGCTGCGGACGCGCGGGGCTGCCGGTGGCGCTGATCCTCGTCGACATCGACCATTTCAAGCTGTACAACGACCACTACGGCCACCAGGCCGGCGATGCGACCCTGATCCAGTTCGCCGCGGCGATGCGCCGCGCGGCCGCGCGCACGCAAGACCTCGTGGCCCGCTACGGCGGCGAGGAATTCGCGGTCCTGCTGCCGCAGCTGGACAGCCGCGGCGCCACCGGCGTGGCGCTTCGGCTCATGGCGGAACTGGAGCGGCTGGCGATCCCGCACGCCGCGTCGCCGACGGCGCCGTGCCTGACGGGCAGCATGGGCATCGCGTGCATGGTGCCGGGCGAGCATAGTCTCCCGGCCGACCTGATCCAGGTCGCGGACACGCTGCTCTACCAGGCCAAGGCCGAGGGACGCAACCGCTTCCGTCTCGGCGGCGCGGAATGCATCGGTTGACACCCGGCGCAGCCTCCGGCGTCGCTCCCGCGCAGGCGGGAGCCCAAGACCTGCATGCGCCGCGACGGCGCGCGCAACTTGGGTCCCCGCCTGCGCGGGGACGACGGTTCGCAGATCGCGGTCTCAGGCGTAACGGCGCACGAGGAATTCGGCCACGCAGACGGGCTTCGTGCCGCCCTCGCGTTCGACCGTGACGGCGAGCGTGAGCTGGCTGGATCCCGCTTCTTCGTCCAGCGCCGCCAGCACGATCGATCCGCGCACGCGGCTCCCGGCCGGCACCGGCGCTGGAAAGCGCACCTTGTTCAGCCCATAGTTCACGACGAGCTTCGCATCGACCATCACGAGCACGTCGGCCAGCATGGACGGCAGCAGCGACAGGGTGAGGAAGCCGTGCGCCACGGTCGTGCCGAACGGCGATTCGCGCGCGCTGCGGTCGGGGTCGACGTGGATCCACTGGTGGTCGTCGGTGGCGTCGGCGAACGTGGCGATGCGGTCCTGGCCGACCTCGAACCAGCGCGAGCGGCCGAGCTCCGTGCCCACCAGGACCTTCAGCGCATCCAGCCCGCGCACTTCGTGCAATGCCTTAGCCATCGCGCGTCTCCCCGCCGGGACGGCGCCCGAACATGCCCATCCCCTCGACCGTGCACACGGTCGCGCCATGCTGGTTGATGGCGACCCACGTCGACCAGACGACGCCGCGGTCCGGCTTCGACGCCGACGCCTTCACCTGCACGGTCCGGTAGCGCACGTTCAGCGTGTCGCCCGCGCGCACGGGCGCGAGCCAGCGCACGCCATCGAGCCCAGGCGAGCCCATGCTCGACGATCTGCCGAGCAGCCCGTCGACCACGAGCCGCATCATCATGCCGCACGTGTGCCAGCCGCTCGCGATGACGCCGCCATAGATCGAGTGCGCGGCCGCATCCCGGTCGACGTGGAACGGTTGCGGATCATAGGCGCGCGCGAACGCGACGATCTCGTCTTCCGTGACGGTGCACAGGCCCAGGTCGATGTCTTGGCCCGGCTCGAAATCCTCGAAATACCAATAGGCTTTCATGCGGCCTCCCGGTCGAGGAAGCCGGGCTGCGCGATGAAGCGGGCCAGGTGGTGGTCGCAGTCGCCCAGGGTCAGTTCGAACGTCGACAGGCGCTTGAAATAATGCGCCGCCGGCAGCTCGTCCGTCACGCCCATGCCGCCGTGCAGCTGGACCGCCTGCTGGCCGACGAAGCGCGCGGCCTGGCCCACGCGGTACTTGGCGGCGGCGACCGCGCGGCGGCGCTCGGCCGCGTTGCCGGCCCCGGCCTCGCGCGTGTCTTCCGCGACGCGCACGGCCGCCAGCAGCGCCATCGAACGGGCCTGCTCCAGGTGCACGTACATGTCGGCCATGCGGTGCTGCAGCGCCTGGAATTTGCCGATCGGGACGCCGAACTGCTGGCGCGTCTTGAGGTAGTCGAGCGTCGCGCCGAACAGGGCGTCCATCGCGCCGAGCGCCTCGGCGCACAGCAGGGCCGCACCGTAGTCGGCCGCCGCTTCCAGGATGTCCCAGCCGGCGTCCGCCGTGCCGATCACGGCGGCGGCGTCCACGCGCACGTCGCGCAGCAGCACGTCGGCGGCACGCTGGCCGTCCAGCATGCGCACGTCCCGCACGGCGACGCCCGGCGCATCCGCCGCGACCGCGAACAGCGTGATGCCCGCCTCGTCGCGCTGGCCGCCGCCGGTGCGCGCCGACACGACGAGCACGCCGGCCTGGGCGCCGTGCAGCACGACCTTCTTTTCGCCGTTCAGGCGCCAGCCGCCGCCGTCCCGGACGGCCTGGGTGGCGATGTCGCGCAGGTCGTGGCGCGACTGGCGTTCGCCCAGCGCGCACGCCAGCTTCAGTGTCCCGCCCGCGACGCGATCAAGCAGGTCGCCGTGGGCGCCGCCGCGGCGCAGGAACTCGGCGCCCAGCATCGTCGCGACATACGGTTCGACGACGAGGCCGCGGCCCAGCTCCTGCATGACGACGAACATGTCGACGGCGTCGCCGTCGAAGCCGCCGTGCGCTTCCGGCAGCGGCAGCGCCGTCAGGCCCAGCTCGGCGAGCGTGGCCCAGGCGGCGTCCGACACCCCGGTGGACGAACCGACGATGGCGCGGCGGGCCTCGAACGTGTAGTCGCGTGCGATCCAGCGCTTGAGCGCATCCGCCAGCTGCAGTTGCTCTTCCTTGAAGTTGAAGTCCATGTCTTTCCTCACAGGCCCAGGATCATCTGGGCGATGATGTTGCGTTGGATCTCGTTCGATCCGCCGTAGATCGACGTCTTGCGGACATTGAAGTAATGCGGCAGCAGCGGCGCGGCGAAGTCGTCGTCGATGGCGCTGTGTTCGCGCGCGCCGTCGAGATACGCCGCATCGAACGGCAGCGCCAGCGGTCCGGCCGCCTCGACCATCAGCGCCGACAGCCGCTGCTGGATCTCGGTGCCGCGCACCTTGAGCACGGACGCTTCCGGACCCGGCGCCTTGTGGGCGTCGGCCAGCACCCGCAGCACGGTCATCTCGAGCGCCATGAGTTCGATCTCCAGGTCGGCGACCTTCGCCGCGAACAGCGGGTCGAGCAGCAGCGGCCGGCCATCCTTCTGCTCGCGCCGCGCCAATACCTTCAACCGGGCCAGTTCGCGCTTGGACCGGCCCACGGCCGCGATGCCCGTACGCTCGTGGCCCAGCAGATACTTGGCATACGTCCAGCCCTTGTTTTCCTGGCCGACGAGGTTAGACACCGGCACGCGCACATTGTCGAAAAAGACCTCGTTCACTTCGTGGTCTTCGTCCAGCATGATGATCGGGCGCACCGTGACGCCGGGCGCATGCATGTCGATCAGCAGGAAGGAGATGCCCTCCTGCTTGCGCACGCCGGGGTCGGTACGGACGAGGCAGAAAATCATGTCGGCGTACTGGGCCAGGGTGGTCCAGGTCTTCTGGCCGTTCACCACGTAGTGATCGCCGTCGTCGTCCCGTGCAAGGACGGCCGTCGTCTTCAGCGACGCGAGGTCGGACCCGGCGCCCGGCTCGGAATAGCCCTGGCACCACCAGTCCTCGCACGACAGGATGCGGGGCAGATAGTAGTCTTTTTGCGCCTGGCTGCCGAAGGCCATGATCACGGGCGCGACCATGTTCACGCCGAACGGCAGCACGGGCGGCGTGCCGGCGCGGGCGCATTCCTCGTCGAAGATGTGGCGCTGGACGGGCGTCCAGCCGGGCCCGCCGTACTCGCGCGGCCAGCCGGGCGCGGCCCAGCCCTGGCGCGCCAGGATCCTGTGCCAGCGGACGTAGTCGTCCTTTTGCAGGCGCAGGTGGTTGTCAACCTTGTGGCGCAGGTCGGCCGGCAGCTCGGCCTCGATGAAGGCGCGGACCTGGTCGCGGAAAGCCAGGTCGTCGCCGGTGTAGGTCAGGTCCATATTGTCTCCTTTGTTGTGCCGGCCAAAAAAGCACGACCGTTCAAAAGATTGTACCTGAAATCACTGGCCGATAAAGGGGCGCCTCCCAAAAGCATCGCCCCCGCACGGGGCGGGGGCGATGACTGCGTGATTGCCGCGGATCAGTGCTTGCGGCGGCGAACGACGCCCATCGCGCCCAGCATGCCCGCAAGCATCAGGGCGATCGACGACGGTTCCGGTACGGCGGCCGCGGCCGGCAAGCTCACCGGCAGGCCGGCGCCGATGCCGGTATCGAGTCCGCTGTCGTCGGCGTTCTTGGCCGGCACGGGCAGCTCGACGATGGCGCCGCCCGTCTGGCCGCCGGCGGCCGGCGTGACGACCGTGGCGCCATTGCCCGAATTGCCATAATTGCCCGAAGGCGCCCCGTCGACGCTGTTGCCGACGCCCGTCGATCCGCCGCCCTTGGTGGTCCCGCCGCCAGTGACCGCGCCGCCGCCAGACGACCCGCCGCCGGATGCACCGCTGCTGCCGCCGCCGCCGATGCTCCCGCCCGGCGCCCCCGACTGGCCAGGCGTGACCACCTTGCCGTCGCTGGTGGACACCACGGACATCCCGTTACCCAGCATTGCGGCGAGCTTGGCGTTGCTGGTGCTCAGCAGATATGTGCCTTCGATACCCTGCGAATACGACAATTTGACATCCGTACCGGTCTTCCCGACGCTTGCGCTCGCCTTTTGATACAACGCCTCGGCAAGGTTACCACTGCCATAGGCCGCACCGCCGACCAGGCTGACGCCGTTCGCCAGCACGCCCGAGCCGACGACGTCGGCGCCGTTGCCGCCGGTCCATCCGGACAGGAAACCCGATTGGGCCGCCGCCGAGACCACTTCCGCCTGGGCCCCGCAGGCGTTCCCGAACAGGAGAGCCGCCGCGATGAGGTAACGAGTTGACATAATGAACTCCTTGTTCAGTGTGAAAAGTTATTTTTAATTTAACTGCTGAGCCAATGTATCACAGCTGCAAAAATCACAATTTTCAATTGAACGACATAAAAAAAGGCGAGGCCCCATGGGGAGCCTCGCCTTCGGCCATGTTTTCCGGCTGAAAAGCCGGAAATGTCTATGGCATAGTTAACAATTCATCAGTTGCTGTTTTGTTTCAACATCGACAAGTACGGCATGGCGCGCGATGCCATCCGGGTATCCGCCCTGAGCATGCCGGCCTCGTCGGCCAGGATGTGAGCCGCTTCCTGCAGATAGACGTCCTTGGCGTTCTTGGCGGCCTTCTCGGCGGCCAGTTCGACCGTCAGGCTGCGCTCGTCGCCCTGCAGGCCGTCGTCGGCGCCCGCCGCGCCTTTCAGCACGACATTCGTCTTCTTCGGGCTCGTCGGCGACGGCACCTTGCCGCGCTGTTCCTTGCTGCCCGGACCCGACACCGGCTCGTCCGGATTGTCCTTGCCGGCCAGGCGCGATTCGCGCAGGCGCGCCTTGGCTTCCTGGTTCTCGCGCTCCTTGCGGCGCACCGCTTCGTTCAGCGAGATGACGTTGTCCTTGCGCAGCTTGAGGGCTTCGGCGATGTCTTGCTCGATGTCCAGGAAGTCGCGGTCCTTCGCGACGCGCGCGTCATGCTTCTTCTGCAGCGGATTGAACAGCTCCTTCAAGTCGCCGGCCGGCATATAGGTCGCCGGCTTGATCTGCACCCACGGCAGCGCGTTCTCGTACGACTGCTCGCCGAAGTTGTCGTCGTCCGACGTCACGGGGAACTTGATGTCCGGCGTGACGCCGCGCAGCTGCGTCGTGCCGCCGTTGATGCGGAAGAACTGGGCGATCGTCATCTTCAGCTCGCCGTACTTCAGCTTGTCGTTCTGCGAGAAGCGGTCGAGGTTGATCAGCGTCTGCACGGTGCCCTTGCCGAAGCTCGGCTCGCCGATGATGATGCCGCGGCCGTAGTCCTGGATCGCGGCGGCGAAGATCTCCGACGCCGATGCGGAACCGCGGTTGATCAGCACGCCCATCGGACCGTCCCAGGCGAGGCCGGCATCGGTGTCGCTCTCGACCTCGACGCGGCCTTCGGCGCTGCGCTGCTGCACGACCGGGCCCTTGTCGATGAACAGACCGGTCAGTTCGACCGCCTCGATCAGCGAACCGCCGCCGTTGTTGCGCAGGTCGATCAGGACGTTGTCGA
Organism: Massilia luteola; assembly: GCF_034420155.1. Classification (NCBI taxonomy): domain Bacteria; kingdom Pseudomonadati; phylum Pseudomonadota; class Betaproteobacteria; order Burkholderiales; family Oxalobacteraceae; genus Massilia; species Massilia luteola. The sequence continues at coordinate 135,966 of NZ_JAXOFN010000006.1, forward strand.
CCTTCTCCTTCTTGAGTTCGCCAAGGATGCGCTTCACGTCGCGGGTGGCGCTCTTGAAGTCCTTGTCGCCCTTGCGGCGCGCCTCGAAGTCCTGGTAGAAGGTCGGCAGCTGGATCACGCCGATGCGGCGCTTCACGCCGTTGTCGGTGACCTCGATGATCTTCTTCTTGGCCGACTGCTCTTCCATGCTGATCTTCTGGCGCACGAGCGAGATCGTCGTGTGCTTGCCGTCCTGGCCGACGTCGGCCGGCAGCACGTCGAGGCGCACCGTCGAATTGCGCTCGCCGCGCACGAGCTGCACGACGTCGTCGATGCGCCAGCCCATCACGTCCGTGAACGGGCCGTTGCCCTGCGCGACGCCGACGATGCGGTCGCCGACCTTCAGCTTGCCGGACTTGTCGGCCGGGCCGCCGGGGACGACTTCACGGATCACGGTGTAGTCCTCGCGCGACTGCAGCACGGCGCCGATGCCGTCCAGCGACAGGCGCATGGCGATGTCGAAGTTCTCGGCCGAGCGCGGGCCCAGGTAATTCGTGTGCGGCTCGATCGCCATCGCGTACGCGTTCATGAACATCTGGAACACGTCTTCGTTGTTCAGCTTCTTGAGGCGGCTCTGGTAGCCCTCGTAGCGCTTGTCCAGCGTCTCGCGGATCGACTTGTCGTCCTTGCCGGCCAGCTTGAGGCGCAGCCAGTCGTTCTTCACGCGCTTGCGCCACAGGTCCCTCGCTTCGTCCTCGTTCTTGGCCCATGCGGCCTTCTCGCGGTCGATCTGCAGCGTCTCGTCCGTGCTGAAATCGAACTTGCCCTTCAACAGCTCGCGGGCGTATGCCATGCGGTCGAAGAAGCGCTGCTGGTACACGTTGTAGATCTGGAAAGGCACCGTCAGGTCTTCGTTGTTGATCGCATCGTCCAGCTTGTTGCGGACGGGCGCGAAGCCGTCGATGTCGGCCTGGGTGAAGTACAGCTTTTCGCTGTCGAGCGCCTTGAAGTAGGCGTCGAAGATCTTCGCGGACATCGCGTCGTCGAGCGGCGTCGCCTTGTAGTGGTAGCGCGCGAGCACGCGCGATGCCCACAGGGCGGCCTGGGTCTGGGCGGCGGATGGCTTGAGCTGGACGATGGCGGCCTTGTCGGTCTGGACGGCGGCGGCCTTTTCCGGCTGCGCCGTGACCACGTGGGCCGACATGGCAAACGCCAGCGCGACCAACAACATCTGCTTCTTCATTCTATAGGTTCTCCGGACGGGATATTCAATGGCGACTGCCAGGCGGGAGGGCTGACGGTCGCGCCGACGCAGCGGCGGATGCGACCCATTCTACAGGATAGCGCAGCGGCGCAGAGCCGGCTTGTACGCGTTTCAGCCGAGCTTAAGTCTGGACGGCGGCCGCGCGCCTACGCTTTTACAAATCGAAACAAACTGGTCTGAAACCAGCACAGGGCGAGGCCGGCCGCCGCGATGATCAACAGATAAGGCCAGCTGCGCAGCGACAGTTTCCAGTCGACGGGCGACGGCCAGAACGACAGGAACTGCGGCGCCAGCAGCAGGGTCAGCGCCAGGTCGGCCGGGCCGAAGTGCCAGGCCGCGCGGGTGCGCCACCACGCGACGCCCACGGGCACGAGCAGCACGAGGAACGGCGCGAGCGCCGCCGGCGCCGCGTTATACCAGCGCAGGTTGGCAAAAGACACAGACCCCAGCTCCCACGTGCGGCCGTTGCGGCGCGGGATGATGGTAAAGCCGACCGGATCGGCGCCGAGCAGCAGCCCGACGGCGAAATGCGCGAGCTCGTGGCAAAACGTGCCGACGGCGCTGAACAGGAAAAAGACGGGGTGCGCCCGGGTGACGATCCAGATCAGGAAGGCCAGCGCCAGCGACGGCACGAGGTACAGCAGGATCTCGCCCAGGCCGCAGGCCCAGGCGGGCAGATGAGTAAGGCAACCGGCCGGCCAGGACATGGTCGCGCCGCGTCAGCCCAGGTAGAAACAGCGGCCGCAGGCCTGGCGGTAGCTGTCGTTGCCGCCAATGCTGACCTGCTCGCCTTCGCGGATGCGGCGCCCTTCCGCGTCGACCCGGATATTCATCGTCGCCTTCTTGCCGCACGTGCAGATATTCTTGATCTCCTCGATGTCGTCGGCCAGCGCCAGCAGGTAGGCCGAGCCGGGGAACGGATCGCCGCGGAAATCGCTCCGCAGGCCGTAGCAGATGACGGGCACGCCGCGCACCTGGGCCAGCTGGTGCAGCTGCACGACCTGTTCCCGCGTGAGAAACTGGGCTTCGTCCACCAGCACGCACGCCACCGCCGGCGCGTCGTCCAGGAAGTTCGTGCGCTGGTCGAACACGTCGGTCTGGCGCTGCGGACCCAGGCGCGACGTGATCTGGCCGACGCCGTAGCGGTCGTCGATGGCGGCGGTGTACAACCGGACCTTCTGGCCCTGCTCTTCGTAGTTGTGCGCCACCTGCAGCAACGACGTCGATTTGCCGGCGTTCATCGCCGAGTACCTGAAATAGAGTTTTGCCACTGCCCTGCCCCGCGCTGGAATGCCGTTGTTCGATCCCCCGATTATAGCAATCCGGCATGCGGCGGCGCCAGGGTGGACAGGCGGCGTCAGCGGCGTCAGCGGCGCCGGCGCGCGGCCAGGCCGAACACGCCCAGCCCGGCCAGCAGCATGCCGTAGGTGGCCGGTTCCGGCACCGCGAGGACGACGTTGTTCGCCGTCGGCCAGTACGCGCCGCCGTCCGTGGCCAGGGTCACGGACGTCAGCGGCGACGTCGACACGAAACCGACGAACGAGGACGTCGTCGCGCCCGCGGCATCGTAGGTGAGCGTGCCGCCGTCGGCGGCCGTCAGCACGACGTTGCCGTCCACGAACTGGCCGGCGACGTCCGACGCGAAGAACTGGCCACCGAAGGCGCTCACGCCACCGCTGAAGTCCGAGAACACGATGGGGTTGTCGCGGGTATTGTTCGACAGCCAGAAATCGGTCGGACCGCCCGCCCCCCAGATGCCGGTGGCGGAATACGCCTGGTAGCTATAGGCGGCGGCCGTACGAAAGACAGTGTCGTCGTACGGTGCGATGGTCAGGTCGTCGAAGGTATCGACGCCGGGCGCCGAGACCGCGCTCAGGAAGTCGCTCTGGGAGGTGTAGACCGTGATGTCGGCCCGGGCGCCGGCCGTGGCGCACAGCATGGCGGCAAGGCACAGCGGTTTCAGCAGATACTTCGGCAGCGATTGGATACGCACGATGCACTCCTTGGTTGGTTGGACAGCCGTGTGGCGACCACCAGTAGATCGGAAAATGCAAACCGCATACTTGTCGAAACCGGTATGTACGCCCGGATTTGCGGTGCGTATAAAGTGCGCGCCCCGGGCGGCTCATTCGCCAGGGTGATATTTGCGCTCGAGATGTTTTTCGATGTCCGCCCTGGTGTAGAGGACGTCCTTGAATTCGCCGCGGCTGTACATCGCGGCCTGGTCCGTGAAATGGGGCGACGCGGGATCGCCGCTCTCGCCGCCGGCCAGGATGCTCTTCGCGCGCACGTGCGGGCCGAACTCGACGGCCGCGACGAAGCTGTTGCCGCGGTCGCCATAGATGCGCCTGGTCGTCTGCCGCGCCGTCATGCCGAACGACGCCAGCGAGCCCCAGTTCGCCGACGTGAAGCCGACCGGCAGGCTCGGCTTGGCGTCGTCGTAGTGCTGGCCGACGGCGCCGGACAGCCGCTGGAAGCGGTTGATCTCGCCCCACGGCGTCTTCCAGCTGCCGAAGTCGGCCTGCAATTTGTCGCTCGCGCGCGCCAGCGCGTCGAGGCGCTCGCGCGGACTCAGGGACGTCTGCACGAAGTCGATCACGGGCATCCCGCGCGCCTTCGCGCGGGCCGACGATTCCCCGACCATGTCCTGGCCCCAGTACACGGCCAGCGACGTGGCCACGGACGCCGTCGAAAATCGCAGGTCCCAGCCGCGCAGCAGCGCCACCTGGCCGGCCAGCCGCGTCTTCAGCGGGTCGCCGTCCGGCAGCGCGTCCCAATCCTTCGCGACGCCCGGGACGAGCGGCTCGAACGCCGTCAAGTAACTGTCGTAGGCCTTGGCGATGAGGCCGTCGAGCGTGAGATCGCGCGCGTCGTGCAGCACGCGTTCGGCGTGGATGCCGCGCGGATTCTGCGGCAGCGACCACATATAGCGGGGATACGCTGAGCAATCCGGGCTGCTCGCACCGAAACCCGTGCACGGCCAGTTGTTCGTGTTCGAGACATACCCGCTTTCGGGGTTGAACACGGTGATCGTCTCCTCGACGTCGTGCAGGCCCTTCCACTCGGTGGCCGGGTCGCTGCCGTCGACGGGTTTCGTCCAGTCGAAGCGCGCATCGCGGCGCGGGATGAAATTGCCGTGGAAGTAGGCGATATTGCCGTCGGCGTCCGCATACACGGTGTTGTTCGACGAATTCGTGCGCAGCGCCATGACCTTGTAGAACCCGGCGTAGTCGCGCGCCTTCGTGCGGCCGTACGACTGCATCAGCGCGTGCATCGGGTCGGCCATCATGCGCACGGCCACCCATTTGCCATCCTGCGCGCGGATCACGGGCCCGTGGTGCGTGAAGTACGCCGTGACCGTGCGGGTGGCCATGCCGTTGGCCGTGCGGTACGGCAGCGTGATGGTCTTCCCGCGCACCGCGCGTTCGGCGGCGCCGTACTTGTAGACATAGGTGCCGTCGCGCCGGGTCACGGTCTCCAGGTACTCGTCGATGACGTCGCCGCCGCCCGACGTGTGCATCCAGCCGATACGGTCGTTGAAGCCCTGGTAGATGAAGAACTGGCCCCAGGTGACGGCGCCGTACGCGTTCAGGCCCTCCTCGCTGACCATGTGGATCTCGGGGCGGAAGTAGAACGATGTGTGCGGATTGATCAGCAGCAGCGCGTGGCCGCCGGCCGTGCGCCGCGGCGCGATGGCGAAGCCGTTCGAGCCTTGCGGCTCCGGGTCGCCCCCCTTGCCCGCATCGCCCAGGTCGGCCAGCGCGACCGGCGCGGCCAGCTGCCTGCCATAGAACGCTTCCAGCGCCTTCAGGTCGATGGTCTCGACGTCGCCGCCGATGCTGCCCTCGCTGAACGCGAGCGCCATCCACGGCTCGAAGCGCGTGAGCAGCTTCGGCTTCACCTGCGGATGCGTGACGAGATACCAGTTCAGGCCATCGGCATACGCGTCCATCAGCGTCTTCAGCCAGGCCGGACTCGCCGCATACTGTGCCTTCATGTCGGCGGGGTCGATGTACAGCTTCATGCGCAGGTCGCGCCAGATCTCCTTCTCGCCCTCCACTTCGGCCAACCGCCCCAGCGCATTGATGTAATTGAGCTCGACGCGGTTGAAGTCGTCCTCGACCTGGGCGAACAGCATGCCGAACACGGCGTCGGCGTCCGTCTTGCCGAACACGTGCGGGATGCCCCACTTGTCGCGCATGATCGTCACCCGCCGCGCCGTCGCCTTCATGCGCGCCAGTTCGGCCGGCGCGAAGGCCGCGCGGACCGTCGCGGCGACCGGCGCCGGCCCTTCGGCAAGCACGGGCCGCGCCAGCGCGAACAACGCGGCACAGGCGACGGCGAGCGGGGTCGGGCGGGCCATCGTCATGGCGGCTCCGCGAGGGTCAGGCGGCGCCGAGCGCAGCCAGTTTTTGGCGCAGCACTTCGTTTTCCGTCATCAAGGTGGCGACGCGGTCCTTGAGTTCACCGACCTGGCTGCGCAAGGCCTTGACCTGGTCTTCCGGCGAATCCGGCACGGTCTCCTTCTTCGGCTTCGCGCCCGCCTTCTGCTCGCGCACCTGGCGCGCGGCCTGCTGCAATTCCTTGCGGCCGCCGGCGACGGCGGCGACCTGCGCATCGGCCGGCAGCGACGCGACGCTGGCCGCCGCGCTGACCGAAATCGTCCCGCTGCGCACGGCGTCGACCAGTTCCGGCGCCGCCGTCTTGCGGATGCGCTCGATCTGGCTCAACGTGTTCGCGGACACGCGCGCGGCCTTGGCCACGTCCTCGCGCGTGCTCCAGGGCGGATCGGACGGATCGTCGGCCGCTTCCTGCGGCGCCGCTTCGGGCGCCGTGTCCGGCGGCTGCTGGGCGGCGCGCTGGGCCGCGCGCGCGGCGACGATTTCCTTCTTGCGCAGCGCGAGCATGCCGCGCTGGAAATCGGAGACGCTGCGGCGCGCGAGGTTATTGTCGATCACCCACAGCATGACGTCTTCGAGCGAGTCGAACTTGTCGTTGGCGACGGTGCGGAACGGGATGTCGTGCTTGCGGCAGATGTCGTAGCGGTTGTGCCCGTCGATCAGCACGTCGCGCCACAGCACGAGCGCATCGCGGCAACCGTCGGCCAGCAGGCTGCGTTCGAGCGCCGCGTATTCGACGGGCGTAAGGGGATCGATGAAAGAGCGGAGTTCTTCGTTGATCGTGATATTCAATGGTTTTCCTTGCATGGTCCTGCCGCGGCGGCGGCGGCCGCGGGCGTGTCGCCCCGCATGCTACACCATGCGCGCGCCCGGTTGAAGGGAACGGCACAGCCGCTGGCCGGCGCCCGCTCCGTCAACATTGCATTTTCGACCCTGACCAGGTCCGACTGTGCTAGAATCCTGCGCGCTGCCCGGATGGTGAAACTGGTAGACACCCGGGACTTAAAATCCCGTGCCAGCGATGGCGTGCCGGTTCGATCCCGGCTCCGGGCACCACTTTTTCAGTCGCACCATCGCCGGGTGTGTCAGCTGCCCGCCGGCCGAGATCGAGGGCTTCGATCGGCCTGGTTCGTCTCCGCCCCCCCGCTGGTCGGCCCGTGCGACGATCACGGCGATTCACGTCGATGCGCCGGGTCAGCGGCAGAGCGCGCTCACCGGATTCTCCCCCTTCGCCGTGATGACACCCAGGCGGTACGGGATTTTGATGTAGTCGTCCACATGCACTGCCGGGTCATTGCCCTGGAAGAGATATTCGAGCGGCCGGCAAGGATCGATTGTCATCGTCTGATCCGCGTTCGTCCGAATCATTTCACCGTGCGAAACACCTTCCGACCAGGCCTGCCCGACGTTGTCGCGGCTGGCGAACGCGTTCATTGGCGCGGAAGAGAACGGCTCCCATTTCCCGTCCAGGCGATCGCTCTTCCAGATGCGGAAGTAGCGCCCTTTCGGTGAAACCGCCTCGACAAGGGTGATGTATGTGTGCGTGCCGGCGATCCTGTAGGTATTGCTGGCCTCGAACAGGTCCTGCGGTTTTTCGGCCATGACGACGACAGTATGATGGAAGCCATTCGGGAACCGGCCGATTTCGGTTTCGGACCGCAGCAGACGCCCGCCGTCATCGGTATTGAACAGATAGCATTTTGCGTCGTCGCAGATCACCCAGAAGTCCAGCCAGGCATTACCTTGCGGATGCTTGACGACGTCGGGCACGACGGGAAAGAACGGTGTCGGCGCGCTCCACGACGTGGGATCGCCGATATCGTTCGACGTCGAATAAAGAGGATCGGCGCCCTGGTAGACGAGATACCATTTTTTCTGCGGAGCAAAATAAAACACTTGCGGCGCGGCGCGATAACCCGGTCCCATCGGCGATTTGTCGAGCGGGACGATTTTCGCGGACGACGCGTCCGACCACTTGGCAAAGTTCGTGTACCCGAGCCCCCAGCCTGCCGATCCGGCGGTCGTCATGAATACGTGATATCGGCCGTTCACGTAGACAATCGATGGATCTTTCACGGCATAGATCGTCTGGCTCGGATCCGGTTGAGGCGATATGAGCGGCGCGCTCGAGGTCCACGCGAACGACGTCTTCGCAGGCGCCGCCGCGGTGCCGTTCGCGACCGCATTGATTCCACCGCACCCCACCAGGGCAATCATCAGGCCCAGCCCGAGACAGGACCTTAGCGCCAGCCGCGGCGTCGTCGCCCTCATGGTTTGCGCTCCAGGATGACCGTCGCGCCGCCCGCTGCCGCCAGTTGCAGCGCCAGGCCGTCGCGTGCCGTGACGTCGGCTTCGCGGCGCTTGACGTCGTTCGGCGTGGCGCCGTCCTCCCAGATCGTGGCCCGGTAACGCCCGCTTGGCAGGAATTCGAGCGGAACCCGCTTCGTCGTCGCGGCCTCTTCCGCCGACATCGCGCCGACGTACCACGTCGTGCCGAGGCGGCGGGCAAGCACGATGTCCCGGCCCGGCTCGCCGGACAGGAAGCGGGTCTCGTCCCAGGCCGTCGGTACGCGGCGGATGAAATCGAAGCCTGCGGCGTCGCGGTAGGCATCCGGATCATCGGACACCATCTGCAGGGGGCTGTCGTACACGACATATTTCGCCAGCTCCTGTCCGCGGCTGTTCTGGACGAACGGCAGCACGTCGCGCACCGCGAAGGTCGCCGGCGTGCCGTTGCGGAAGCCGCCGGGCGTGTAGTCCATCGGGCCCGCGAGCATGCGCGTATAAGGCAGCATCAGGTTGTGTTCCGGCGTGATCTTCTTTTGCATCTTGTTCCACTCGGCGCCCATCACACCTTCCTGCGTGATGAAGTTCGGATAGGTACGCTGCAGGCCCGCCGGGACGTAGGCGCCGTGCAGGTCGAGCAGCAGGTGGCGCTTGGCCGTGGCGGCCGCCACGCGTTGATAGAAATCGACGACGTCCTGGTCGTCGCGGTTCATGAAGTCGATCTTGACGCCCTTGATGCCCCAGCGCGCATAGGTGTCGAGCACCTCGTCCATGCGCGGTCTCACGTGTTCCCAGTGGGCCCACAGGATCAGCCCGACGCCCTTCGCCGCCGCGTAGCGTACCAGGCCGGGCATGTCGATGCCCTCGGCGGCGCGGGTGATGTCCGTCGTCGGCAACGGATCGCAGCAGCCGCCGCTGCCCTGCGCCCAGCCGGCGTCGATCAGGTAGTACGGGAACCCGGAGGCGGCGGCAAAGTCGATGAAGCGGCGGTAGGCGGCCATGTCCGGCTTCATGCCCGCGAGCGGACCCGACCACCAGTCCCAGGCGGCCTTGCCAGGCTTGACCCAACTGAAGTCGCCCTGCGGCGGCGGGTTCAGGTTGCCGACCACGTTCGACGCGATCAGGTCGCCCGCCCGGTTCCCCAGCATGACGACGCGCCAGGCCGTCCGCAGCCCGCCGCGCGATTCATACACGGGCGCAGCGCGGCCCGGCGTTCCCGACAGGTGCACCCGCAGGGCCGCGCCTTCGCGCCACAGCGAAGCGCCCGTGTAGCCCTCCAGATGCGACTGGGTGATCGCGTAGGCGGTACGGCCCGACGGACTGGTGCACACGACAGGTACGTCGTAGCCCTGGTTGCCGCGCAACCGGGAAATTTTCTGGCGTGCGAACGGCACCTCGTGCGCGCCTTCCGCAACCGAGACGAGGCACTCCGGATCGCCGGCGGGCACGAACGCCGTTTTCTCGCCGCGCAGGCGGACCGGCGCGCTGCCGTCCATGCGGTAGCGGAACGCGATGCCGTCGTCGTACGCCCGCACGTCGACGAGCAGCCTACGCGTGCCCTGCGCGCGTTCGCGGAACACCAGCGTCGCGGCGCGGTAGTGATCGCGCGCGACCGAGGCCTTGGTCGCGACGAGGGGAATCTTGCGGTCCGTGGTCGACGTGGTGACCTTTTCCAGCTCGAGTTCGCCGAGCTGCGGCTGGCCGTCGAGTTCGATGCCCAGGGGCGACGCGGCGATCACGGTTTCGGCGCCGCGCGTGACGACATAGCTCCCGCCGTCGGGCGCAATCCGGATAGCGGCCCGGCCGTCCGGCGACGTCACCGTGACAGGGCCCGCGGGCGCGGCGCATGCGGCGCCGCTCAAGGCGGCCAGCACCGCCAATGTCATCATTCGTGTGTTCATGTAACCGTTTCCGCTCGTTCCGTGTTCCCGATCAACCGTCGATTGTATTCGATAGATTCAATACGACGGGTCGCGGAAATGCACGTTTTTCGCGAATCCGGCTAATCATTTTTTCCGACCAGAACCCGATCCCGACACTGGACGCGATTGCCGTCGGCAGGGTGGCCAGCAGTTCGATCACGAGCGCATCGTCCTGCTGCTTCCAGCGCAGCCGCTCGCTCGCGCCCACCAGCGACACCGATTTGACCGGCCGCGTTTCCGGTCCCGCGCGCGCCGAGCGAGGCGATGCGCACCTGCCCCTTCGGCTCGCCCAGCGTGATGGCGTACAGCGCGCCGTCCCTGGTGGCGAAGCGGATATCGCGGGCCGTACAACCGGCGTTTTCCTTGAACGCGCCTCCTTCCGTCTTCGTCGGGACTTCACCGAACGTCTTCCACGGCCGGGTGCCGTAGATCGCTTCGCCGTTGACTTTGATCCAAGGAGCCATCTCGTCGAGGGATTGGCGCGACTCGGGCGGCAGGCTGCCATCCCGATACTGCACCACGTTGAGGAACAGGTTGCCGTTCTTGCTGACGATATCCGCCGGCATGGTCACGACGTCCTGCGTCGTCTTGTACTTGTAGCCCTCGCTGTAGAACCAGTCGCCCATCGAGGTGTCGGTCTGCCACGGCAGCGGCTGGATATGGTCATGACACCGCGTTCGACGTCCTGCACGCCGGCCTTGCGGAGAAATTCGCCGGAGCCGATGTCCTTGTGGTTGTACAAGGCCTCCAGCTTGCCGTGTGTCCTTGATGTTCCCGTTATAGAAATTGGCGACCAGGGTCCTGCCGGTCACGCCGAATGGGATGCCGCCGTCGGTGTACAGCAGGTCGGGCTTGTAATGCGTCACCAGGTCGGTCACGCGGTTGTAGCATGCCTGCTGCCAGTCGACGACGATATCCCCGTGCGGCCCCATCTTGACGGCATTCCAGCGGTGATACTTCGAATCCCACAGGTCGAAATTGTCATGGTGGACGCCCATGCTGACGAAATATGTCGCGCCGGCCTAGGCGTACAGGGCCATCAGGGCGTCCAGATCGAACTTCTCGGCCGTCCACAACGGAATGATGTCCTTATAGCCGAACCTGGACGGGTGGCCATATGTCTTGAGGTGATGCTCGTACTGCGGGGTACCGTACACGTACGTATTGCGTGCGTACCAGTCGCCCGCACGCGGCACCGCCAGCGGTCCCCAATGGGCCAGATGCCGAACTTGGCGCCCCGGAACCACTCGGGCGTTTCATACTTGTTCAAGGAAGCCGGGTCTGCGGTAAACGGCCCTGCGACATGGGTGAGCTTGACGGGCGGGCCGGCGCCCTCGGCAGCGGACACCAATGGACTGCCGAGCAAGCTGCACAGGGCAAAGGTGGCGGTCAGCGCACGGCGGATCATCGAGGCCTGCACAGTTTTTAATATATAAAAGACTTTCGAGAGTGTAGATGTTCTGTTCGTTCCACGCAAGACGTTCATGTCGTCCGAGCGGGCCAGTCATGGCCGCTGCCCCTGCCGCGGCCAAGTGTCGGGTTCCCCCTTGTTTACTGCGACTTAGCGCGCGCTCGCCAGCGCAGGGCTTTGTCGGGATGCGGACGGCTCATCCGGCGTCCGCGCTCGACGGGAAATTGTTCAGCGGCTCAGCACGAAGCCACGCCGAATGTAAATCGACTGCATTGCTTAAAAAATCCTAAACATTTCCTAGAAGCTTTAGAAGAGTTGTCAATTGATTACACAGGCCGCAGCGGCGAATGCTGCTCGCGACCCGACAATATTTCTAGGCGAGGAAAAAAATGGTTGCAATCGTTACCGGTAACGGCGCAGGTGTATTGAACAGTTCGGCCAACACCCTTGGCCAGCAAGGCGTCTTCGGCGATTCCACCTTGGGGAAAACCAAGGAAGCAGCCTATGTCAATGTCAGCAACGGCAATCTTGTCGTGCAGGACAAGGACGATTTCCTCGCCTCGCGCGGCTTGAACTTCGCCCTGACCCGTACCTACAATTCCCAGGGAAATTTCGACGACGGTATCGGCGACGACTGGAAGCTGGGCCTGGTCAAGCAGGTGACCGGGCTGACCGGCACCGCCAACACCAGTGGGAGCACTGTCGTCCGGATCGACAGCGACGGTTCGAGTTCGCTGTTTGTCTACAACGAAGGCCAGGGCTGCTATGTTTCCAACGACGGCGCCGGCGCTTACCAGCGCCTCACGCTCAACGACCAGGGCAAATGGATCTGGACCTCGGAGCGCCAGGATGAAACCGGCAACTTCGAAACCTATGACAGCAACCTGAACGAAGGCCGCATCCAGACCGCCGGCCAGAACGGCGAGACCCTGCTCACCTACGGCTACGACACCAATAACCGCCTCGCGTCCGTTACCGACGCGAGCGGGGACGTCACACAGTTCTTCTACGACAGCGCCGGACGCCTCATGATGGAGGCCCTGCCTCCGATCGGGCCCGAGTCGTTCGTCCCACGCACCGTCTATAGCTATGACAGTCAAGGGCGCCTGACTGGCGCCATGACTGCGCTCCAATCCTCCTCTTCGCACAGGACGACCTACCAATACGACGGCGACAGCGACCGCGTCGCGTCGATCGACCAGGGCGACGGCACCACGCTGAGCTTTACGTACGAACTGGTCGGCACCGACTACAAGGTCAAGACCGTGACCGATGCGCTCGGCGCCGTCACGACCTTCGACTACTCGGTCGCGGGCCGTACTACGGTCACCGATCCGATGGGGGTCGCAACCGCCTATGCGTACGACGCCCAGGGCCGGCTCACCGCCGTGATCGGCCCCGTGGTGGGCGGCGTCGGCACCGGCGCCGGCTTCGAATACGACGACTACGGCAATGTGACGAGCGTGACCGACGGACGCGGCCTGAAGACCGTCTACCAGTACGACGGCAACGGCAACCGCCTCTACGAACGCGACGCCGCCGGCGATACGATTACCCGGGAATACGACCTCAAGTCGAACGTGCTGCTGTCGGAGACGCATTATGCCGCGCCCGATCCGGACGGCGACGGCACCGCGACGGCATCGGCGCCCGCCACCACGCGCTACGTGTACGATACATCGAACCGGTTGCGCTTCGTCATCAGCGCCACGGGCGTGGTCAAGGAATACCGTTACAACCAGCTGAACCAGCAAAGCAACACCCTTACTTACCTGTTGAGTACATACGCCTTCAGTACCACAGCGGCGCCGACCGTGGACGACATGCAGACGTGGGTGGCCTCGTCAGCCGTCGACACGGCCCACGTCCAACGCGTCGATTACGCCTACGACGTACGCGGCCAGCTCACCCAGGCCACGACGTCCGCCACTGACGAAACGATCCAGTCCAGCACCACGCATTATTCCTACGGCGCGGCCGGGCTGCTGCTGTCCAGCGTGGACGGCGACCGCAACGTCACGCAATACACGTACGACGGCCTTGGCCGTGTGCTGACTTCCACCGACGCCGCCAATCACACCACCGTCGTCACCTATGACGATGCCCACAACACGGTCGTGACCAGGCAAGCCAACGGCCTCGTTACGACGAGCGTGTACGACGCGCGCGGCGCGCTGCTGACCAAGACCGATGCCGACGCCACGCGCCAGCTGACTTCCGTCCGCTACGCCTACGACGCCGCCGGCCGGCTGCGCCAGACTATCAGCGGCGATTCGCTCAATACGTTCGTGCTGTACGATGCCGCGGGCCGCAAGGCGGGCGATGTCGATGCGGAAGGCTACCTCACCGAGTACTTCTATAACGCGGACAATCAGGTCACCCGCACGCTCCGGTATGCCAACAAGGTCAATGTCATCAACTTGACCGATTCGACCGGACGATGGCGCGACGTATCCATCGCTGCCGTGCGGCCGCCGCGCGACCTCGTGAACGATCGCAGCGTGTGGAACATTTACGACAACGCCGGCAGGGTGTACCGGAGGTTGGATGGCGACGGCGCGATGACCACCAATCACTATGACAGCAACTCGACGCTCCTGTGGTCGTCGACGTCCGACCTCCACGTTAATACCTCGATGTATGCGAATGAAAATGATCTGACTCCAGACAATTTCTACATACCGCAACCGAGCCTCGCCGCCCTTTATTCGCTCAATATTTACGACGCGGATAACCGGCTGATCGGAAAAAAGGACAAATTCGGGCACGTCACCGAGTACCGTTATTCGGGATCGCTCCTCGCCGAGACCATCGACTATGCGGTCTCGGTGCAGTTTTCGACCCCGCCCACGTCGATGGCACAGCTTCGCCCGGCAGCAAACGCCCAGGACATCCATACCCGGAACATCTACGATTCCCGCGGCCTGTTCGCCGGCACGGTCGATGGCGAAAACTACCTGACGACCTTCGACTACGACGCAGCCGGCAATGTCGTCTCGCAACGCCGCTACGCCAAGCCGGTCCAGACGCCGGCCGCGTCCACGCTGAGCGACCTCGGGGCGACCCAAAGCGCGGACGACCAGGTCACGGCCTATACCTACACCGCGCTCAACCAGCTGAACGCCGAAACGGCGCCGGACGGTACGGTCACGCGCTACACCTACGACGCAAACGGCCATGTGACCGAAGTACGTGCCGCGTTCGGCACCACCGACGAGCGCGTGACGACGAGGCGTTATGACGCGCTGGGACGGGTCGCCGCCGAATTGACGCCGCGCGGCACCGCCGCGCTGGCCTCGGCCACGACACAAACGGCCATCGATGCCGTGTGGGCGGCCTACGGCACGTCCTATTCGTACAGCATGACCGGACTGCGGCTGAGCAAGACCGAACCGGGCGACGCGCGCACCGTGTACTACTACGACAAGGATGGCAACCTGCGCTACACGGTCGATGCCGAGGGCGAAGTCGAGGAGCGCAGCTACAATGGATTCGGCCAGGTCGCCGGCATCCGGACTTACGCCACCCGCCTTTCGGCCGCCGCATTGGCGGGACTGCAGGGCGGGCAAAACGACCCGACCATCGACGCGACAATTGCCGCCTTGTCGCGTTCCAGCGACAGCGTCGAAACCTTTGGATACGACGCCATCGGCAGGGCCACACGACACACCGACGCGTCGGGTTACCTGACGACGACCAGCTACGACAACTTTGACCGCCTGGTCAGTCAAGCCCGGCAGAACACGGCAAAGGACGGGGTCATCACAACGTATTATGGATACTCGCTTCCGGCGGTCATCGATTACACGCGCCCCTTCGTTAACAGCACGCTCCACTCGACCCAAGTCAATTACGACAGCTTTGGCCGGGAAATAGCGGACATCAATGGAACCAATGCCCTCTATACCTCGTACGATCGGCTCGGGCGTGTCACTGTCCAAAGAACGGGCAACATCGTTTACGCCACGACCAGCTATGACGCAGCCGGACGGGTGCTGACCCAGACCGACGTCCTCGGCAACGCGACCACCTACGAATACGACACCGCGACCGACAGCTTTACCATGACCACGCCGGAGGGCGTGGCCCACACCACGACCCGCAACCGCTTCGGCCAGACCGTGTCCATCGTGAGTGGCGATGGCAACGCCACCTACTACGCCTACGACGCGGACGGCAACCTCACCTCGGTGAAGGATGCAGACGGCAAGGTCCTCGAAGCGCATACCTATAACGCCAACGACACGGTTGCGACCGATACCGATGCCAACGGCGTGATCACCGCTTATACCTATGACAAGGAAAAGCGCGTCCTGACGCGCACCGTCGCGCCTGGCGACCTCGATCTCACCACGAGCTACACCTACAACGTGACGGGCAAGGTGGCCACCGTCACCGATCCGAACGGCGTCGTGACCGAAACCCGGTACGATGAACAGTTCCGGGTCAAGTCCGTGGTACAGGACGCAAACGGTGCCAAGCGTACCACCAGCTATACCTACGACAGCCGCGGCAACGTCGCGTCGATCACCGATCCGAACGGCGTCGTCACCACTACCCACGAGAGCGAAACCGATTACGGTCGCGTGACGACGGTTCAGGGCGACGGTTCGAACCCGTCCGAGCAACTCGTCTACGACAGCGCCGGCAATAACGTCCTCGTTCGCATCAGCGGTACGAATCCGGCGCTGTCAACCCGTTACGCGTACGACAGCGCGAACGGCACGCTCATGTGCAAACTGGATGCCGACGGCACCGTCACCGCCTACGCCTACGATGCGGACCGCCGCCTGGTCAGCACGACGCGCTACGCGAACCGTAGCACCCTGCCCCAATCCGCCACGAGCCCGGCACAGGTCTTCGACGGTCGCACCATTCTGCGCAGCGTCATCAGCTCGCCAGCCTCCACGATGGACCAGGTGCAGCGTACCGTGTACGACAAGGACGGCCGCGTATTCGCGACCATCGACCCGGCCGGCGTCGTCACCGTCAACCGCGCATTCGACAGCGCAGGACACGTGACCGACCAGATCACGTATGCCCATCGGATCGACACCGGCACATTGTCCGCCAGCCTGACCGAGTCCGTGCTCCAGGGCCTGATCGCGACGCAGTCCCTGTCGGACAGCGCCACCGACCAGCGTCAGCTGATGTTCTACGACAGCCAGGGCCGCCCGATCGAGACCCTGACCGCGCTCGCGCCCACCGCGGACGGACACCCGCAGTGGAAGCTGGACGCCGTACGCCATGACGACAACGGCAACGTGACGGCGCATTCGACGTACACGTATGTGTCGACCGACGGTCTCGACCCGAGCGCCAGCCAGGTCGCCGCCTACCTGGCGGCCGATCCCGTACCGCAGACCTCGGAACGGATGGTTTACGACGCCGCAAACCGCATGACGGCCAGCGCGAAGTTCATCGGTGCGACCACGACCGGTGCCGGCACCGTGTACGCGTGGAGCGTCGTGAAGCAGGAATTCGACAGGAACGGCAATGTCGTGCGCCGCACCACCTTCCACGATGCCCTGACGACCTCGAGCCCGACGGTCAGCGACCTCGACATCAACAACGCCGCGACGGCCACGGCGTCGATCGTGTCGTATGTCTACGACAGCGCGAATCACGTGATCGGCACCGCGACCAGCCTCGGTACGGTGACGTCCTCAGGTCCGGAAACCTCGTACAGCTGGGCCGTCACGAGCAATCAATACGATGCCGCCGGCAATCTGATCCAGACCACCGGATACGCACAACCGTACGCCTCGAGCACATTCGACGCCACGACGCTCAACGCCGTCGTCAATGCCGCGCCCGCGGCCGCCAGCGGCAATCACGTCACGCTCGATGTCTACGACAACCATAACCGCCTGGCGGCCACCGCCGTCGCCTACACGTCCAATGACGCTGGAACCCTGTGGCATGTCACGTCCAACCAGTACGACGATAGCGGCAGGCTGATCAGCCAGACCGAGGTCGGCGACCCGGTTTCGACCAGCAATACCGATTCGGCGCAATCCGTCATCAAGAATTTCCTGGCTGCGCGCACCACCGGCACCAGCGACCGAGTGACGCGCTACGGCTATGACGGCGCCGGACGCAATACCGTCATCATCGGGCCCGACGGCGCCGTCACCGGCATGCAGTACGACGCCAGCGGCAACATCGTCGTGCGGACGCAGTACGCCACGCCGGACACGACGACCACCAGTGTCGCCGCGACGTACGCACCCGCGATCGATGCCGCCAACGACCGTGTCACGCGCACGGTCTACGACCTGGGCAACCGCCCGGTCTTCCAGATCGACGCCGCGGGCCTCGTCACGCAACGGGTCTACGATGACCTGGGCCGGCTGACCGCACTCACGCGCTATGCGACACCGGTCACGAATGCACTGCCGCAGCCGCTCACGGCCGCGAACTTCCCCACGCCCGCGACGAATTCCGCCGACAGCACGATCCGGTACATCAACGACCGCCTCGGCCGCGTCCAGTACACCATCGATCCGGCCGGCTATGTCATGGAAACGCGTTACGACCTGACCGGCAGGATCTCCGACTCGATCCGGTACCGGAACCCCGTGCCGGCCGGCAGCACGGACCAAGCCGTCGTGACCGCGCTCGCTGCCCAAAGCGCCGACGCCGTCACCACGCACTACGGCTACGACAGTCTGGGCCGTCTGACTGCCGAAACGGTCGGTTCCAGCGATATCCCCACGCGCACGAAGTCCTACACCTACGATGCGCAAGGCAACCGCAAGACCTACACCAACGAAGCGGGCAATACCTGGACCTACGACTACGACCTCGCCGGTCGCATGATCAAGGAAACCTCGACCGACCAGTCGCCGGTCACGGCCATCGCCTACGACGCGTTCGGCAACGTCACCGCACAAACCGACACCGACGGAACGCCGGGTGCCTCCCAGCCCGTCAGTCCGGACCACATCCGGCACGTCAACAACATCTACAATGCCCACGGCCTGCTCGCCGCCACGGTCGATGGCGACAACTACCTGACGACCTTCGACTACGACGGGGCAGGCAATGTCGTCTCGAAGCGCCGCTACGCCAAGGCCGTCCAGAATCCGGCCGCGACGACGTTGAGCGGCCTCGGCGCGACCCAAAGCGCGGACGATCAGGTCAGCACCTATACCTACACCGCGCTCAACCAGCTGAACACCGAGACGGCGCCGGACGGCACGGTCACCCGCTACACCTATGACGCGTACGGCAAGGTGACCGAAGTGCGCAGCGCACTCGGCACCACGGACGAACGGGTGACGACGACGCGGTACGACGCGCTGGGACGTGTCATCGCCGAGCTGTCGCCGCGTG
Organism: Massilia luteola; assembly: GCF_034420155.1. Taxonomy (NCBI): domain Bacteria; kingdom Pseudomonadati; phylum Pseudomonadota; class Betaproteobacteria; order Burkholderiales; family Oxalobacteraceae; genus Massilia; species Massilia luteola. Next base: position 154,566 of record NZ_JAXOFN010000006.1, read on the forward strand.
GCGCCGCCGCGCTGGTCTCGGCCACGACCCCGGCCGCCATCGACGCGGTATGGGCGACCTATGGGACGTCGTACGCCTACGGCAGCACCGGCCTGCGCCTGAGCAAGACCGAACCGGGCGGCGCACGCACCGTGTACTACTACGACCAGGAAGGCAACCTGCGCTACACGATCGACGCCGATGGCGAAGTCGAGGAACGCAACTACGATGGATTGGGCCAGGTCGCCGGCATCCGGACGTATGCGACCCGCCTCGCGCCTGCCGCGCTGGCGGGGCTGCAAGGCGGGCAGAACGACCCGACGATCGGCAACACGATCGCCGCCTTGTCGAGCACCGGCGACAGCTTCGAAAGCTTCGTCTACAACGCGATCGGCCAGGTGACGAAACATGTGGACGCGTCCGGTTACGAGACGACCTTCGCGTACGGGCTCGACGCCAAGGGAAGCGAGACCATCGGGTCCCTGCAGAATACCGCCAAGGATGGCGTCATCACGACGGCGTACGACTACGACAACCGCGGCAACCTGATCGCCACATTGCCGTTCAATCATCCCGACCTGGCCACCCGGATTGCTTATGACGGTTTTGGCCGCGCGACGACGCAGCTCGATCCGGACGGCCACGTCGTCCTGAGCGCTTACGACAGCCTCGGACGCGTCACCTCGCGGCAGGACGGCAGCAACCCGCCCTCCTCGACCACCTACGACGCCTTCGGACGCGTGCTGACCCAGACCGACAGCCTCGGCAACACGACCACGTACGAGTACGACACCGCGCACGACAGCTTCACCATGACCACGCCGGAGGGCGTGACCCATACCACGACCCTCAACCGCTTCGGGCAAACCGTTTCCATCGTGAGTGGCGACGGCGCGGCGACCTACTACAGCTACGATGCGGACGGCAACCTGACTTCGGTGACGGATGAAACCGGCAAGGTGCTCGAAACGCATGCGTATAACGCCGACGACACGGTGTCGACCGATACCGATGGCAATGGCACGATCACGCTCTATTCCTATGACAAGGAAAAGCGCGTCCTGTCGCGCAGGATCGCCCCGAACAGTCTCAACCTCACCACGAGCTATACGTATAACGCGGCCGGTAAGGTCGCCACCGTCACCGATCCGAACGGCATCGTGACCGAAACCCAGTACGACGAACAGTTCCGCGTCAAGGCCGTGATCCAGGACGCGAACGGTGCAAAGCGTACCACCAGCTATACCTACGACAGCCGCGGCAACGTCGCGTCGATCACCGATCCGAACGGCGTCGTCACCACCACTCAACAAAGCGAAACCGGCTACGGCCGTGTCACGACGGTCCAGGGCGACGGTTCGAAGCCGTCCGAGCAACTCGTCTACGATAACGCCGGCACCAACGTCCTCGTTCGCATTACCGGCACGAATCCGGCGCTTGCGACCCGCTACGCATACGATGGCAATGGCTTGCTCAGGTGCGAGCTCGATGCCGACGGCACCGTGACCGCCTACGCCTACGATGCGGACCGCCGCCTGGTCAGCACGACGCGCTACGCGAACCGTAGCACCCTGCCCCAATCCGCCATCAGTCCGGCGCAGGTTTTCAGTGCGGTCGACATCCTCGGCAGCGTCACGGCCGACGCCGGCGCCGACCATGTGCAGCGGATCGTGTACGACAACGATGGTCGCGTGTTCGCGACCATCGACCCGGCCGGCGTCGTCACCGTCAACCGTGCATTCGACAGCGCAGGCCACGTGACTGACCAGGTCACGTATGCCCATCGGACCGATACCGCCACGCTGCCCGCCGACCTGACCAAGGCCACGCTCCTGGATCTGATCAATGCGGAATCCCACCCCCTGTCGGACAGCGCCAACGATCAACGTCATGTGATGTTTTACGACGGCCAGGGCCGCCTGATCGACACCCTGACCGCGCTCGATCCGGCGACGGACGGGAAACCTCGGTGGAAGCTGGACGCCATCGGTTACGACGGCAACGGCAACGTGAACGAACGTTCGACGTACACCTGGGTCTCAACCGACGGCCTCGACCCGGGCGTCGGCCGGATCGCCGCCTTCGTGGCGGCCAAGCCTGTACCGGAGAGCTCGGTACGCATGGTCTATGATGCGGCGAACCGCATGACCGCGACCGCGCAGTACATCGGCGCGCGCACGACCAGTACCGGCACCGTGTACTCGTGGAGCGTCGTGAAACAGGCGTTCGACAACAACGGCAATGTCGTGAGCCGTACCACCTACCGCGACGCCCTGACGACCGCGAGCCCGACGGCCAGCGACGCCGACGTCAACGGCGCCCGGTCCGCAACGACGTCGATCGTTTCGTATATCTACGACAGCGCGAACCGCGTGATCGGGACCGCGACCAGCCTCACCGCGACCACGGCGCCTGGGTCGGATCCCGTGTACACCTGGGCGGTTACGAGCAATCAATACGATGCCGCCGGCAATCTGATCCAAACTACCGGGTATATACAACCATTACCGTCGAGCACATTTGACGCCGCGTCTCTTAGTTCCCTTGATGCGTCTACGCCAAGAAACGGTAGACATGCCACTCTCTATTTCTACGATAACCATAACCGCGTGGCCGCCATCGCCACCAGTTTCTCCACACCGCTGTTTGCGACGTATTGGAAGATCACTACCAATCAATACGACGATAGTGGCAGGCTAAAAACACGAACCGAATTTTCCACGCCCGTTTATGTTAACAACGGGACCCTCGGTGCGCCGGCAGTGGATATGGTCAAGAGGTTCCTCGCTGCGCCGCGCACCGACAGCACCAAGGACCGTGTGACGCATTACGGCTACGACCCGGCGGGCCGCAATACCGTCATCATCGGGCCCGACGGTGCCGTCGTCGGGATGCAGTACGACACCAACGGCAACGTCGTCGCACAGACACAATACGCTACTCGGGACACGACGACTGCCGATATCGACGGCAGTTACACCCCCGCGACCGATGCCGACAACGACCGCACCACGCGCACGATCTACGACCAGGACAACCGCCCCGTCTTCCAGATCGACGCGGCCGGCTACGTCACCAAGCAGGCCTACGATGACTTGGGCCGGCTGACGGCGCTCACGCACTACGCGACACCGGTCACGGGCAAGTTGACCCAACCGTTCACTCCGGCCACCGATCCCGCCGACCGGACGGTCCGCTACATCCATGATCGCATTGGCCGCGTCCAGTGCACCATCGATCCGGCCGGCTATGCCACGGAGACGCGTTACGACCTGGCCGGCAGGGTCACCGACTCGGTCCAGTACCGCTATCCCGTCGCCGCCGGCAGCTCGGACCAGGCCGTCATGATCGCGCTCGGCACCCAAAGCGCCGATGCCGTCACCACGCATTACGACTACGATAGCCAGGGGCATCTGATTACCGAAACGGTGAGCTCCAGCGATATCGCCACGCGCAGAAAGTCCTACACCTACGACGCGCAAGGCAACCGCAAGTCCTTCACGAACGAAGCGGGCAATACCTGGACCTACGACTACGACCTCGCCGGCCGCATGATCAAGGAAACGTCGCCGACGGTGAACAGCTACGGCGACGCCAACACGGCAAGCCCGCAGGCGCTGGTCACACGCTTCGACTACGACACGTTCGGCAACGTCACCAGCCGGACGGAGGCCGACGGTACTGCGGAGGCCCGCACGACCAGCTATGGCTACGACCTGCAGAACCGGCAAACCTCGACCAGCCAGGGATCGATCAACGTCTACGACGAATCGGACCCGATGCAGGCAACGACCGGCGGTACCGCGGCGTCGCGCAGCAGTACGGCGTCCGAGCGGGACTCCGGCCTGCGCACGACAACCGTGGTGTACGACGCTTTCGGCGATGCGGTGCAGAGCTCGCAAAGCACCGGCGCCGGCAGCAGCTTCAAACTGTACGACAACGCCGGGCGCGTCAAATACGAGGTCGACGCCGCCGGCTATGTCACCGCTTACGACCGCAATACGTTCGGCGACGTTACCCGCATCACGCGCTACGCGCAGCAACCCGGTGCGGCCGCGTCCGTCAGCACGGATGCGATGCGGACGGCCCTGGCCACACTGGACGGGAGCCAGAACCGCACGATCGACACCACCTACGACAAGCTGGGCCGCGCCGTCAAGACGACCGAAGCCGCGGGCCTGATCTACGACCAGGCGGGCACCGGCGGCGTGACGGACATCCAGGCCACAAAGGTCACACAGACGCGGTACGACAGCTTCGGAGAGGTCCAGTCGCAATCGAGCTTCGGCGTCGACGACAAGGGTCACGTCGTCACCCAGGCCACCGAGACGCGCTTCAGCTACGACAATCGCGGCAACAAGACCGCGCAGTTCGCCGTGCTGCACCAGGCCGACGTCGTCGCCGACAAGTCGGGCTACGTCACCGAATACCGGTATGACTACGCCGGCCGCCTGACCGATACCGTCGAACAGGTCGCCGCGACGACGGGCTGGAAGGACGGCGGCACCGCCTTCGTGGACATGTCCGGAAACGATCGCGGCACCAGGAGCGCGTATGACGGCGCCGGCAACCTGCTCAGCGTCACGCAGCGCAACGTGCAGTACGTCGATACCGCCAGCAGCGGCACCACGGCCACGCGCGGCGACCTGACCACCCGATACCAGTACGACCTGCTGGGCAACCAGACCGCCGTCATCGATGCGCTCAAAGGCGCCACCTATACCACGCGCGATGCGCTCGGCAGGATCACTGCCGTGGCACATCTGCAACTCGACCCGGTCAGCCACCTGCAGACCGGCCCGTCGCAACTGACGCTGTACCGCCTTGACGTCCTCGGCAACGCGGTAGCGACCATCGATCGCGCCAACGGCGCGACGCTGGCGGTCACCGATCCGCAAACCGGCCTGAGCGATGGCGGTCCGGACGACGCGCGCTACAAGTCGGGCCCGTCGGACCCGGTGCATGACCGCGTCACCTCCTACACCTACGACGCCGACGGCCACGTCACGCAGAAGATCGACGCCGATGGCCACGCCAGTTTCACCTCCTACGACGTACTTGGCCGGGTCGCCAAGGAATGGCAGATCGTGACCGACGCCGGTCAACAGGAAATCGCGTTCACGGTCACGAAATATGACGCGGTCGGCCACGTCGTCGAGACGATCAATCCAGGCAATGTTCAAAATGGCCAGGACCTCGGGTCCCTGAAGCCTGTACACCATCTCACGGACTACAACGGCTTTGGCGAGGTGACGTCCCGCAGCATCAGGGACGACAACAATGCCGGCGCCGGCACCGTCGTCTACGAACACAGCGCCTACGACAACCTTGGCCGCCTGTGGCGTACGGACGCCGGCGACGGCATCGACAAGGTGCGCCTGTTCGACATCCAGGGCCGGGTCACCGTCCAACTGGTGAGTGCGGACGGGAAGGATCCGCACGCGCTGATGAGCATGGCCTCCGCCGCGCAGGCCGAGCTCGCGCCGAACCTGATGCGTACCGAGACCCGCTACGACCTGCTCGGCCATGTCGTCGACGTCGCCCTGCCGGATGCCCGCCTGATGATCCTGCAACGCACCTCGGGTGGCGCGTGGGCCGTGGTGCCGCTCGATAACGCGGCGGCCGGTTCCGACACGTCGCTCGTGCTCATCCGCGACGCCAACGTACAAGGCCAGACGCCCGCGTTCGCCTACAAGAAAAAGGACGACGTCCAGTGGATCGATGGCGGTGCCCGCGTCCAGGTAGTCGACGGCTACATGGTATTCAATACCGCCGGCCTCGAGGGCGGCGACTACGATTACCAGGTGACCACGAACGGCGTGCCGGGCGACCAGGGTACGCTCTCGATCGCCGCGACGGCGTCGACGACCGCCCAGTCGCGCATCATCGAGTTGTACAGCGTGCTGCTGGACGCCTATCCGGATGGACAGGCGCTCAATGCCGCAGTCGCACGCCTGAACAGCGGCGTCAGCCTGGCCACCATCGCCGCCGACCTGCTGAATACGAAAGACGTGGGCACTCGCCTGACCGGCAGCGCGATGGACGTGATGACCCGCATCTTCCAGGACGCCTTCAACCGCACCGGCGCGGCCGGCGATTCGACGTATGTCGCCGACATCGGCAAATGGGCGACGCGTTTCGGCGCCACCGGCGGCACCTATGCGGCCACGCAGGCCGGGCAGGCGATCGTCGACATGATCAACGAGGTGCGCAACGACACCGGCAGCATGCCCGCGATGGTCGCGGCCCGCGCCCGGCTGAAAGCGCGCGCCGACACCGGCGTCGCTTATTTCGTCACCGGCGGCGGCAACGACGCCAAGGACGCCAAGCAACTATACCAGGACGCGACGACGAACAACGCGGCCGTGCCCCAGGAGGCGGCCGATCTGGCAAAAGCCGACCGGCAGCGCACCGAGGTCGCGCAGCTCTATGTGACGCTGCTGCGCCGCCCACCGGAGCCCGCCGGCATGGATTACTGGATGAAGCAGGCCGACGGCACCCAGTCGAACATGGCCGCGCTGGCGAGCGCCATCATCGCGGATTCGGAAGTCGACGATCTCGGTCTCAATGCCTCCGCAAACGACGAGTTCATTCTTGGCCTCTTCCGTAACATGCTGGGCCGCGACCCGGACGGCGCGGAACTCGCCAGGTGGACCCAGGTCGCGGCATCGAGCGGCAAGGGACAGGCCGTCGCGGCCTTGATTACGGAAATCGCGCACTACCAGGGCGACGACGCCCAGCTGCTCGCGGACAAGGCGCTGTACAACCTGAAAGTCACGGTGGCGCTGGGCTACAACCGCGACCTGTCGCCCGCCGTGACGCAACAGTACTCCGTGGACGTCGGCCGCGCGATCCTGGCCGCCGTGCACCCCGGCGACACGGTGCAAAGCGCACTGGACTCGGCCGTCAAGAACCTGCAGGCGCAAATCGATATCGGCGCGCAAGCCTCCCAGGCGGCATCGACCGCGGCCGACGACAAGGCGTTGCAGGACCTGCACCGTTCGCTTGCACAAGCATACGTCGTCATTCTCGGCCGCGCGCCCGACAAAGGCGGGCTGGACTACTGGACCGATATCATCTGGAGCAATACGGCGTCACTGGAAGCCGTCGCGACGAACCTGGTGTCGAGCCCGGAAAGCGCCATGGCCAATCTGTATGGCGCCGACTTCGTCAATGCCGTGTACGCAGGTATCGGACGCCAACCGACGAGCGCGGAACTGCAGCAGTGGACCGGCATGCTCGATGGCGGCGCCAGCCGCGGCAAGGTCGCGCTGGCGATCGCCGACAGCTTCGCCGACTACAGCGGCACTTCGGCATCCGACCAGACGCTGCGCTCGCTGATAAGGAACCGCACGGCCGTTGCCGAGACCTATTCCACCATCATGGGCGGCAACGACGCGAGCATTGCCCGACAGATCATTAACCAGGTCACCGCCACGGACATGAGCGCCGCACTGCAATATGGTGCGAGCCAGATGGCCACCGTGATCGCGCAGAACATCACGGACAACGCCAACGCCGCGACCTCGGCCAGCCAGCTCGAGAACAGCGCGGCGACCGCCGTCGACAACGAGCTGCTTCTCAAGGCCTCGCTGGACGCTGCCAACAATAACGCCAGCTCACCGCTGTCGTCCGCGGTGCTGGGCGTGGCGCAGCTGTATGTCGGCCTGCTGATGCGTGGCCAGCCGGGTCATCCGGCACCGGATTTCGCCGGCCTGAGCTTCTACGTCAACCAGATGCAGGCCGGCAGTTCGCTGGCCGAGGTGGCGCAGGGCATGCTCGACAACACCGAGGGCAAGGGCGTGTTCGCGCCCAGCCAGAGCAACACGGACTTCGTGCGCCAGCTGTTCCAGCAGGTCGTCGGCCGTGCACCGGATGCGACCGACCTGTCTTACTGGACGGGTCAGCTCACCGGCACGCGCGGCACCCTGGCGGTCAATCTGATTGCCTCGTTCGAAACCACGACCTACACCGACACCAACCCGAACAAGGCCAGTGAGCTCGATCTGCGGGCCGCATTCAACACCAAGGTCGGCACGGCGATCGCGGCCATGGAGCAAGGCGCGCAGTCGCTGATCAGCCAGACGAGCACCGCGCTCACCGCTGCCGACACCGCCGCCAATGCCGCGACGGCGGCGGTGTCCGCGCAGAATGCCACGGCCAGCTATCTCAATGGCGCAGGTGCCGACGTCAGCTCGACGCTGGACCTGGTACGCCTGTACGTGGGCGTCCTCAATCGTGGCCCCGGCCGAACCCTGCCGCTGGATCTCGCTGGTCTCAACTACTGGCTGAACGCAGCGCAGGGCAACTCCCTGGCCGCCATCGCGGACATGATGCTGGACAACGCCGAGGGCAAGGCGCTCTATGCCAATGCCACCGACAATGCAACCTTCCTCAGCCAGTTGTCGCAGCAGGTGCTGGGGCGCGCGGCAGGCGCAGCGGAAAGCCGTTACATGAATGAGCTCGCCCAGGGCCAAACCCGCGGGACAGTGGCGGCGCAAATGATCAGCGACCTGGTGTCGCTGAACAGCACCGACCCAGCCGAGCAAGCCCGTCGCACCAGCTTCGATCTGGTCGTCTCGCAGGCCATGAAACAGGTCGACCCGAACGGCCTGGGCTCGGCCCAGCAGATTGCCGACGCGCTCGCCGCGGCAAAGACTGCCGCCGCCAGCGCCCAGACCGCGCTGACTAACGCGACGACGGCACTAAACAACGCGAAAGCCGCCAAGGTCGAAGACGACCCGACCGTCCAGGCCGCCGAACGCGCCGCCGCGCAGGCGTCGACCACATTGAATACGCCGTACTTCGCCAGTGTGGTCGACCTGTGGACGGCGTACGGCAAACCGGTAACATACGATGGTCTGGTACAGGCAATGGCCGCGTTCCCGCCCAACGCGACCACCGCCCAGGTCAACGCCGTCATGTCGTCCCTGGCGGCGGCATGCGTCGGCGCGTACGATCCGGCAAACCGCGCCGGCTTCATCTCCAGCCTTTATCAAAAGGTGTTGCAGCGTACGCCCGACAGTGCGGGTCTGAATTACTGGCTGGCGCAAAACCTGGGCAGCGATGCCGGTTCGATCGCCTACAACTTCTACATCGGCGCCCGGGCGGAGCTGGACAGCACGGTAACGATCGCGCGCGCGGATTTTTCCGGCGAATGCAGCGATGCGATCAACGTCGTCAATGGGTTCCTTCAGCAAGCGCTCCAGGCGCCCTCCACCGCGCGCACCACCGCGGCGACGAATCTCGCCGCGAAAATCCAGCAGGCTCAAGACGACTATGACGCCAAGAACGCGGTTTACAACAAGGCCGTCACCGACGCCAACGACGCCCAAACCGCGCTCGACAAAGCCAAAGGCGTGCTGACTACCGCAGACTCCGACGTCACGACTACCGAAAACAAGTTCGACGACGCGTATCTTGCCTGGTTCCATTTCGACGACATTGCCGATGACGTACAGACCGTCAAAAACGCCAAGAACGCATGGCTTGACGAACAAGCCGCCGTAAACTCGTCTCATTTCGGCGAAGCTGTTCAGATCCTGACGGCGTTTCACGGGTTCGGCATCGGCAATGCCACGTACTATACCCTCGAGATGCAGGCCGGCACGCTGTCAAACGTCAACTTGGCCGGCATACTCGCGAGCGGCGACTACAGCAACCGGCTCGCATTTTTCACCGGCTTGTACTCCCAGGTCCTGGGCCGGTCCACGCACCTGGTGAACGGTCAGGATGAAGCACAGTGGTGGGTCGAACACGAGACCACGTCGAACAGAAGCCAGGCGGCCTACGATTTTTATTCCGCAGCATTGAGTGAGCTGAGCCAGGGCTCTTTCCCGAATACGGTTCAGGCGAACAAGTCGAGCTGCATATCGAACGTCCCCGTCAAAGAGCAATACTACGACACCATTAAACAAAAGACCCAGGCTGACCTCGACGCTCAACTTTGGCCATTGAACGTGGCCAAGAATGATACATACAACGCTTGGCAGGCAGCCCTGACGGCGCAAACCAAAGCAAAGAACGACGTCAGCACGGATACCGATACGCTCGCGACAGCAATCGATACGCGTAATAACGATCTGAAAGATCGGGACAACGCCGCCACGGCCCTGAACAACCTCAAGAACACGTCGATCGAGACCGATCCCGCGGTGATCGCCGCTGATCAGCTGGCCAGCAAGGCGCGCGCGATCCAGGCCATGGACCTCGGCAGCGTCCTGTCCCTCATGGTCGCCTTCGGCCACCCCAGCCCGTCGTTTGACGAACTGTATGGACTGGTGGGACATAGCCTGCAACAGATCGCTGCGTCCTACGTTGGCGTACTGAACGACAGCACGCGCGCGGCGTTCGTCCAGAACCTGTTCCAGACTGTTCTGCATCGTGCGGCCGATCCGGGTGGCCTCGACTATTGGATGCAGGCGAGTTACGCCTATACCGACGCCGGCAGCCTGGCGTATGACTTCTATACGTCATCGCTGGACGAGCTGAGCATGCACAACGTCGACCTGCACATTGCGCGCACGACTTGGGCAAGCGAATGGAGTGCGGCCCGCGCCAAGGCCGTCGGTCTGTGCACGAACATCATCAACGCGGTAGACCCGACCCGCCAGGCCGCCAAGGCCAGGCTCGACGCGGCGACCGCCGCTGCCCAGACCGCGTACAACAACGCGGTCACGGCAAAATCGACTGCAGACCAGACCGTCATCCTCCGCACACTGGACTCGGCCATCTTCGCGGACAACTATGCCCTGAGCGCCGACCAGGCATTGGTCGCCTCAGTCACCGCCGCCGCGTCCCTGCAATCTCTGATGACCCTGCTGCGGACGCAGACCGGCATGGACATCAAGGCAACGCACGACGACCTGACCAAGGAATTGAATGCCTTGAACGCCCAGTCGCCTGCCCTCGAGCAGGACGTCCGAGTGGCGGCCGCCCAGGCCAATTACGCCGCCGGCCAGGCGGAAGTCGCGCGCACCGAACAGGCGGTGACCAACGGCGCCTTCCTGAGCAACCAGGCCGTCAAGGTGGTGCAGTACTACCAGGTCCTGCTCGGCCGGAGCCCGACGATGCAGGAATACGCCGACGCAATCGTCCTGATGAAGATCGGTGGCGGCCTGGACGCCCTCGCCGCACGGCTCATCAGCCGGAATCCGGGTGTCTTCTCCACCCAGATGAGCGATTCCGATTTCGTCCAGCTGATCTACCGTAACGGACTGAACCGGAACTTCGACGGCGACCCGCAAGGGCTGTCGTACTGGACGAGCAAACTCACCGGCGCTCAGCCGATGACCCGCAGCCAGCTGGTGTCGTCCATCCTCGACAGCTTCGTGGTGTCGAGCAACGCCGATACCGTCAAGTTCGAGCAGATGATGGGTGGCCGCCTGACCGATCTCGCAGCGGCATTCCGGTCGATGCCGACCGATCCTGCCGCGTACGAGCAAATCAATGCAAGCGCGCTGCACGCGGCAGAAAACCTGGCCGAGGCTAGCGTACCGTCCACGCCGATGTCCAATCAGGAACTCGGCCTCGCACAGGTGTATATCGGCTTGTTCGGCCGTGAACCGGATACCGCCGGCTTCATGTACTGGCTCGACGCCATGCAACAGAATCTGTCGCTCGACGGCGTGGCGCAGTCCATGTTGACCTACAGTCCGGAGGCCGAACACGCCTTCCCCGCGGCGATGTCGCCCGAGGATTTCGTCAAGCAGGTCTTCAACAACCTGGGCCGCAACCCGACCGGCTCCGAAGTGTCCGCCTACGCCGCCCTGGTCAGGAACAAGGGCCGCGGCGCGGCGGTGGTGGCGATCACGGGCGATGCGGCAAACTACACCGGCGGCGACCTGGCGGCGGAAACGGTCCGCAATCGCCTGAATGGCTTCGTCGATGCCGCCATGCGCAAGATTGCCGCCGATTCGCCCAATTTCATGGGCGACCTGCAATCGGCCAAGCAAGCCCTGCAGACAATCGGCGACACCCGTCCATACCTCTACAACGTGGAGCAGGTCAAGGCGTCGGACCTCACCGTCCAGGGTAATCACCACGTCAGCCGCGGGTTCGACAAATACGACGTCGACCGCTGGGGCAACGTGCTGACCGTGACCGACGAGCGCAACCCGGCATGGAAGACCACCTATACCTACGACGCCAACAACCAGCTGCTGACTACCACGGCACCCGATACCGGCACCGGCGCCAACACCACCGCCGCCGGCTATGACGAGCTGGGCCGCCAGGTCATGGCGGAGGACGCGCGCGGCGACGTGAACGTCCAGCACTACGACAGCGACGGCAATCTCGTCGAAGAGGATCGTGCCGACGGCAGCCAGGCGACCTACCGGTACGACGCTTTCGGCGACCGCACCAGTACGTTCCAGGGTTATTACAGCCTCGAGAATTCTCAGGGCACGGGCGGCCTCGCCACCACGTACGAGTACGACAACCTCGGCCACATGACGTCGAGCACGAGTGCGGCCGTCGACGTCTATACCGCTGCGGACCTCAACGGCAACGGTACTGCGGGCGACATGCTGGCGACCAATCTCGGCAGCCTCGGCGTCGTCACCCGATACGCCTACGACGAGCTGGGACGCCAGACCTCGCTCACGGTGGGCGACAATGGCGGCCACGCGCCCCTGGTCAACACGACCACGCGTTACGACCTGTCGGGCAACGTGATCAAGAGCAGCAACGGCGACCGCGCAACCAACAGCAGTTATGACGCGTCGAACCGCCTCGTGTGGCGCCAGGACCCGACCGGCGCAACCATGAGCTGGCATTTCGGCGCCGATGGCCGCCTGCAGGGCCACACCGAAATGTCGGGCGCCGTGGCGACATACACGTACAGCGCGGCAGGCCAACTGCTCACCCAGACGTCGACGGCCACCCCGGCCACCGGCGCCGGCCAGGATCTGACCTATACCTACGACGCCGTGACCGGGCGCCTAATCGGCATCCAGGACGCTGTCCTCGACAAGACGACGGTCTACGATTACGACGCCGCCGGCAACCGGACGCTGGAACAGACCACGCAGGCCGGCCAGATCGTCCAGGACCAGAAGATCGAATTCGACGCCCAGGGCCGCATCTGGAAAGTGCACTCGAATGTCACCGGTGCCAACTACGAGGTCGTCTACACCTACGACGCAGCGGGCAATCGCAGGAACGTGCGGACCACCTATACGAACGATGGCGGCGCGGAAAACGTCATCTCGGTCGACAGCGACTTCGATGCCCTCAACCGGCAGGTGTCCAGCACGAGCACCACGACAACCACCTCGGCCGACCGGCGGACCTACAACGAACGGTACGACCAGTATTACGAGGACGGCCAGACCATCTCCTCCGAGACCGAATCGGACACGATGCGCTACGACGGCGGGGGCAACCGGGTCGAGGAAATCCAGGTCAAGAACGGAAAGGCCACGGATTCGATGTACGGCTACGATGCCCTGGGCCGGCTTTCCACCGTGTCGCAAGGCGGCGTCGTCGTCGGCTACCGCCACTACGATGCGGCCGGACGCGTCGTCGAAAGCCTGGACAACAACCAGATGACGACCTACGCCTACGACCGGTATGGCGACCTGCAGCGCCAGCGCGTGACCGGCACCGGCGGGCATGGCGACTACAAGTACGACATCTACTACAGCGACAGCAACGGCAAGGCCCTGTATGACGCGGCCGGCAACCTGCTGGGCTACGACGTCGTCAACCAGTCGTCGAACCGCGGCAGCGTCGATAAGCACTATGACATGGCCTACAACATCGTCGGCGACAGCTGGAAAGAAGGCACCGAGACCGTCCGCAACGGCAGCGGGAACCTTGCGACGACGACCAACCACTACGACGCCAACGGCGACCTCGCCCAGGTCGACGAAGGCGGCGCCAGCCCGAGCGACACCACCCTGGTCAACGACGCCCAGGGCAAGGTGCTCAGCCGCCAGGTCGGCGGCCGGGTGACCCACAGCCTGATCGTGAACGACCAGCTGATCGGCAGCAGCGACAACAGCTTCGAATCGTTCAGCACCACGTTCGACCCGGTCACCTCGCCGACGATGACGGCGGCGCCGAGCGTGTACACAGTGCAATCGGGCGACACGCTCGAAAGCATCGCCAAAGCGGTCTGGGGCGACTCGACCCTGTGGTATCTGATTTCGGATGCCAACGGCGGCCTGCACAACACCGGCCTCAGTGCCGGCGCCCAGTTGAGCATCCCGACCCGCGCCAGCACGACCCGTAACGACTTCCAGAGCTTCAAGTCCTACGACCCGAGCAAGGCCGTGGGCGACACGACGCCGACGCTGGCCGACCCGTCGTCCGGCGGCGGCGGCGGCCATTGCGGCACGCTGGGCAAGATCCTCGTGGTTGCAGTGGCGGTGGTCGCAACCATTTATACCGCGGGGGTCTTGAGCGGCGCGGCGGCTAGTTCTTTCAGTGCCGCGATGTCTGCCGGGGCGGGAGCACTCGGCGCCGTCGGCGGTGCCGGCACCCTCACCATCGGCGAAAGTCTGGTCGCCGGCGCCGCTGGCTCCATCGCCAGCCAGGCATTTGGCGACGCCGCGGGGATCACCAGCGGCTTCGACTGGCGCAGCGTTGCGCTGAGCGCGGCCGGCGCCGGCGTGAGCAGCGGACTCGCCAATAACTTCAGCGCCCTCAGCGGCGCAGGGCCGGGCGCAGTCGTTGCACGCGCAGCCGCGGCATCGGCTGTGACGCAAGGCGTGGCAGTCGCAACCGGCCTGCAGTCGAGCTTCAGCTGGCGCGCCGTCGCCGCGTCGGCGGCCGGGGCGTATGCCGGTCAGCAGGTTGGCGAGGCACTGCACGGTAGCGAGGCCATGCGCAGCGTGTTTGGGACCGGAGCGACAGAGAAGTTCGCGGAAAGCGCCGCCAGCAGTTTTGCGGCAGGTACCACGGTGGCGGTGTTCAACGGTGGCAAGTACAATGTCGCGCAGGTGGCGACGGATGCGTTTGGCAATGCGCTGGGCAACAGCTTGGCAGCGCAAACGGGCAGCGGCGGACAGCAAATTGCCAGTAGCGGCTCGGTAGGCTCGTCCGGTACTAGCGGCGCAACTGGCTCGGGAACTGATGTGCAACGTGTCGTCGATAACTACTTTGCGGCAGGCGACAAGAACAATTTGGCGCTTGGCGTGTTTGATACGTCGGATCTCAATGTTCCACCAAATATTGGCAACGCTGGTGGAGCATTGCCGCCGATTCCTGCAGTTAGCCTTCCCCAGATCAATATCGCGGCAGCTGCGGCGAGTAGCGAACTACGTTCGGGCGACGACTTGCACGGCTACAACACATACTGGGGTTTGAAGGCTAATGCGGATGGTCAGATAGCAAGCAACATTGGCGGAACTACCTATCACATGACTATGGCCGAGCGCGTTGACTCGGCGCTTGCTCGGACAAGTGACTGGGTTGATGAGCAAGCACAAAACGTTGCAGATAGCGGCGTGCAAGCCATTCGTGACGGGAATAACGGTCTTGCAGCCTATCAAGCGTTCATGTACACCCCCACCAAAACTTTGGCGAATGTGATCAACGGGGTCATCAATTTGCCGCGACTGGCTACTAGTAACGAGATGGTGCCGAATCTTGTGAGTGCTGTGGAGCATCCGTCGCAAACATTCAATCAGATCGTAGACGCAGCAAAGTCAAATTCATTACAGGACAACACGGCCATGGCGTTGTCGATGCTGGTACCATTTGCGCCGAAGTTGGCTGAAAGTGCAGGGTCGCTCGGCCGCGTTGGTACATTCCTGGACGGTACGGTAGGGTATAGTGCGGAGCGTGGGGTGACGTTGACGACCGCAGAGGGTTCGTTTAACGTTCGTTCTCCGATTTTTGTGGATTCGCCTGCAGGACAGCTGAATTCTGGCATACCGATAGATTTCAGAAATCCGTTCGTGCCGCAAAGTGTCAACGAAACACTCATCCCGTCAAATCTCTCATCTGAAACATCTGCCGTTTATGACGAAATCAATGCGACTCGTTCTGGCATCGTACCGCGCTTGCCGAGAGAAACTAATTCCAATATTGATTCGATTATTAAGAATTCCGATGACACGACGACAATTACCATTAAATCAGCTGACCCCTCCCTAAATGGGGTGAAAGTAAATTATGGTGCGGAAGGCTTTCCTGATTACAGCCCTTATCTTAATCAAGACGGAATAAATACGGTTAAAATTAAGATGACTGGTAGCCGAAACGGCGACTTCGCCGCAGCCAACAAACTTGCTGGCTATGGAGAAACAGCCAACGACACGCCAATCGGTTATACTTGGCATCACAATGAGAATTTGGGCCTTATGCAACTTGTAAACGAAGACGTACATGCATTGACACCACACACCGGTGGCGTTGCCATCTGGCAGCGTGCGTTCGGTATCTCCTACGATGGTCCACTATGACATTCGCTATCAAAAAGCAATTTGTTCCTTTGGTTGATGAGTCAGCCGTCGCTTCACTAGAGGCGACGCTGGGCTACGCTTTGCCTTCAGACTATCGTCAGTTCTTGCTGACTAAAAACGGTGGCGAGCCTGCTAACCCTGTTTTTAATATATTTGGTGTCGGAAAGGGTTACAGCAATTCTTCGGTTCGCTATTTTTTTTCAATCTCCGAAAAGTCGACCTTCAGCCTGAAGTACAAGTATGAAATCTACGCAAGAGCGGGACGTATAGCCAAAGAGATGCTACCTATCGCAACTGACGCTGGCGGAAACTTGGTCTTGCTGGCTATCGCAGGCGAACAGATTGGAAAAGTCTTCTTTTGGAATCATGATGTTGAAGGTCTCACGGACGATCCCGCTTCGTCAGAGCATCTGGCGTTCGTAGCAAATTCGTTCAAAGAATTCTGCGACCGATTACTTCCATTCAGTTAAGTCTAACTGCACGCCAAGTAGAAATTCCGCCAGGTGCGAGATCTCCACTTGGCAACGCGTTTGGCAATGCGCTGGGCAACAGCTTGGCCGAGACGTCAAGTTCATCGTTTGGCGACCGGTTGAGAGCGGAGATGGACCAACGTCATCAAGCGTTTGTCGACAGTCTTGACGCAAGCGTGCAGGCAGACCTCTCCCAGCCATTAAGCGTGGATATTCAAGGCTTGCTCGATTCCACAGCCGCCCCAATCATGGTCGATGGCGACTTCATGACGCCCGAGCAGATGGATGCAAACCATCGCGCAGCGGGAGCCGAAAGTGATGCGGCAATCCGGAAGTTCTTCAATAAGGAAGTTGCGCAAAACAGCCGACGAATAGACGCGAGTATAGATAAGCAGCTTAAGGGCACCTCGAAAAACCTCGGCTGACCTGACGCCGGCTGGGTAAAATCCGGACATCGAACCCAGCCAGCGAGTGTCGTCATGATGAAACCCCGGATCAGCCTTTTTGCCGAGCAGGAGCGCGAAGACCGGCGAGCAAAGATAGGTGATCCTTTGGTGGGCTTGGCCGAGCACGTCGATTTCGAAGCGCTGGCCTCGCGCATCGATGCCGCCGCACCGCGGCCTTCACGCGCCAAGGGCGGGCGGCCGCCGTACCCGACAGTCTTGATGATCAAGATCCTGGTGCTGCAACAGCTGTACAACCTGGCCGACGACGCGCTGGAGTATCAGTTGCTGGACCGTCGCAGTTTCCTGCGTTTTCTGGACCTGACTGAGAGCAGTAGCATCCCGGACGTCAAGACGATCTGGTTGTTCCGAGACCGATTGGCCCAGGCAGGCGTCGGCAACCGGGTATTCGAGCAAGTCCAGCAACAACTGCTGTCGCAAGGCTATCTGGCGCGCTGCGGCCAGATCGTCGACGCCTCGCTGGTCCAGGCGCCGGTTCAGCGCAACAAGCGCGAGGAAGCCGAGACGGTCAAGGAAGGCACGATGCCGCTGGGTTGGAAACCGCACAAGCGCGCGCAGAAGGATGTCGACGCGAAGTGGACCAAAAAGCACGGCAAGAATCACTTTGGCTACAAGCTGCACGCCAGTGTCGACAAGCGTTGCCAGTTGATCCGTAGAATCGCCGTCACCCACGCTGCGGTGGCGGACACCAACGTCTTTGAAGAGCTGCTCGACTTGAACAATACCAGCCGCGATGTGTATGCCGACCGAGGCTACCCCAGCCTTGAACGGGAAGCCAGGTTGAAGCAAGCGGGCTGGCGCGTGCACATCTAGCGACGCGGCCACGCCACCAAAGGCATTTCCGACACCCAGAAGCAACGCAACCGCGCGATCGCCACGCCGCGTGCCCGTGTCGAGCATGTTTTCGGCGCCTTGGCGCAGATGGGCGGCAAACTGGTGCGCTGCCTGGGGATCGTCCGCACGACGTTCACCCTGCACCTGAAAGCCGCGAGTTACAACCTCAAGCGTCTCGTCTTCTTGAAGGAACACGGGGTTGCAGCGTTCTAAACCAGCGGGCTGGCAGCCTGCGGCTGCCAACCTGGTCTGATTCGGATGTGATCTTCGCTATCAAACCAACGCTGATGACGCGCGACAGCTCGGCAACATTCGATCACGCGTCATATCGCCTCGATCATGCCAAAAGCCGGGTTATTCGAGGTGGCCTTAAGAGTATCCCATCGTTGCCGACTTTGATGGAAAGTCCGGTGACGGGAAGGTTCGGCAGTTTTACGGACCTGTCACGTGAGGACCGCCAAGCCGAAAGCATACGCGCTGCCGCGCTGGCCATAGCAACAGGACCGCAAGCTGTCGCTACCGATGGCGTAGTGCGCGAAGGCCCTGCCATGAGCTATTTGCGTAGCAGCGGAGCGTTGGCACCTAATGCCGGTACAATCGAGGCGCAAGTTGGACCTATGGTACAGCCATTTGTACTGGCTACCATGGTGCCTGGTGGACAGTTGGCCCTTGCAGCTCAAGGCGCTTATCAAACTGGGCAAGGGTATGGTCAAATTCAGAATGGGGAGACAGCGTCCGGCGCATTCAATGTACTTGGCGGAGTGTTGACTGCAGCTGGCGGTGCAGGTAGCTATGCACGCGAAGCCAAGGCGGCCGTGACTTGGCTCGGATCCGGATCGAGCGAATTCGATGGCTTCAGCTTAGGTGGGTTGAAGTTCGGCGCACCGATAAAGATGTATGCTGTGCCGCCCGGACCTTCGCAGCAAACGGTAGTCGTGCGCAGTAACACGGTGACCTTTACTACGGATGCAAGCGGCGCACCCCTATCTGCATCAGGTAGTTTGCGCGAAGCTTTCTCTGGTGCGGGACGGGGTTCGGCCGAATTGCAGGCTCAACGAGCGGTAGTTGCGGCCAGCGGCCTTCCAGGAGATCAAGCAGGGCATTTGGTGGCTCATCGATTTGTGCTTGATAACGGACCAATGAACTTATTCCCTCAAGAGGGGAATTTCAATATGTCTGCGTTTAAAACGCTTGAAAACGACTATGCCCGCTATGTAACACAAGGAAATCAAGTCGACTTCAATCACACCCTTGAAAACTTTAGTGCATCAGGTCGTCCTGGGGCTGTGTCAGTAACATATCGTGTCCTTGATCCCGCTGGTTCTGTTGTGGACGCATGGTCCGGAAGATTCTCGAATCAGTCACGCCAGACATATGTAAGGAGGAGTAGGTAATGAACGAAGAGCAAGCCTCGATTGTCATTGAGCTGGCAAGAGAGTTTATGCATCTGGCCCAGACGGCATATCCAGGAAGCGACAAGGGGTACTTTCGATTTTCTTCAGATGGATCGAAGATGGGGTCTGTTGCTTCTTTTGCTGTGAAAACAGAAGCAACTCTTGTTGATCCGTTCTCGCATCAGTCTTTCTTCAGAATTATGAACAATAAATTCGAAGCGCTGATGCTAAGTTTAGGCAACAATAGGTTAACAGCTGTCCTGATTATTGATTCAGAATTCAACTACGATATCAAGTTTGAGTATGTGGATCTGGATCGTTGGGCCATAACAAAATTAAATGGAGGAAGTGGCATTCCACAACTGTAAAGGCCGCGCTCCCTGCCATGGAGCCGCTTGTTCTTGGGAAGGACAAGAGGTAACACGTAAAGCGCAGTAGCCATGGCGCCCTTCAGCCGATATGTGGCGAGGGCAGATTGCGCCGCTTGACGGCATCATGTGCGGTTTCTTATAGCCCAACGATTTCCGTGACAAGCCGCTCATCCTCGTCGAACACGCCCAAGCGCTGGTCCTTCAGACTGGCGCGGTAGGCGAGTTCGTAGCGGACGATCGCCTTCCGCAAAATCTCGGCTTTCGTCGCGCAGTTGGCCGTCGCCAACTGCTCCAATTTCGCGTTGAGCGCGGGCGACATGGTCAGGGACAGGCGGATGGGTTCGTTGTCGGCGGCCATAGCGGAGTCCTCTCGTTGATGCGTGGAATATGCGCAGATTCTACGCCCGCACTCCTGGCCGTCGCAACCGGTGTTCCTGCGTTTCGCGGGACACCCGCGCCCGACATCATGTGCATACATTACGCACGATACGCGCGGGCGGTTTTTCAGCCGTAAGTGGTTGACTTCAAAGCCGATTCGCTGTTTACACTTTGGAGTTCGCCGCGCTCGAAGAGGCCCGACCTATGGCAAAACCGTCGTGGAATCAATGCTGTAGGTGACTGCAAATGAAAACAGGGCATGGTCGACTGTGCTGACGACCATGCCCTGTTCGGTCGTGATGTGTGAGCTTCTTCGCTCGTTGAGCCGCCGCTGCCATTTCTTTTTTTAGCGGCTAAAGAGATCCCCCAACCCCGGCGCCGCCGCGCGTGGGGTGCGGTTGTTCCGCCAGTGTTCAGCCCTGCCGACGCGTCACTTTTCCTTAACCGCCGGCTTCTCGCTCACCCGGGCCAGCGCACCGGCCACCTGGCTCTTGACGATGATCGCGTCCAGCACCGCCTTGGCCACTTCCTGCTCTTCCGGCCGCATCGCCGCGATCGCCTCGAAGCGCAGTTTGAGGTCGTCGTCCGGTTCGCGCTCGCCTTCCTCGAACAGCAAAAAGTCCGTGCTCGCGTGGGGGGCCAGCGCGAGCTTCTTCAACGCCTCGGCCGTAGGCTATGCGCTACCGGCCTCGTAGCGCTTTATCTGCTGGACATGGATGCCCGAGGCGTCGGCCAAGCCCTCCTAGGTCAGGCCCTTCTGTTTGCGCGGGGCGATCAAACGACCAAACAGGCTCGACATCTAACAAATCCGGCGAAAATTCCAGCAGGTTCCCATCTTCATCCACCCACCGCCCCAAACGCCTTCAAATTCACCGAATTCGGAATCTCCGCCATCGACAACACCCGCAAATGCGGCAGACTGCGCTCCGACAACGTACGCAGATGGCGGCGCAGCTCCGGTGAGCACAGCAGCACCGGCAACATGTTCGCCTTCATCATGCGATCGGCCTGGGTGGCGATGCGCGTGACCAGCTGCTCTGCGAACTTCGGTTCGACGACCATCGACGTGGCGCTTTCCGCGCTGCGAATGCTCTGCAGCAGGGTCTGCTCGATCGACGGGTCCAGCGTCAGTACCTGCAGCGCCGACATCTCGCCCATCAACGCCTGGCAGATCGCATTGCCCAGGCGCTGGCGCACCGCTTCGGTCAGGTAGTGCAGGTCCTTGCTGTTGCGCCCGACGTCCACCAGGGTTTCCAGGATCGCCTCCAGGTTGCGGATCGAGACCTTTTCCTTCAGCAGATTCTGCAGCACCTTCTGCACGTCGCTGACCGACAGCACGGTCGGGATCAGTTCTTCGACGAGGCCCGGCTGCTGCTGGCGCACGCGTTGCAGCAGCTTGTCGGTCTCGGTGCGGGTCAACAGCGCTGCGGCCTGCTGTTTCAGCACCTCGCTCAGGTGGGTGATGAACACGGTGGCCGGGTCGACCAGCGTGTAGCGCGAGCCGCGCGCCAGATCCTTGTCGCTGTCCTCGATCCAGATCGCCGGCAGGCCATAGGTCGGTTCGCGGGTTTCGACGCCCGGCAGCTTGCGCGCGTCGCCGCCGGCGTGGATCGCCAGCGTCCGGTCGATCATGATCTCGCCACGGCCCGCGGGTACGCCGAAGACCTGCAGCTGGTAGGCGTCCGGTCCGAGCTGGGACGCATCCCGGAAGCGGATCTTCGGCAGCACCATGCCCGATTCGAGCGCGTACTGCTTGCGGATCGCGCCGATCCGTTCCATGAAGATCGTCTTGTCGCCATCGACGAGCGGCGCCAGCCGCGTCCCGACCAGCACCTCCACCGGCGCGACATCGAGCAGTTCATAGGCATCGCCCTCGCCTTTCTCTGCACTGGCCTCGACGGCTGCCTCGCCCCCGACTTCCGCAGCGCCCTTGCGGCGCTGGGCCAGCGTGCCGGCGCCGATCAGCACCGCCGCGATGGCCAATGCCGGCACGGCGGGCAGCCCGGGCAGGAACAACAGTACGAGCAAGGCGCTGGCCACCACATACAAGGTCTTGGGGAACGAGGTAATCTGGCGCAGCACTTCCTCGCTCAGGTTGCCGTCCGACGCCGAGCGGGTCACGATGATGCCGGTACCGACCGAAATCACCAGCGCCGGGACCTGGGTCACGATGCCGTCGCCGACGGTCAGCAGCGTGAACGTGTGCAGCGCTTCGTCCCAGTGCATCCCCATCTGCATCACGCCGATCACCAGCCCGCCGACGATGTTGATCAGGAGGATGAGGATGCCGGCGATGGCGTCGCCCTTGACGAATTTGCTGGCGCCGTCCATCGCGCCATAGAAGCCGGATTCCTTCTCGAGCAGCTTGCGGCGGCGCTTGGCTTCGTCCTGGTCGATGAAACCCATGTTCAGGTCGGCGTCGATGCTCATCTGCTGGCCGGGCATGCTGTCCAGCGTAAAACGCGCCGCGACCTCGGAGACGCGCTGCGCGCCGTTGGTCACGACCACATACTGCACGACGACCAGGATCAGGAACACGATCAGGCCGATCACGTAATTGCCGCCGACGACGTAGGCGCCGATCGCCGCGATCACCCGGCCGGCGTCCGCGTCCGACAGGATCAGGCGCGTAGTCGCCACGTTCAGGGAGAGCCGGAACAGGGTCGCGATCAGCAGCAGTGACGGGAAGGTCGAGAACTCGACCGGCCGCACGGTGTAGAACGTCAGCAGCAAGATCAGCATCGCGAAGCTGATGTTGGTCAGGATCAGCAGGTCGAGCATCACCGACGGGATCGGCACGAACAGCACGGTGAGGATTCCCACCACCAGGAGCACCAGCACGAGGTCGGCATTGTTGTTGAGGACACGGCGGAACGGCGACATCAGTTGACCTTTCTGGGAGCGCGCCTGGCGGCGCGCATGGCATAGACCCACACCATGATCTTGGCGACCTGCGGGTAGTGTTGTTCGGGGACGAAGCCCTCGTGATCGACTTCACGGAACAGTGCGCGCGCGAGCGCGCGGTTCTGGACGATGGGAATGTGATGGCGCGCGGCGATCTCGCGCATCTTCAGCGCCAGGTCGCCGGCCCCCTTGGCGACCACCTGGGGCGCGAGCGACTTGCCATGCTCGTAGCACACGGCGACCGCCAGGTGGGTCGGGTTGGTGATCAGGACATCGGCCGAGGCGACCTTGCGCGCCGACTGGCTGCGCTTGAGCATCTCCTTGCGCAACTGGCGGATGCGTGAACGGATGCGCGGATCGCCCTCGCGGTTCTTGTGCTCGTCGCGGATGTCGCGCTTGCTCATGCGCATGCGCCGCGCGAACTCCCAGCGCGTGAACAACAGGTCGAGCATGGCCACCAGGGCCAGCCCGAGCATCAGCTTGACGAGCAGGCCAGCGCCCAGTCCCAGCAACTCCTGCAGGTAGCTCCGGGGCTCGCGCTGCATCAGTCCCAGCAGGCGCGGCACGGTGGAATGCAAGACGCCCCAGGCGATCCAGGCCAGGACCGTCAGCTTGAGCACGCTCTTCGCCGCTTCGTACAGGGTGCGCATCGACAGGACGCGCTTGATGCCGGAGGCAGGATTCAGGCGGTCGAGGTCGGGCTTCAACGGATGCGTCGTGAAGACCGGACCGACCTGCACGAAGTTGGCCAGGACCGCAACGACGAGCAGCACCATGAACAGCGGGCCAAGGACACCCAGCATGCCGAGTGCGAGCTCGCCCAGCCAATGCGCCATGCCGGCCGGCGTCCAGTCGAGGCTGGAAACGCGCGCGAACATCGCCTGCTGCATCCGCATCGCCGTCCGGAGGCCATCCCAGGCACTGGCATACACGGCGATGACCAGGCCGGCCAGCATCGCGACCGCGGTCATGTCCGGGCTGCGCGCGACGCTGCCGCGCTTGCGCGCCTCGTCCAGCTTGTGCTGGGTCGCATCTTCGCTGCGGTCGCTGTCCTGCTCGGCCATTACAACACCCGCTCCCAGAACAGGAACACCGACGCATAGACCCTGCCCATCACCGGGCCCAGCAAGCCGGCGGACAGTGCCAGCAGGGCCAGCGCGATCACGATCTTCACCGGCACGCCGACCACGAACACGTTCATCTGCGGCAGGCTGCGCGAAATCACCGCGAGCGCGATCTCGGCCAGGAACAGACCGAACATGACCGGACCGGCCATCGCGACGCCGAGCGTGAACATGACGCCGAACTGGCGCACCACGGCCTCCGGGTCGAAGGCCGTCAGCCCAGTCCCCGGCGGCACCTGATGCAGCGAATACGCGATGCCGCGCACGAGCGCATGGTGGCCGTCCATGGCGAAAAACATCGCCACCGCGGCCAGGTTGAGCACGGTGGCGAACACGGGAGCCCCGCCGCCGGTGACGGGATCGTAGACGCTGCCAATGCTGAAACCGCTCTGGATGTCGAGGATCTTGCCGGCCACGGAAAACGCCGAAAACGCCGCGAACAGTCCGAACGACAGCACGGCACCGGTCGCCACTTCGCCCGCGCCCGCCGCCAGGAGCGGGCCGTACGCGAAATCGAGCCCGCGCGGCGCCGGCGCCAGGTTCGCGGCCAGCCCCACGCTCAGGGCCAGAACGAGCAATACCCTGGCCGTCGTGACGCCGCGCATGTTGTAAAAGACCGGCGTCAGGATGAACAACATCCCGATGCGGATGGAAGCGAGGCAGATCTGCACGAGCCACCCCTGGTCGATATTCAGCAGCACCGCGTCCTCAGAAATAGCCCGGAATGCCCGCGATCAGGTGGGTCGCGTAGCCGACCAGCCGCGACAGCATCCACGGTCCCATCGCCACCAGCACGACGACCGCCGTGATCAATTTCGGGATGAAGGTTAGCGACGCTTCTTGCACCTGGGTGACTACCTGCAGCACGCTCACCAGCAGGCCGACAACGAGGGTGGCCGCCAGCAACGGCGCCGAAATCAGCAATGCGTTCCACAGCAGGTCCGACATCATTTGCAGGACAAGATCAGAGCCCATCGCCGTCCTCAGCGCGCGCCGGCGCGGCGCACCACGTCGGCCACCGTCATGCCGGGCAGCGCCGCCCGGCCGCCCAGCAGGCGCAGCGCCACCTCGCGGAAGCGCACCCCATCCAGGGCCTCGCCGTTCAGCAGCATGCGCGCGTACGCGGCCGCGAGGCTGGTCCGGTCCAGACGCAAGGCGCGATCGATGCCTGCCTCCGCTTCCTGACGCCGACCGCGCAGCGCGTCGACGGCGGCCAGGCCGCCATGGCTGTCGGCGAGGTTGCGGTCGAGTTCCAGCGCCTGGCCGAATGCCTGCGCACTGCCCTCGAGATCGCCGCCGAACAGCCGCGCCCATGCCAGTCCGTGCCAGCTGCCGACGTGGGCCGGCAGGCGCTCCACCGCCTTTTCCATGTTCGTCCGGGCGGCCGTGAAATCGCCGTCGATCAACCCGGCCAGACCGAGGCCGTTCCAGGCGCGGCCTTCATCTGGATTGAGCGCGAGCACGTCGGCAAAGCGCGCCTTGGCGGCCGCGGCGTCGCCGAAGCCGAGCGCCAGCGAGCCTGCGATCACGCTCGCCTCGAGCGGGCGCGCACTGCCGGCCAACGCCTGTTCGCTGCAGCGCAGGGCGTCCTCCGGGCGGTCGCCGTCGAAATAGACGACGCTCGCGGCGCCCAGGAAACCGGGATGGCCGCCGCAGGCCGGCATGGCCCGGTCGGCCAACGCCTGGGCCTCGTCGAGCCGGCCGCGGTGATGTTGAATGCGGACCGCAAGTGCCGCCCCCTCGCCATCCGCGACAGCCTGGGCCGCGAACGGTTCGAGCGCGTCCCATGCCTCATCGTAGCGGCCAAGCCAGCTGTACGCCGTGGCCAGGTTGAAGGCTAGATGATACTCGGCAAAACTCGCCAGCAGCGGCGCCAGCAGGTCTGCGGCCTCTTGCCAGCGGCGCTGGCTCATCAGAAGATTTGCCTGGCACGCGAGGAAGAACGGATCGCCGGGATGATGGCGTAACGCCGCCTCCAGGTGGCGTTCGGCCCGTCCGGTCGCCCCCACGTCGATGGCCATGTCGATGCAATCGGCCAGCAGGTTCCGATTCGTCGGATCTGCGCCGAGGAAGCCCTCGTAGCGCTCGAGTCGGGCGTTCAGGTCGGTGGGGTGCGTCATGGAGCGATGCTCTCGTCGGTCAAGGTTGGGAAAAATCGGTTCGTGCGTTCGCCAGCAGGTGGCCGATGGCTTTATCGATCATGGCGCGCATCGTGTCGCTGCGCTCCATCGCGGCCTGCACGTCGTCGACGAGCAGGTGGAACTTCGGGTCATTGCCGGCCGCGCTGCCGAACTGTGCCAGCAGCACGGACTCGAGAAAGAGACGGAACGCCTTGCGGCCGCGCTGCGGATCGTCGCGCTCCAGCTGGCGCACGCGCAATTCGATCAACGCCGCCAGCTCGTCCGGTGCCGCCGCGGCCGCGTCGGGCCGCGCCGGCGCGCGTCCGCGCGCGGCGGGCGCGCCCGGACGCTGGGTCAACTGGGTCTGGATCACCCTGACCAGATCCGACACCGAACCAATTGCGGACGTCATGCCGGCCTCAATGCGGACCGTGGCCCGTATAGGTCGAGATCAGCATGTGGCGCCAGCCGGAATCATCGGCCTCGTCCTCTGGATTCTTCTCGTCCACCGGTGCGGCCGGCACGGGCGCCAGGTCGTCCACGCGCGGCAAGCGCCCGAGGATCAGCTGCATGTTGGCGTTCAGCGCCGGATTATCGGTATTGCGTTGCAGGCCTTCGAGCAGGGACGCTCTGGCCAGCATGAATTCGTCGCACATCAGATGCCGCAATCCGGCACCGAAATGGCGCAGGGCATCGCCGTCGGGCAGTTCGTCCAGAACGCTCAGCACCTGCCCGGCCCGCGTCACGTCGGCGTTCGTCAGCAGCAGCAGGCCAAGCTGCAGCCGCGCCAGCGCGAATGCCGGGTCGAGCGCCAGCGCCGCTTCCATTTCCTCCGTCGCGCGTTCCGTCATGCCTGCCTGCGCATACTCCGCGGCCAACAGGAAGTGCGCCATGGCGCCGGCGTCCTGACGCGCCGTCGCCGCCTTCAGATAGGCGATCGCGGCCCCTGCGTCGCCGCGCGCCCCGGCGTTCACGCCAAGCTGGACCAGTTCGTCGCCGGCCAAGCCGTCCAATAGTTCCTGATTCATTCCGTCCCTTCCCATGTTTTGCCGTCAACAGCTGAAGGCGCCGATATCCTGGCGCGCCAGCATCTGCCTGAGCCGCTCGAGCGCTTCCTTGTGCAGTTGTGCCACCCGTCCGCGCGACAGCTGCAGCCGCTCGGCGACGTCGCTGAAGCTCATCTGCTGCAGATAATGTCCCGTCACCACTTCACGCTGGTTGCCCGGCAAGCTGCGTACCATGGCGCGCAGGCGCCGCGCCAGCTGCGCCAGTTCCACTGCCTGGTACACGCTCTCGCCGCCGCCGTCGTCCTCGGCCTGGTACATGCCGGTACCATCGAGCACGAAGCCGATCGCCAGGCCGACGGCCACCTCCGCCAGGTCGGCGAACAGCTTGTCGACGTCGTCGGTCTTTTCCGCCGCCGGCGCAAGCATGTCGGCGCGTTCGCCGGCCATGCGCCGCCGCGCCGATATCTGTTCCTGCACGTCGCTCGAGCGGCGAATACCATCGAGTATAGCGCCGCGCATGCGGCTAGCCGAGAAGGTCTCGAAGCGCACGCCGCTATCCGGATCGTAGCGGTCGAGCGCTTCGATCAACCCGACGTTCGCGAACTGCAGATAGTCGTCGAACTCGATCACCCGGTACGGATGCTGCCCATACAACAGCGCCGCCGTGATGCGCGCATGGCGCTGGTAATGGTCGATCAGCCGTTCGCGCGCACCCGCGTCGCCGGCGCCGCGCCAGGCCTTCCACCACCCGGAGAGCGTGTCCTCGAGTTTGCTTTGGGGGGCCAGTTCGAACATATCCATGTCGCGTCACGCGAACGAACCCAGGAGTGCGCGAACGACCAGGCTCCAGCCGTCGATCAGTACGAACATCAGGATCTTCAACGGCAGTGCGATCGAGGCCGGCGGCACCATCATCATGCCGAGCGCCATCAGCGCGCTGGACACGATCAGGTCGATCAGCAGGAACGGCAGGAAGATCACGAAACCGATCTGAAAAGCCGAACGCAGTTCGGACAGCATGAAGGCAGGTACCAGTTGCACCATGCTGATGTCGTCGACGGTCCTGGGCTGCTCGCCCTTGGCCAGCTCCACCATCAGCGCCAGGTCCGCTTCGCGCGTCTGGCGGACCATGAAGTCGCGCAGCGGCCGCACCCCTGCTTTGACAGCCGGTTCCGCCTCCAGCCGGCCGGCCAGGAAAGGCTGCAAGGCGGCGCCGTTGACCTGCTGGAGCGTGGGCGCCATGGTGAAGAAGGTCAGGAGCAACGCCAGGCTGACCAGCACGGTGTTGGGCGGCGTCTCCTGCATGCCGAGCGCGTGGCGCAACATCGACAGCACGACCACGATCCGGACGAACGAGGTCATGGACATCAGGATCGCCGGCGCCAGGCTCAGGACCGTCAACCCGAGCAGCAGCTTGAGCGGCGTCGCCAGCCCCGCGCCGCCCGCGCCCTGTCCAAGCGTGATCTGCAAGCCCGGCGTCGACAGCACGGGCTCGGCCGCGCACACGCCGTGCACGACCATGCCTGCGCCGACCAGCAGCAACGCCCGCAGGAAGGCCCGGCTCATGCGTCCTCTCCGGCCTTGGGCGGAACCAGGCAGGTCACGCCCTGCTCGCTATAGGACACCAGGTAGTGCTCGCCCTTGTACTCGATCACGCTGAGCAGCGCGCGCGGACCGAGGCGCTGGCTTTCGACGATGCGCAGCATGCGCGGCCCCGCCCCGTCCGGCGTCAGCCCGAGCCGCTTGCGCACCACCAGCACGGCCGCGATGGCGACCAGCGACACGGCCAGCAGCGCAAGTCCCGCGCCACTCCACGGTGCCCCTGCGGAATCCTGTTTGAACGGGATGGCACCACCCGGCGCCGCCAGCGCCAGCGGCGCCGCGCAGCACAGCGCCAGGGCGATCGGAATCAGGCGCATGTCACACCAGCCTGGCGATCTCGGTGATGCGCACGCCGAAGTTGTCCTCGACCGCGACCAGGGTGCCGCGCGCAACCACCTTGCCGTTCACCAGCACGTCGACCGGTGCGTCGACGGCCCGGTCGACCTTGAGCACGGCGGCTTCCTGCAAGGCCATCAGCTCGCCAAGCGTGGTCTCCGCTTCGCCGATCATGACCGACAGGCGCACGGTGACGCCGTCCAGCAGGGCCGCGCTCTTGCCGAGCAGGGCCGGACCGGCGGTCGGCCGCGATTCGAGGGCCGGCAGTTCGATCAATTGTGCTTCGGTTTGGGTACTACTCATGAGATTCCTCGTCAACGATCAAAGACTGGCCGCCAGTTCGACGGCGACCTGTTCGCCGCTGCGGCCGAGATGGGCGGCAAACAGCGGTTTTCCATCCGGGGTGGTGACTTCCAGCCTGCGGTCGAGGGCGACGTCCAGGCGGATCACGTCCCCGATCCCCACGGTCATCAGGCTGGCCAGGTCGACGTCCACCGAGCCGAGCCTGACCGGCAGGGCCAGCGGCACGGCGCCCAGCGCATCGCGCAGCTTCAGGGTGCCCAGCCTGGGCAGTGCCTGGCTTGCGCCAGACGGGGCGCGGCCCGTCCAGGCATGCACCGTCGCGGCGTCGAGCAGGCAATACAGTGTGGCGCGCCCGACCTCGACGCAAAGCTGGACCGCGCCGGACAGCGGCCGGTACTCGTCCACGGGCTGCTGGCCCGGCAGCACCGCCTCGTGCGCTTGTGAACCGCAGATCCGCTCCGACAGCAACGCCAGCAACGCGTCCAGGGCGGCGGTGGCCGCCGCCGGTGCCAGTGCCGGTTCCCCGGCCTGCGGCGGCGCAACCAGTTGTCCGTGAGCGAACGTCGCGTGTCCGATTTCGGCCGCCAGTGTTGGCGTCCAGGCGGTCCAGAGCACCGCGCCGTCCACCCGCCGTCCCTGGCGCCAGCGTTCGGGCCGGGAAGCGGCCTGGTCTGCCGGCACACACGTGCAGGCGACGCCGCCGGCGCCGATCCCCCACGCTGCCGCCCAGGTGTCCACCGCCGCGGCAGACGCCGCGTGCAGCGCCGACAACAGGCTGGCGCCGAGCAGGCGCAGTGGCCGGACTTCCATCACCGATTACCCTTCATGTCGAACAATTCCTGGATCATGTCGTTGGCGGTGCTGATGACGTGCGAGGCCGCCTGGTAGCCGCGCTGCATCACGATCAGGTTGCTGAATTCCTCTGCCATGTCGACGTTCGAGCCCTCCAGATGGCCGGACGTGAGGCCACCGAAACCGCCCAGGCCCGCATAACCATACTGCACTGCGCTGCCGGATTTGAGGGCGAACGCCGAGCGGCCGGCGTCCTCGAGATCCTCGGGAGCGCGGAAGTTGGCCAGCACGAGCCGGGCGCCTTTCACCGATTGGCCGTTCGAATACGTGATGTTGACGACGCCGTCGGCGTCGATGGTCTGGTTCTGGACGGTGCCGGCGGCATAGCCGTCCTGCGACATCGAGGTGAGCGTCGTGGCCGACGCGAGCGAGGTCACGTTGGCACCGAACGAGAGCGTGATGTCGGTCGCGGTCTGGCCGGCGGGCGCATAGCTGAATTTCAGGCTAGAGCTGTCCGCGGCCGGAAAGCCGCCCGTGAATTTGATCGTTCCGGTGCCTACCTGCGTATTGGTGGCGGCATCGGTCACCGTCACCGCGAAGCTGCCGTCACCCGAGTTCGTGAAGCTGAGGTTGAGGTTGTGGGTCGCGCCGCCGGCGTCGATGACGCTTACGCCATTGACCGTCTGCGCGACCGCCGGCGTCGATACCGTGCTGCTCAGGTTACCCGCGAATTGCACGGTCGTGGTTGCCTTGGGCATGCTGCGGTCCTCCGGGTTCACCTTCACGTCCGCCAGGCCGCCGTTGCCGTCCAGCGCAAGCACATGGTCGCCGCTGGCGTTGACCAGCACACCGCTGGCATCGAAATGGAAGTTGCCCGAACGGGTGTACAGCACCTGCCCATCGTGCCGGACGGCGAAGAAGCCGTCGCCGTTGATCATCAGGTCGAGCGGGTTGCCGGTCGACTGGTTGCTGCCGGCCTGGAAATTGATGGAATTGCCCAGCACTTCCATGCCCGAACTGTTGCCGCCGGTCCCCATGCCGGCACTCTGGTCGAACAGGCTAGCGAACTGGGCCTGGGCGCCCTTGAAACCGGTTGTGTTCACATTGGCCAGGTTGTTGCCGACGGTGCGCAGCCCTTGCTCGTTGCCGAGCAACCCCGATGTACCGATATTGATAATGTCGAGCATGTTGACTCCTAGCGGATGTTGACGATCTGGGAAAGGCCGATACCGTCCTGGAACGCGCCGGAACTGGTCGTCACCGTGAGCGTCGGCTGACCCGACGTCATGGACAGGGCACTCACGCGGCCGGTCAGCAGTTGCCCGCCAAAATTTGCATCGATCGTCTTGCCGAGCAATCCGATCGACTGCGTCGACGCCTGGCTCGACAACAAAGAATCGATCTTGCTGTTCAGCTCACGGCTTTGTTCGAGCGACGCGAACTGGGCGATCTGAGCGACGAATTCGGTGTTGTCGACCGGCTTGAGCGGATCCTGGTTGTTCAGCTGGGCACTCAGGATTTTCAAGAAGTCCTCGATGCCGATATTGCTCGACTGCGAAGTCTGGCTCGGTCCGACCGCGGTTGCGGCACTGATAGTCATGCTGGGGAATCTCCTTGGTCAGGGGACGAGGCGGCCGCCGCGTCCGTCAATCGTTGATCAAACAAATCCGCGACCGGATGCGATTGGCCCGGCTCGGTCGACAATTCGACTTCACGGCCGTTGATCGTCAGCGTCGCAAGTCGTGTTCCCTGGACCGACAACTGCATGGCCAGCGCCTGCGCAACGGCGCGCGCCTGGGTCGGCTGCAATTGCGCGTCGCGTATCCAGGCCTGGACGTCGCCGTTGTGTTCGTACAGGTGCAACAGGCGCTGCGCGTACTCTTCGCCGGACTCCACGCCAACCTCGCTGCCGGGACGGGCGCCAGTCGGCTCCTCTTCTTCATGGGACACCTCGGCCTGGCTCGTCGAACCGTCCGGCAAGGGTGCGAACAGCGCCACGCCGCCGCCGGCAGCGGGACCCTGGGTGCGGGACGTCGCTTGCGGCATGGCGAAGGTTTCCGATCGCTCCACCGTGTTTGCGGAGTCGGCGACGATGGGGGCCTGGAGCGGCACCGCGCCGGGGCCGCCCATGCCCGGCAGCGGCCCCCCCGGCGCCGCGGTGACGCCGCCGATGCCCGCCTGCGGCACGGAAGCGATGGCGGGCGGCACGGTGCCGGCGGCGCTTGCGGGCTGGCCCGCGGCGCCGGTCACCTGCGGCATGGCGGACGACTGGAGGGCGCTGGGGACGGCCGATGTCGGTCCGGCCGCCGCCGCAGGACCTGCCGCGAATGACGCAGGCGCATCGCCGGCCGAAGCATCAACAACACCCGCGACTGTCCCGCGTGCGACGTTCGGCGCACCCATGACGACACCACTGCCGTCGGGCTGCAACGATGGTTCGCGATCGTCGTCCTGTGCTCGTGCGGCGCCAGACCGATCCGATGCCATATGTCGCATCGGATCCTGCGCAATAGCACGCGGTGCCGTCGGGCTCTCGGACGGGGATTGCCAGGCATACAGTCCCGGCTGCCGGACCGGCGCCGCCGGCGCCGCCGAAAACAGCGCCCGGTCCATCTCGAGGGCCCAACGGTCATGACGGGCCTGGGCGTGCCGGCGGTCGAGCCGGTCCGGCGACGGACTGTCGGTCATCTCAGCTTTGATATTCATCGCTCCTCTTTCCTGCTTGGGTCGATCCAGCGGTCATCGGCGTCCGCAAATTCCTTGACGGCGATGACCTGCCGGAAGCGCGCATGCGAGCGCGCACGATGGTCGTCCGCCGCATCGACTTCGCGGCGGCGCGCGGCAAGCAGCGCGGCGGTGGCGTCGCGCACCGTGACCCGCTCGGCCAGCGCCGCCCGGTCGTCAGCGAGGCGGGTCGCGACGTCGGCGGCATAAGCCGCCTGGCGCGCATACACATCGACGCCACACTCGCGGCCGGCACCCACCAGGGCGGTCCAATCGTCAAGCGCACCTTTGTAACGATCGAGTACGGCGGCGACCTCGCGTTCCTGCTGCGCCACCTGCTCATTCGCCTCGGCCAATGCCGCCTGCGCATCGCGCAGCGCCCACTCGCGTTGCCGCAACACGGGCTCGAGCCGGTAAACGAAACGCTTCATGCGGCCACCTCGGCGAGTGCGCGGCGCAGCAACGCGAGCGTCTGCGACCGCCCGGACGATTCGTCCACGCGCTGGCGCAGGACCGCGACGATGGCCGGGACCAGGCGGATGGCCTGGTCGATGCCCGCATTGCTTCCCGCTCGATAGGCGCCCATCTCGACCATCTGCCGGTTTCTTTCATAAGTCGCCAGCAGCTCGACGACCTGGGCCATCGTGGCGCGTTCGTCCGGCGTCGCCAGGTCGGAAGCGAGGCGGCTCGCACTCTGCAATACGTCGATTGCCGGGAAGCGGCCCTCGTGGGCCAGTTCGCGCGTCAGCATGATGTGACCGTCCAGCGTGGCGCGCACGATATCCGAGATCGGCTCATTGAAGTCATCGCCTTCGACCAGCACGGTGTAGAGCGCCGTGATCGAGCCGCCGGAAGCCGCGGTGCCGCAGCGTTCGCACAGGGCAGGAATCTCGGCGAACACGGAAGGGGTATAGCCGCGCGCCGTCGGGGGCTCGCCGGACGCCAGCCCGATCTCCCGGCGTGCCATCGCCAGGCGCGTGATCGAATCCATCAGCAGCAGCACGTCACTCCCCGATTCACGGAAAAACTCGGCGACGGCGGTCGCGGTGTAGGCCGCCCGTGCGCGGGCCAGCGCCGGCTGGTCGGATGTCGCGACCACCACCACGCTGCGCTCGATGCCGGCCGGACCGAGGTGATTCTCGATGAATTCGCGCACTTCGCGGCCACGCTCGCCGATCAGGGCGATGACGTTGATGTCCGCCCTCACCTCGCGTGCCAGCATGCCGAGCAAGGTACTCTTGCCGACGCCGCTGCCCGCGAAGATGCCCACCCGTTGGCCGCGGCCGAGCGGCAGCAGGCCGTCGATCGCGCGTACGCCGGTCTCGAGCACGGTGCCGATGCGCGGCCTGGTCAGTGGATTGAGCGGCTCCGCTTGCAGCGGCCGCGTGGCTTGCGCCACAGGGACGGGCTTGCCGTCCAGCGGCTGCCCGAAAGCATCGATGACCCGTCCGAGCAATCCCTTGCCGACCGCAACGCCGGCCGGCCGGCCGGTCGCCAGTACCTCGTCGCCGACGGCAACGCCGCGGAGTTCCCGGTACGGCATCAACACCACCTTGCCGGGCCGCAGGCCTACCGCTTCGGCCAGCACGCGGCTGCCGTCGCCCAACACGAGTTCGCACACCTCGCCGAGGGTGACGTCCGGTCCCGCGGATTCGACGCTCGTTCCCACGACGCCCGTCACCCGGCCGGTTCGGCATCCCAGCGGCATCGTGCGTACCGCGTCCCGATAGGCCTGCATCATGGGCGACTCCCTCCGGCCCTCGCCGCACGCACGGCCAACAGCGTGTCGCGCAACTGCTCGAGCAGGGTTTCCAGGCGCAGATCCAGGTGTCCCACGGGACTGTCGATCATGCAGCCGCCCAACACCACGTCGGTGTCTGCACGCAGGACAACGTCTTGTCCGAACGCGTTGCCTCCCGCAGCATTCGCAGCGAGCAGTTCCGCGTCGTCCGGATGCAGGCGAAGCGTCAGGCCGCCTGTACCGCGGACCTCCGCCAACAGATGATTCACCAGAGCCGCAACCTGCTCGCGCCCGGCCAGCGCCGTGCCGAGAAAACGGGTGACGGCGCAAAACACGATCTCGACCACGTCGTCCTCGGCTTGCGCCAATACCTTCGCGCGCTCTTGGTCCAGGCTCGCCACGGTCGAGCTCAAGCGGTCGGCTTCCTGCCGGAGCGCGGCTTTCGCCTCGGCCGCGGCTTGCTCCTGTCCGAACACATAACCTTCGCGCCGGGCTTCCTCGCGTTCGCGCGCGCTCGCCTGCCTGGCCTCCTCCCGCATGTGCTCGCGCTCGCGTTCGAGCTCGGCGGCCATGTCACGCGCAAGCTCGGCACGCGCAAGCGCCACCTGCTGTTCCAGCTCCTCGGCGAACGACTGTGCCGGCGCAACGGGCGGCGCCTGGACTGTCGGCGGCACCACGGGCGCATGCACCGGCGGGACCGGTGCCATCGCGGCCGGCGGCGCCACAGGCACCGGCCGGGCTCGCGCGAGCGCACGCGGCATGCCACCTATCGGCATGGAGCGAATTATCGGATCCATCGACGCACCCGTTCGACGATGGAAGTGCCGCGCGCCGGGCGCACGTCCACGGGCGTCGCTTGGCGGCCCAGTCGGGCAGCCAGCTGTTCGATCAAAAAACGGTCGCGCGACGGCGCCGCCGACACACCCGCCATCGCCGCACGTATCGCGGACCGGCGCGGCGCGGCCAGGGACGCCAACAGCTGCTCAGTCCACGGCCAGTCGCACACGTTAAGCAGCTGCGCCACCAACAGCACGGGCTCACGCTCCAGCACGGCGGCCACGTCCTCCGCAGGCGCGAGCGCAAGCGTTTCACGCGGGCCGTTCAAGGGCACGGCCGGACCACCGAGGTCACTGCCGGCGAGATCGGGCGCAGCGGGAAAGCCGAGTTCGTCCAGCTCGCGCATCAGGCCTTCCAGGACCGCGCACTGGCCCCTGTCCAGCTCACCCAGCAGCCAGGCGCGATCCTCCCGGTTCATGCCGTGCAGCGCAACCGCCGCCTGTCGATAGCCCCTCATCCGCGCGGCTCCGGCTGTCGTGCCACGCTTTCGGTGTCGATCCATGCGCGCACCTGGCGCAGCATGGCCGTGCGCGCCGCATCGTCCAGTTGCGGCGCCACCGCCACGACCACCGGGTCGCGGCGGCGCCGGATGACGGCGAACGCGGCCAGGAAGGACAGCACGGCGAGCACCGGTATCCAGTACCAGCCGACGGCAGCGCGGCGCGGGTCGGCCGGCGCCGGTGCAGGTGCCGGCAGCGGCGAAGGCTCGGGGACCGCGTGGTCCGCCTGGCGGGCGTCGGCCATCGTCCCGCTGTCTCCCACTGGTCCGGCAAACTGGTCGAGCGAGCGCACCACCATGGTGTCGCCGCGCTGCGCATTCAGGCCGACCGCTGACGCGAGCAGTTCCTTCAGTTCGTCCGCCTGCGCGCCGCGCAGCGGATGGCGCACCACGACCGCCACACTCAAGCGCTTGACGCTGCCGCTGGCAACCGCGAGTTGCTCGACGCGCCGCCCGACCTGATACTCGGCTTCGTCGTTCGAGTTCTCCGTGCGGGTTTCCGTCTTGGCCGTGGCGTCTCCCGCCGGTCCGCCCTGCGCCGAATGGCGCTCGCGCACCACCACGCCGGCCGGGCCGCCCTGAACCGCACTTCCGTGGCCTGGCAGCACCTCTTCGGTGGTGACTTTCGACTGGTCCAGGTTCAGGACCGCGTCGACGCTGGCGATCGCCTGGCCCGCGCCGAACATCCGGTCGAGGACGCCATTGACCTTCTTGAGCATGTAGTCCTCGGTGCTGCGTTTGGCGTCGAGCTGCGCGTTGGCGCCCTGTGCGCCGCTATCGTCGCCGTCCGCCGGCCGGGTCAATGCCAGGCCGCGCTGGTCCAGCACGGTGACGGCGCCCGTCGTGATGTCAGGCACCGAAGCCGCCACCAGGCGCTGAATGCCGACCACCTGCGCCGCAGACAGGACGGCCCCAGGCTTGAGCGTCAGCGTCACCGAGGCCTTGGCCTTCGTCTGCGAACGCTTGAACAGGCCCTGCTCGGGAATCGCCAGATGCACCCTGGCCGCCTGCACTTCGTCGAGGGCCTGGATCGTGCGCGTCAACTCGCCTTGCACGGCGCGCTGATAATTGACTTTCTGGACGAATTCGCTCATGCCGAGGTCCGCGTTGTTGAAGACCTCGAACCCGACCGCTCCATATAATGGCGTCTCGCGCCCCATCAGCTTCAGGCGAAGCTTGTAGACCTGGTCCTGGGGCACCAGGATCGTGTTGCCGTCGCCGCCGAGGCGGTAAGGCGTCTTGAGCTTGTCCAGTTCGGCCGTCATGGCGGCGGCGTCGCGCGGCGCCAGATCGGCAAACAATACCTGGTAGTTCGGCCGATAGGCCCACACGCCGAGCGCGATCGCACCGCAGGCGATCACGGCGCCGCCGACCAGCAGGGCCGCTCGGGCACGCCGGTCGAGGCCGGCCCAGATGTCTTTCATTGCGCTTTCCATTCCTACACCTGCGTACGCATGACTTCCTGGTAGGCGTCAAGAAGATGGTTACGAACCTGGGCCAGCAGCTGGAAGGACAGCTTGGCCTCCTCGAGGTGGATCATCACCTGGTGCAGGTTTTCGACCTGCCCGGCGGCCATGTGGCGGACGTCCTGCTCCGCCACGGCAAGGGTCTGGTTGACCTGGCCGAGCTCTTGCGTGAACCAGGCGCCGAAGCCGCCGCCCTGGGCAGCGGACACGGCTGGCGCGAGGTTCGCCGGAGCGGCGATCGAACCGGCCGCCGCGATTGCTTCAATGGTCATTGCGCCCCCCCGATATCCAGTGCACGCGCCGCCATCGTGCGCGCCGCACTCATTGCCGCGACATTCGCTTCGTAGGCGCGCAACGCGGTATTCACATTCAACATCTCGGCCACCTGGTCGACCGCAGGATAATTGACGAAGCCCTTGGCATCGGCATACGGATGCCCAGGTTCATAGACCTGGCGCGGCGGGCTCGCGTCGCCTTGCACGGCAACGATCCTGGCGCCGCCACCCGACACGGACATCTCGCCGAAACGCTGCGCGAAGGACAGGGGCACGGCCTGGGCCACGACATGCATGGGACGATAGACCGAAGCCGCGTTGGGCGCGGCGGTGTGCATGGCCGCAATGTTCGCCGTGGTCAGGTCGAGCCGCATCTTTTCGACCGCCATGCCGCTGGCGCTGATCTGGAAAGCCGACAGGTAGTCCATCAGCGTTTCCCTTCGCCGATCGCGGCACTCATGATGGCGAACTCTTTATTGAGCGCCTTGAGCAGCGCCTCGTGATGCAGTGTGTTCTCGGCCAACTGCACCATCTGGGTGTCCAGGCTGACCTGGCCGGTATCGGCGAGGCGCATTTGCGGACGCAGCGCGGCCAGCGCCTGCGGCGTGGGCCCGCCCTCTCCCCCCGCTGACTGCAGTGCCCGCACATGCGTCTCGAAGCTCACTTCCACGGCACGGTAACCGGGCGTATTGGCATTGGCGATGTTCTGCGCGATGGCACGATGGCGCATCACAGTGGCATCCAGGGCAAGTCCCGTGAGTGCGATCGTTCCATTATCGATGAGAGGTACCACGAATTCTCCTGAATTTCGATTACTGCACAATAAGTTCGGCATGCATCGCTCCCGCCGCCTTCACGGCACGCAGGATCGAGATGATGTCCCGTGTGTTGGTTTTCAGGCGAACCAGGGTCTGCACCAGGTCGCCGACCGTATTGTTATTGGCGCCGACGAAACCGGTTTCCGACCGTTCTTCCACGTCCACACGGCTGTTTGCCACGCGCAGGGCCTGGCCGGACTGTCCGGCGTACGACACCGTCAGCGGTTGCGAAACGGTGTTGTCGGTGACGATCGACACGCGCAAGTCGCCTTGCGTGACCGCGACTTTCGAGATCCGCACATCGCCGCCCGCCACCACGGTGCCGGTGCGTTCGTTGATGACCACGCGCGCGCGCCGGTCCGGTTCCACCATGACGTTTTCAATGGCCGTGATGAAATCGGCCAGCTGGCCGCGCCGGTTTTCCGGCACTGCCACCTCGATCCCTTCCGCGTCCTGGGCCGACGCCAGCCGGGTGCCGAACCGGGCGTTGATGGCGGCGGCGACGCGGGTTGCCGTGGTGTAGTCGGGGTCCGACAAGACAAAAGTCACGGTATGATGGTCGCTCTGCATCCGCGCCTTCACACCAACCTCGATACTGGCGCCGCCCGGAATCGAAGCAACCGTCGGATGGTTCTTCTGGACGACGTTACCGTTCATGTCGTACTTGTAGCCGCCGACGGCCAATGCGCCCTGGGCCAGCGCGTAGATCTGGCCGTCCGGTCCCTTCAGCGGGGCGAGGATCAAGGTCCCGCCGACCAGGCTGCGCGCATCGCCGATCGAGGTGACGGTCACGTCGATGGTGTCGCCCGCACGTGCGAACGGCGGCAACGTCGCGGTGACCATGACCGCGGCCACGTTACGGCTCTGCATGTCGTCCGCCGTAATGGTCAGGTCGAAGCGCGACAACATGTTGGCGATCGATTGTCGGGTCGCGCGATTGCGCGAAGAATCTCCGGTTCCGGCCAGTCCGGTGACGAGGCCATAACCGTTCAGCGCGTTCTCGCGCCATCCCGACATTCTTCCGATGTCCTTGATGCGGATCGGCTCGGCATACGCCTGTGCGCACGCGAGGCCGAGGAGCAGCAGGCAAAACAACAGGCGCCGCATCCTTACACTCCGAATAAGCTGAGGAAGCGCTGCCACCATGCCGGCCGTTGGCGGTCGGCCATGTCGCCCTGTCCGGCATAGCTGATGCGCGCGTCGGCGATGCGGGTCGACATCACCACGTTCGTCTCCGAGATGTCCTGCGGGCGCACGCGGCCTTCGACCGTAATGCGTTGACGCTCGTTATTGATGTCGACCATCTGTTCACCGACGATGACCAAATCGCCGTTCGGCATGATTTCCCGTACGCCGACCGTCAGCTGTGCCAGCACCTGGCCTTCGCGCGCGGTGCGGCCGCCACCGTCGGTTTGATTGGCGGTCGTGATCGAGCCGGCATAGCTGTGGCGTTGGGCGTTCACGCCAAGGCCGACGCTGGCATTGCGCGCGGCCGTGGTGTTCGCCGAGCTGCTTGCGCTCGAATTTTCATAGACCATTACAGTGATCAGGTCGCCGATGTGGCGGATTCGCACATCCGATGTCAGTGCATGGAAGCTGCCGGGCTTGTACAGGCTGTCGGCATGGGCACCGGCCCCGATCACGATTGACGCCAGCAGCGCCAGCAAATTTCGATTATTCATTCAACGACCACCCACCCCGTTCCCTGTACTCGACCTTCGACCGCGTTCCCGTTACCGGTGCGTACCGATACCCGCTGTCCCTGCCCCGCCCGGTTTGCCGCAATGCCCGTCATTTCGATGCGGACCGCGCCGGTTCCCGCCAGCACGCGGACGGTATCCCCGAGCATGACTTCGTCTTTCCTTGCCACGTCACGCGTGTGCAAAGGCTGTTCCGCACGCACCGCCAACGCGCTGCGGCGACCGAGCACGGGCTCGGATTCGGCCAGCACGTCATCGTGCGCCAGCAGGTCCGTAACGCGCGGTTCGACGTCCTCCTTGCCGAGCACGGCGCCCACCGGGAGATCATGAATTGCAAACCACGCTCGTCCTTGCGCGGACACCGCCACCGGCACCGCGACGCTGCGCACCACGGCTCCCCGGCGCATGATGTCCACCCAGGCCAGCATCCGTGCCTGGGGCCGTCCCGCGCCAAGCGGCCTGACGGAAAGCGCATAGGCCCCTGTCCTGATTGCGACATCCGGGATCTCGCCGTCGGGACGCACGACCACATTCGGATAGGAAGGGCGCAGTTGGCGCGCAAGCTCCTCCACAACCTTCCGGGAAATCTCGTGGCCGGAAACACGATCGATGGCGACACGCACGACGACCTGCTCGGCGCCGCACCAGCGAATTTGCGCAGATGGCGATCGCGCCAGGATCAGTCGTTCCAGATCCGCACGTCCGACGCGGCCGACGTTGCCGGGACGCGGCGCCATGCCGACGCGCGTTCCGGCTACGTCCGCACCCAACTGCTCCGCACCCGACGACAGGAGATCCCCCAGGCGGATCTCCGGTCCTGTCACGTCGACCGTATCCTTCAGACAGGTGGGAACCGCGGCGCTCGCCTGGAGAGCGATCAGCATCGCGGCCGGCCACATGTTCTGCAGGCGCATAACCCACCTATTTCCGGAGGTTGTTGCTCATTGCGAGCATCTCGTCGGCAGCCTGGATCACCTTGATGCTGCTCTCGTAAGCGCGTTGAGCGATGGTCAGGTTGACCATTTCCTCAGCGAGGCTCACGTTGGAGCTTTCGACATACCCCTGCGCCAGCGAGCCGGCGCCGTCTTCGGCAGTGCGGTACGCGATCGCGTCGCCCGACTGTTCCGATGCCCGGTACAAATTATTCCCGAGCCCAACCAGGCCGGCCTGATCGGCAAAACGCACCAGATCGATCCGTCCGGCTTCGAACGGCGCTGCCCCATCCGATGGCGTGACCTGGACCGTGCCGTCTTTTCCGATCGTGATGGCGGCGGCCCCGGTCCCGACGTGGATCGGCGGATTGATCGGGTAACCATCCGCCAGGCAGAGCATACCGTCCTTGTCGACGCTCAGCGTGCCGCCGCGCCCATAGACCAGAGCACCGTCTTCAGCGCTCGCCTCAATGAAACCTTCACCATTGATGGCAACGTCCATCGCGCGCCCCGTCTGCTTGATCTCGCCCTGGCTGTAGACTTTCGCCAAAGACGCGATCGTGACGCCAGTACCCAGCCAGGCCGGCGCGGCATTGGGCTGATCGAGACCGGGGGGCGTCGGCGCGAGATTGCGATAGACCATGTCGGCGAAGTTGACGCGGGATTTTTTGTACCCCGGCGTACTGATATTCGCGAGGTTGTTGGCGATCGTTTCGACACTTCTCTGATGTGCCTGCATGCCCGTCGCCGCGATGTAAAGCGCGTCATCCATCAAAATTCTCCCAACTTGCGAATCGTCGCCTCGAGTGTGGCGTCGTAACCTTGCACGATCTTTTGCAGGCTCTCGAAATGCCGTACGGTTTCCGTCAAGCGGACCATCTCTCCGGCGCTGTCGACATTGGACGCTTCCAGGACCCCGCTTCGAACGGTATCGGCGGCGCGAGCATCGCTGACCCGAGCGGCGCCGGGAAGATAGACGCCATCGCCCATCGCGATCATCGACTGTGCGTGCTCGATCCGAACCCGGCGCAACGTACCGATACTGACACCGTTCTGGACGACCTCGCCGGTTGCGCTGACCGAGAAAGGGGCATTGTCGAGGTGCATCGCGCCACCGTCCCCCATGATCGGCAGGTTGCCCGGGCCAAGCAAGGTCCCGTCCCGTCCGACGGACAGGCGCCCGACCTTCGTATACACACTACCTTGGCCACCCGCCAATTCAAACCAGCTATCGCCTTCAATCGCCACGTCGCTCGCAGTCGAAGTCGGCCGCAGCGCCCCCGGCAAAGCATCGATCGAGGTCGTCGCGGCGGGTGCAGGCACAAACGTCGGCGCGAAGCCTGAGGATGCAGCGGAGAGTTGAAGGGAAAATCCGGACGGCATGATCCGGGTCGCCTTGAAGCCTGGCGTCAAGACATTGGCCAGGTTATGACTGATGCTGGCAGTTCGTGACATGTCGCCCTGAAGTCCGACTGCGGCCAATTGCTCGATATTCACCGACATCCCATCAAGAAATAAGATTTACCCAAATGTATTACGTTGCCGCGAGTATATTCGGATCTCGAGATCAAAATCTCTCCAATAATCACAATTACAACAAATATTAACAAATTGTATCTTTTGTTGGTTTTTTGCCTTCATAAATATTAACAAATTGTATTTTTATTGATTTTTTGCCTCTGCAAATGCGGCCAACCTTGCGCTGACGCACAGACATCGCATGGCCACGATTCGCCCTAACGGACGGCCACCATCGCCCATCTGCGCTACCATCGCCCCATGTGTGGACGATTTGACCAAAGCCAGACGGCGCGCCATTACGCAAACCTGATCGGCTGGACCGACGCCGTGCTCGACAGCGAGTCGAGGCCGACGCCGAACGCGGCGCCGGGCACCTATCGGCCCGTCATGCACGTGCAGGACGGCGAGCACCGCGTGGACGATGTGTTCTGGAGCTATCGCGCCAAATGGGCCGAGGGCAAGGTGCCGATCGTCATCAACGCGCGTCTGGAAAAACTGGCCAACCGTTATTGGTCGCGGCTCGTCAAGAACGGGCGCGGCATCGTGCCGGCCGAGGGCTGGTATGAATGGACGGGAGAAAAGGGGCACAAGCAACCCTGGCACATCCACCGCAAGGATCATCAACCGCTGTTCATGCTGGCTGTGGCCAACTTCGGCCCCTTCGCGGAAAACCGGGCGGAAGCGGGCTTCGTCATCGTCACGGACGACGCGTCGGGCGGCATGCTGGACATCCACGACCGCCGCCCGGTCGTGCTGGACGCCGAGGCCGCGAAGCTGTGGCTCGATCCGGACCTGCCGCCGGAACAGGCGATCGAACTGGCGCGCCATGCCGCCGTGCCGCCCGACGCGTTCGACTGGTACAAGGTCAGCACGGCCGTGAATCGCGCCGGGGCGGACGGACCAGGCATCACCACGCCCCTCGACGATTGACGCACCGACCGCTCCAACACAAACGGCCCGCACACCGGAAGGCATGCGGGCCGCCGCTTGCGACGCCCCCGGAGAGTCCAGGGGCGCGACAGGCTTAGTGCTGGTAGGCGCCGATGTCGTAACCCGTGGTGGCGTTACGGGCCTTGCCGTCCAGGTCGGTCGGGTAGGCGTTCGTCGCGGTACCGCGGCCGATTGCCGGCGAGCTCGTGGTCAGGTGAAAATCGGGCGCCGCGGCGGTGCGCGAATAGCCCTTGAACAGCGGGTCGGAGCCGACCGTCGCCGTGGCGACGAGGCCATTGCGCAGCGACGTGTTGTACGTCGTGTTCTTGTAGATCAGGTTGTTCTTGTAGACGTTCTGCTTGCCGGTCACGCCCTGCTCCGAGATCCCGTACTTATTGTCGTACACGATGTTGTTCGCGACGAAGATGTTGTTCGCTCCGGCCGACGTGTGGTAAAAGTCGCCGCCGCCGATCACCATGCCGAAGTTCGATGCCGCCGCCGTGTTGTTGGTGATGATCACGTTGGTGGCGTCGTGCCACAGGTGGATCGCCACCGCGCCCACGCGGTACACCAGGTTGTTCTTGATCGTGCCCGACGTGCTGAAGTAGATGCCCTGAACGTACGTGCAGCCGGCCGGGCCGATGTCGTTGACGACGTTGCCGATCACATCCGTCATCACGCCATGGT
This sequence comes from Massilia luteola, assembly GCF_034420155.1. Lineage (NCBI taxonomy): Bacteria > Pseudomonadati > Pseudomonadota > Betaproteobacteria > Burkholderiales > Oxalobacteraceae > Massilia > Massilia luteola. Next base: position 199,189 of record NZ_JAXOFN010000006.1, read on the forward strand.
AATAGCTGTCCACGCCGATCGCCGAACCGCCGGCGCTCGTGCATGCGACGGACTTGGCGACGTTATGGATGTGGTTGTCCGCGATCATGCCGTATGAGCCGCCCGTGTAGATACCGTGGGTCCACTTCGTGCCGCTGCCCGAGTTGGTGCCGTCGACGTCGAAGCCGATGATGCTCACATAGTTGCCGCGGTTGTCCCACGCATTATTGTTGGTCGAGCTGGCCGGCGGCACCACCTTGGCGCCCCACTTCGTCGTCGACACCCAGTAGATGCGGGCCGAGCTGGTGCCGCTGTACGTGGTCTTGATGCCGCCGGCGTACGTGCCCGGCGCAACCCAGACCGTGGTGCCGGCGCGGGTCGCGGCCTTGGCGGCGCGGGCCAGGGTCTTGAACGGTGCGGCCTTCGTGCCCGCGGCCGTGTCCGAGCCGGTCGGCGACACGTAGTAGTTATACGGCGTCGCTGGCACCGTCACCGTCGAGCCCGCCGTATTATGCAGGCTTATGTATTCGGCACTGCTGCGGATGGCAGCTTCGACGGCGGAGAGCGGCACGCCGCTGGCCACGGCCTGGCTCCAGTACGCGAGGCCGGCCGCATCCGGCGCGCGGCCAAGCAGGCTCTGGTACAGCTGGGTCACCTCGGTGGTTGCCGTGGTCACGGCGGACGACGACGGGTTGGCGGTCGCGACGCTGGCGAGCAGTCTGGGCTGTGCCCCGGCGGCGCCCGCGGCCGCGCTGGCGATCGCGCCGTTGAGCGAGCCGGCACCAGCCAGCGGATTGGTGTCGTAGCCCGTCAGGGCGAAATCCTTCGATGCGGCGCCCGTCATGGTGTAGACATGGGCCGTCGTCTGGGCCGACGCGGCGCCGGCGGCGCCGCACGCGGCCAGGAGAACGGCGGCGCTGCTGCACAGCAGTGCGTTGATACGGGTGTCGGACGCGATATTGAGTCGTTGTTTCATTTACATTCCTTGAGTGCGTGGGTTCCCCTGCCGCTGGCGCGAGGCCGGCAGCGTCGGTGTCAGCAGGCGCAACACTGGGAAGCGAACCCGCGGCAGGCCGCCGCGGGCGCTTGGGGTCCGGCAAGGCGGACCGGTACTACCGGGTGAGTGACCGGATCAGTGCTGGTAGGCGCCGATGTCGTAACCCGTGGTGGCGTTACGGGGCTTGCCGTCCAGGTCGGTCGGGTAGGCATTCGTCGCGGTACCGCGGCCGATTGCCGGCGAGCTGGAGGTCAGGTGGAAGTCGGGCGTCGTCGCGGTGCGCGAATCGCCTTTGAACAGCGGGTCCGAGCTGACCGTCGCGGTGGCGGCGAGGCCATTGCGCAGTGAAATGTTGTACGTCGAGTTCTTGGTCACGAGATTGTTCTTGTACACGTTCTGCTTGCCGGTCACGCCCTGCTCCGAGATGCCGTACTTGTTGTCGTACACGATGTTGTTCGCAACGAAGATGTAATTCGCGCCTGCCGACGTGTAATAGAAGTCGCCGCCGCCGATGACCATGCCGAAGTTCGATGCCGTCGCCGTGTTGTTGGTGATGGTCACGTGATTGGCGTCGTGCCACAGGTGGATCGCCACAGCGCCCACGCGGTACACCAGGTTGTTCTTGATCGAGCCCGAGGTGCTGAAGTAGATGCCCTGGACATACGTGCAGCCGGCAGGGCCGATGTCGTTGACGACGTTGCCGATCACATCCGTCATGACGCCGTGGTAATAGCTGTCCACGCCGATCGCCGAACCGCCTGCGCTCGTGCAGGTCACGGACTTCGCGATGTTGTGGATGTGGTTGTCGGCGATCATGCCGTACGAACCGCCCGTGTAGATACCGTGGGTCCACTTCGTGCCGCTGCCCGAGTTGGTGCCGTCGACGTCGAAGCCGATGATGCTCACGTAGTTGCCGCGGTTGTCCCACGCATTGTTGTTGGTCGAGCTGGCCGGCGGGACGATCCTGGCGCCCCACTTCGTCGTCGACACCCAGTAGATGCGGGCCGAGCTGGTGCCGCTGTACGTGGTCTTGATGCCGCCGGCGTAGGTGCCCGGTGCAACCCAGACGGTGGTGCCGGCGCGCGTCGCGGCCTTGGCGGCGCGGGCCAGGGTCTTGAACGGCGCGGCCTTCGTGCCTGCAGCCGTGTCCGAGCCGGTCGGCGACACGTAGTAGTTATACGTGGTGGCCGGCGTGGTCATCGCCATGGCGCTGCCGCCGGCGGACAACAGGACTGCGGCGCTGCAGGACAGCAGGGTGTTCAGGCGGGCGTTCGAGGCAATGGTCAGCAGTTTTTTCATCGGGAAGTTTCCTTGCATTAAAAAGTGAAGATAACCCTTTGACGCAAGGAAACTGCCTTAGTTCAACCTTTTCGAAAAAAAATTTCCCATAGTAACGAGTTGCTAAACAACATTACTCCGCAGAATCAACAGCTTACTGATTTGCAACTGCAAACTTTGGCGGAAGAGACGGGTGACGCCCGCGCGCCCATTTAACACTTGCCTTTGAACAGCGTCGGCGAAAAGTTGAGAACCACTGCAGCGCACTCCGTTATGAGCTAGGTCGTATCGAACGTCGCAACCAAGCGCGGCGATCGATGGTCATACAAAGACCGCAAGACATGAAGACATGACGAAAGGATTGCGCAATGGGTGATTACCTGAGGATCCAAGGAATGTTGAAGGAAGGCGAAGCCTATGCCGGCCTGATACTCGGCAAGAACGGCGAGTCCGACTACCACCTCGTGCTGCTGGCGGACGAAACGTCCGACGTCAGCTGGCCGGCCGCGCGCGAATGGGCCGCCGCGCAGGATGGGGAGCTGCCGACGCGGCGCGAACTTGCCCTGCTGTTCGCCAACCTGCGCGAGCGCTTCGAGCGCGTCTGGTACTGGTCGAGCGAACCGCACGACACGCGGCCGCAACTGGTCTGGGGGCAGAATTTTGCCAGCGGCATCCAGACCGTGTACGGCCGGCCGTTCCGCGGCCACGCGCGATCGATCCGGCGCATCGACGCCGGGTAACGCGGGAGGCACCGCGTCGGCAACGACGCGGCGGGAGGACGGGAGGCATAGGAACGCGCACGCGTGGACGTGCGCGGCGTCCGTCGACGACCGTGTTACTTGGCGGCCTTCGCGTCGGTCGCGGCGTTGGAGCGGCCGAGCGGCTGGTCCATATTGGCCAGGAACCAGGCCGTCGTCGCCATCACGGCGACGTGGCGGCGCAGGTTTTCCGGGTTCACCTTATCGAAGGTATCGGCGGGGGTATGGTGATAATTGAAGTAATCGGCAGAATCGATCCACGGCTCGAAGCTCGGCACGCCGGAATCCTCCAGGTCGTGCAGGTCGCCGGAACCGACGACGTCGTCGCGCCGGAACGCACCCGCGCCCATCGGATACAGGGCCGCCTGCAGCGGCGCCAGCAGCTTGGCGCCCGCCAGGCCGACGCCCGCGTGCAGGCCGAACGGACGGCCCGAACCGCCGTCGTCCTCGTATGCGGCAAAATGCTTGTCGGCGACTTTCTTGTTGACGGCGTCATAGGTATGCCCGCCGCGCCCGCCATTCTCCTCGTTCATCCAGGCGACGACGCGGATCGTGCGGTGCGCGTGGTAGTCCAGCTTGCGCAGCGTGTCGATCACGCCCATCGCGCTGACGACGCCGGAGCCGTCGTCGTTCGCGCCCGTCGCGAGGTCCCACGAATCCAGGTGGCCGGACACGAGCACGATCTCGTCGCCCTTGTCGGTGCCCGGCCAGTCGGCGATCACGTTATAGCTGTCGGCATCCGGCAGGATCTGCGGCGTCAGCGTCAGGTGCATGGTGACGGGGCCGCGCTTCGACAGGCGGCCGATCAGCAGCGAATCCTCGATCGTGACGGCCGCCGCCGGAATGCGCGCATCGTCCTTGAGCAAGGTCAGGCCCGTGTGCGGGATACGATAAGCGGCGCCGCCGACGGCGCGCACGAGGGCCGCCACGGCACCCATCTCGGCCGCCATGCGCGGGCCCGCCCCGCGGAAGGCGACGGCCTGGCCATATGCGGTGCCGGCCAGGCCGCGGTCCGCCATGTTCTGGTCGAACGGCACGTCGAACAGCACGATGCGGCCCTTGACCTCGGCCGCGCGCGCCTTGAGTTCCTCGAAGGTGCGCACGACGATCACGGGCGCCGTGATGCCGGCGGCCGGTGTCGCGCCCGAGCCGCCCAGCGCCGTCAGCACGACCTTTTGCGTGACGCCGGCCGGCCGGCCCTGGTAGTCGACGAGCGCCGCCTTCTCTTCCCCGCGCACCCAGTGCGGCACCTTGATCGGCTGCAGCGTGACCTTGGCGCCCAGCTTGCGCAATTCAGCGGCGACCTGGGTCACCGCGGCGGCCGCGCCGGGCGAGCCCGACAGGCGCGGGCCGACCAGGTCCGTCAAGTCTTCCAGCCGCTGGTAGGCGTAATCGCTCTGCAGCGCCGTATCGCGCACCTTGGCGAGCGCGGCCGGATCATTGCCGGGATTGGCGGCATTCGCGGTGGCGCCCAGCATGCATGCGGCGGCGGCGATCAGGCTCAGGGCGGGAAGACGGAGGCGGCGGTTCATGCGTGCAATCCTTTGGTCGGTGAAGAAGCCAAAACGATAACGCATCCCACTGTGTTTGTGGAAATATATTGGCGTACATATATTTACCCCGTGCGCGGGCCCTCACACGCGGCCGGGCACCAGGCGCACGAGCGTGATCTCGGACGGCGCGCCGAAGCGCTTGGGCGGTCCCCAATAGCCGGTGCCGCGGCTCGTGTACACCCACAGCGAGCGCACGCGGTTCAGGCCGGCCACGAACGGTTGCTGCAACGGCACGAACAGATTCCACGGAAAGAACTGGCCGCCGTGCGTATGGCCGGACAATTGCAGGTCGAAGCCCGCCTCGGCCGCGGCCGGCGCGCTGCGCGGCTGGTGGGCCAGCAGGATGCGCACGGCGACGTCGTCCGGCGCGCCGGCGGCGGCCTGGTGCGGATCGCTCTTGTGGGCGGGATCGAAGTGCTGGGCCGTGTAGTCGGTGACGCCGGCGATCATGATCGTCGCGCCGCCCCGGCGCCGGATCACGTGCTCGTTCATCAGCACGCGCAGGCCCAGGCGGCGCACCTCCGTCACCCATTGCTCGACGCCGGAATAGTATTCGTGGTTGCCCGTGACGAAGAAGGCGCCGTCCGGCGCCGACAGTCGCGCCAGCGGTTCCGTGTGCAGGGCCAGGCGCTGCACGGTGCCGTCGACGAGGTCGCCCGTGATGGCGATGGCGTCCGGCTTGAGCGCGTTGACCTTCGTGACGATGGCGTTCAGGTAGGGCCGGCGGATCGTGGGGCCGACGTGGATGTCGGAAATCTGCGCGATCGAATACCCGTGCAGGTCTTCGGGCAGGCCGTCGATCGGCACCTCGACCCTGACGACGCGCGCCACGCGCCGGGCATTGATGAAGCCGATAAACGTGACGGCCAGCGCCAGCAGCGGCACGGCGACGGCGCTGTCATGGGTGAACCCCGGTCCGGCGCCGCCGCCGAGCGCCATTGCCAGCAGCACGACGTCGCGCACGAGCGTCAGCACGAACAGCGAGGAAAAGAAACCCATGGACAGCAACCCGGCCCACGTCAGCGGTTCGGACCAGCGCGTGCGGCGCAGGCTCGGCGCGACGAGGCCGATGCGCACGAGCGCGGCCGAGATGGCAAGCAGCACCGTCCCCGCCAGCATCCCGAACGGGCCGGCGCCCATGGCGGGCAACAGCCGCAGCCCGATGTACGCATGCAACAGCACCAGGATGGCAAGAATGGAAACGAAAGAACGTCGGCGCGCCATGGTGGGGTCAGGTCAGTCGATAATCCTTCCAAGATGGGGCAGCCGGCGCCGACTGCAAGGGCAGATACATGTTTCCCGTTACTCATGTTACAGCGCCGGAAGCACATGTAATAATCTGTATTAACGCGTGGCACCATCCGGTGCCGGATCTATGATGCTTGCATGCCTGGCGTAGTCGTGATCATCCCGATCCCCCGTTGAGGCGCAAGGAACAAGCCATGTTGAAGAAAAAATGCATTGGTGCCATGCTCCTGGCCGCAGCTGCCGTGTCCTCCACGGCGATGGCTGACGATCGGGGTGTGAACACGGTCGTCGGCGCGCTGGCCGGCGCCGCCATCGGCGGTGGCGTGGGTGGCCGCAACGGCGCCATCGTCGGCGGCGTCATCGGTGCCGCGGTCGGCAACTCCGCCCGCACGAACGACGACTATTACTACCGCAACCGCGGCTACGCCTCCTCAGGCGGCTATTCCGGCGGCTATTCCGGCGGCTATTACCAAGCGGCACCGACCTACGTCGAGTCCCGTCCGGTGTACGTCGAATCGCGCCCCGTGTACGTCGAGCCGCAGCGCTATTACTATGACGCGCGCCCGGACGTCGTCGTCGTCGAACGCGGTCGCGGCTACGATCACGACCGTGGCTGGCATCGCGGCTGGGACCATGACCGCGGCGGGGATCGCGGCCACGATCGCGGCGGCTGGCACCGCTGATCGCAGCATCGAACGATAACAACCGCGCCTCGTGCGCGGTTTTTTATGGCTGTGTTCGCGATATTTAGGTAAACGGGCGCAGCCGCCTTAGCCGAGCCGGGCCGCAGCGCACAGCAGGTGCGCGGGCGTCGTCAGGCGCCGCGCATCCAGCAGCCGTTGCCAGCCCGAATAATTGATGAGGTAGCGGCTCGCGACACCGCGAAACCGCACCAGCCAGCTCCTGAAGCGGCTGTGCCAGCCGTTGACGTTCTGGATGTGGATGGCGCCGCGCGCCCGGATGCCGGCCTTCACGTTCACGGCCTCGTGCGTGACGCCCGCTTGTTCGGCAAAACGGCGATACGCGACGGCCCCGTCGCTGATCAGCAGCACGTCGGCCGGCAAGACCGGCTTGAGGCACGCATGCAATTGCGCGACGGTCACTTGTCCGCGGCCTGTGTGAAAGTCCAGCGTCTGCCCGCTGCGGTCGCGCGCGATGAGCAGGCAGTCGTGTTCCCCGTTGATCCCGCGCCGGCTGGCCACGCCGCCGCGCTTTCTCGGCGGTCGTGTCAGGTTGCGCGAACCCTTCTGCGATTCCAGGCGATAGGTTTCGTCGGCCTCGACGATGGTCGCCAACATTGCCGGCCGGTCGCGCATCGCGCCGGGTACGAACCGGTGGCGCCACCGGAAGCTGGTCGTCCGGTGCACGCCGGTCACGCGCGCGGCGTCGCGCACCGTGCGCGACTCCAGGACGCATTGCAAGTACGGCAGCCAAAGCTCTTTCTTGCGCAGGCGTGCGAGCGGCGTGCCGGTCAGGGCGTTATAGCTGCGTCCGCAGGCGAGGCAACGAAAACGCTGCAGGCCGCTCGCCTGGCCGCAGCGGTGTACGCGGCCACAGCCGCAGCGCGGGCATGGCCGGCCTCTGGCGGCCTGTTCTATCAGCGCGATGCATTCCGCCGGGTGCGCGAGGCCCGCGATCCATTCGCGCAGCCGGATCAGGTCGGAAGCCGACAGCTGTACCGCCGACAACTTGGCGAACACTTCGTCGATCGTCAGGCTGCGCATCGTCACTCCTCATGAGTTAACTCGACAATGCGTATGACCTCCGCAACCAGATTCAGTTCACATAACTAACGCGAACACAGCCTTTTTTATTGCCTCGACACCCGTCACTGCTGCGCCGCCGGCGCGGGTTCCGCCGCGCGCGCATCGGCTTTCAGCGCGAACCACGTCCAGAGTCCCCCGCACAGATCGATCACGCCGAACAGCACGATCATCGGACTGACGAGGCCCTTGATCGCGAATACGAGAAACACGACGAACACGAGCACGCGCGTGTAGACCGATGCTTCGAGAAACGGCCTGAACCCGGCGCAAATCCAGATATACACACCGAGACAGAACACGAGGAGGCCGACGACGCGTATCCAGACCTCACCCGTGGGCGCGATCCCGAACAGCGACAGCAGCATATTCGGCGCGAACACCAGCACGGGTCCGACGACGAACAGGTAGACGGCAAACACCTTGGCACTCAATGCGGATCTCGACATGGCTTCCTTTCGCGCTCATTGCAAAACCGGCAATATGGTCGAGATTAACACAGCCCGCCACACCACATCGGACCCGCTTTTCCCCTCCCCCCGCTAATCCCCCGCAAGCGGCCACCGGCCGCCGGCTCGGGAGGACACATGGTCGAAGCAGGCGACATCATCACGTTGACGGCGGGCGCCTGGCGCCTGCTGGCGCCGCTGGGCGGTTCCAGTTACGGCCAGGTCTGGCGCGCCGAGTCCGCGCTGGACGGCGTGCCCGCGGCCGTGAAACTCGTCAACCGCGCGCAGATGGACCTGGCCCTGCCGCCGCAGCGCGCGGTCTGGCGCGCCTGCTTCGACGCCGAGATCGCGTTCCTGCGCGGCCTGCAGCCATGGGACCAGCGCCACATCGTGCGCCTGCTCGACAGCGGCGAGCACGACAGCCTGCCGGCGCTGGCGCTGGAATTGCTGGACGGCGACCTGGCCGCCCACCTGGCGGCACTGCGCGGCCGCGGCGCGGGCCCGGGCGCCGACCGCGCGCTGGCCTGGGTGGGCCAGGTCAACGGCGCGCTCGCGAAAGTCCACCAGTACGGCTGGCGCTACCTCGACCTCAAGCCGGCCAACCTGCTCGTCGATGCACGCGGCAGCATGCTGAAACTGGCCGACTTCGGCACCAACCGTCCCTTGCTGGACAGCGCCGCCCACTCGTACGCCGGCACGGCCGCCTGGCAGGCGCCGGAGCAGTTCTTCCCGGACGCCGGCGGCCGCTACCGGACCGACGCGCGCAGCGATTACTTCGCGCTCGGCGCCCTGCTCTACTACCTCGTCGCCGGCATCCCGCTGCGCTTTTGCGCCGCCTGCGCCGACGCCTACCGCACACACGGCGCGGCCGGCGCGGCCACACTGGGCGCGCCGGCCGCGATCCTCGCACCCGACGAGATCGCGCTGTTCCTCGCGCGCGCCTCCGCACCCGATCACGATGCGCTGCTGGTCCTGCTGCGCGCCCTGCTGGCGCCGCGTCCCGACGCGCGTCCGCGCCATGCGCTCGAGATCAGCCGCCTGATCGCGCGCGCGGCGCAGGGGCTGGATCGCGCGCCCGGCGCCTGGCGGAGCGCCGCATGACGCCCGCATCCTCACGCACGGCGCGCGTGTGCGCCGGGGCCGCGCTGGCCGCGCTGTGCGCCCTGCAGATGCTCGCGCTGCTGCGCGCGCCGGCCGCGTGGATGCCGGCGCGCGTGGCCGTCATGCTGGCCCCGGGCGCGGCGCTCGATCTCGACCACGCCGCCCTCGGCGCGCCGGCCGACGACGGCGGCCGGCTGCAACTGCGCCGCGGCGCGGACGGCAGCTGGTGGGCGGCCGCCGACGGCGCGGCCGGCACGCTGCTCGTCCAGGATGGCGAGCGCCGGCGCCGCAGCGGCAGCGTCGTGCTGCGGCCGGGCCAGCAATTCCAGCCGGGCGCCCTGCGCATCGACGTCGGCGCGGCGGGCGCCGATGCCGTGTCCTTGTCCGCCGGCCGCACGGCCTGGCGCTACGACGGCGCCCTGCTGCGCCGCGACGGCCGGCCGCAGCCGGCCTGTCCGGACGCGCGCATCGGCACGCGCCTGGCCGGCCTGTGGAACCGGATCGCGCCCGGCATGCTCGCCTTCGGCCGCCCGCTCATCTTCGGCGGCAACCTCGATTGCGGCAACCGCATCGCCGTCGCCGGCCTGCCGGCGCCCGCCGCCACCGTCGCGCGCAGCAGGAGCGGCGAGGACTTCGTGCTGGCCGCCGCGCCATCCGTCCCGGTGCTGCTGACCGAGGACGGCCACGCCGCGCTGCTGGCCGGACGGCCGCTGCGCCTCGACGGCGGCCAGACGCTCGTCGCCGGCCGCACGCGCCTGCTGCTCGCGATGGACGGCGACGTGCTGCACCTGCGTCCCGCCGGCCACGTGGCCCTGTATCCGGACGCGGCGCCGCGCCTGCCGCCCGGCGTCACGTGGACGTGGACCTGGCGCGCGCCGTGGGACCTGCCGGCGCAGGCCGGCGTGCCGCTGCTGGTGGTTCTCGCCCTCGCCGGCGCGGGCGCGCTCGCGACGGCGCTCGGCGCGCGCGCGGGCATGCGCCTGCGCGCCGGCGCGGCGGCCGGCACTGGCCTGCTGCTGGCCGGCGCCGGCGTCGTGCTGTTCTGGCTCCAGCGCAGCGGCGCGCCGGCCGGCCCGGGCCTCGGCCTCGTTGCCGCCTGGGCCGCGCTGGCGTTCGCGCTGCTGGCGCCGCGCCGCCTCGACCCCGTCCTCGCCGCCGCGCTGCCGCTGTTGGCACTCGGCCTGCTGGCACAGCTCGACCTGGGCCTGGGCGCGCCGGACACCGCGTGGCTGCGCCACTTCCACAAGACCGCGGCGCTGTTGGCGCTGGCCTGCGGCGCGGCCACGCTGGCGGGCCTCGTGCGGCCGGCGCGGCCGCTGCCCCAGGCGCGCATCGAGCTGGCGCTGCTGCTGCTGACCGGCGCGGCACTCCTCGCGCTGCTGCTGCAGGTCGCGTACGGCGACGAGACCGGCGTGTTCGACCTGCAGCCCGTGGAATTCGCCAAGCTGGCGCTCGCCGCGCTGTCCGCCCACTGCCTGGCGCTCGCCTGCGCGGACGGTCCCGCGCCCGGCGGCGCATGGCGGCGCGGCCTGCGGCTCGCGGCGCCCGCGCTGCTGTTCATGCTGCTGCTCGGCGTCGCGCTCGTGCAGGTCGACGACTATTCGCCGCTCGTGCTGCTGGCGCTATGGGCCGGCACGATGATGCTGGCCCAGGCGCTGGCCACGCGCCGGCGCGGCACCGCCTTCGCGCTCGCGTGCGTGGGTTGCGGCGCCGTACTGGCCGTGGCGCTGCTGCGCGGCGTCGGCGCGGACGGCATCGCGCGCTGGGATTTTTATGCCGACCGCTTCCTCGTCTGGCTCGATCCCGGCACGCATCCGCACACGGGACAGCAGTTGCTGCTGGGCGCCCGCGCCATCGCGCAAGGCGGCTGGCGCGGCGCCGACGGCGCGTTCGGCATGGCGGACCTGGGCCTGTCTCCCGGCTTCGCGCTGCGCATCCCGGCCGTGCAGGACGACTTCGCCGCATCCTTCTTCCTGCAGCGCCACGGCCTGCTTGCTGCCGTCGGCCTGTGGCTGCTGCAGGCGGCGTTCCTGGCGGCGGTGCTGCGCCTGGCCGTGCGCTGCTGGCTCGCGGCGAGGGAGGCGCGCGACTACCGCGTCGCCTGGCTCGCGCGCCTGCGCTGCTTCTTCCTGGCCGGCGGCGCCGCGTTCGCGTTCGGCCACTTCCTGCTCTCGTGGGGCACGAACCTCGCGATCTTCCCGGTGATGGGCCAGCCGATGAGCTTCCTGTCGGCGGGCGGCTCGCACCTGCTGTTTTTCATCTGCCCCCTGCTAGGTGCCGCTGCCGCCAGCAGCCAATCTTTAGAGGAGAACGAATCATGCCGGTCTACGTCCAACATGAAGTCCTAGGCAAGGTGGGCGACGTCTTCGACGCCCACGCCATCTGGCAGGCGCCGGGGCTGGCGCTGTTCGCGCGCCGCCCGCTGCTGCGCGACCTGCTGGAACGCACGCCGCGCGAGCAACGGGGCCGTGCCGCCGTGCGCTGCTTTTCCCACATCACGCTGATGCTGCCGCAGGAAGAGGTCGACGACGACCGCCACCTCACGCGCGGCGCCCGCGTGCGCGACCTCGCGCAAGGCCTGGCGGCGCTGCACCAGAAGGACTTCGGCGACCTGCTGCAGGGCGACGACGTGCGCTACCACGTCGTCGGCGCCGATCGCCTGGAACCGGGCGAAGTGGAGGTCAAGTTCGGCCACGCCGTCTACCTGCCGGCGGCGGGCGAAGCCGTGCAGTACACGGTCGCAGTGTCGCGCGACAGCGCCGTGTGGAAGACCGTCTGCGCCATCTACCCGAACCAGCGCCTCACGCTGATCGGCCACGACGAGCACGAGGCCACCTACGCCGCGCCGGGCTGGCCGTTCGGCGCGGAAGGCGCCGTCCTCCTCATCAACGACGGCCCGGACGCGCCGCTGGAAGTCCAGGTGCGGCCCAAGGACGCCTTCGACTGCAGCTGGGATGCGGCGGCCGGCTACTGGACGATCAAGTCGCGCCGCGGCGCCGTCGACGCCACCGGCGCCGCGTTGCGCCTGCTGCTGCGCGTGACGCCGGCGCGGCCGTCCGCCACGGCGCGCCCGCCGGCAGCCGCGGCGAAAGCCCCCAGCGCGGCGGCCCGCCCCGCCGTCTGGAAACCGCGCGCCGTGCCCGACCCCGAACTGACGGCCGTGCCCCTGGCGCGGGGCCCGGCGCCGCAGCCGGGCGGCGCGCCGCCGGACGCGACCTATGCGCCGGTCCCGCGCCGGCGCGTGGCGCTGGCCGCGCTGGCGCTGCCGCGGCTGTCGCGCTACCGCGAGACGGGCGCGCAAGTGCTGGAGATCGGCTTGAACCGCGCCTTCGTCCCCGCGGCGCAAGGGGCGGACGCCGTCATCGGCTTCGCCGTCGACGACCAGGACGAGCTGCAGGCGATCACGCCCGCCGGCCGCGAACGGATCGCCGCGCCGGCCAGCTTCAGTCCCGTCGACGGCACGCGCCTGGAACTCGCCGCGTGCGCCCCCGCGCTGGCCGACCGCTACTGCGCCCTGCTGCTGTTGCCGCAACCGCCGGCGCTGCCGGTGGCGCCCGGCGCCCGCTTCACGTTCGGCCGCGGCGCCCCGATGCTGGCGGCGCTGCGCCTGCTGGATTCGCCGCGCTTCCTGCGCAACGCGGCCGGCACGCCGCCGTCGAGCGCCGACCGGCTGGGCCTCTCGCGCGACGCGTTCAGCTTCGAAGCGGGGCCGGACGGCTGGCTGATCGCGCGCCTCTCGCCCACGCAGGCCTTGTACCACCTGGACGAGCACCTGGCCTTCGTCGCCACCATCGACACGGCCACGCCCGAGCAGCCCTACCGCCTGCCGGCCGGCCACCACCTCGTCGCCGGCCATTACGTGCTGCGCTTCGATGCCTGAGGCGCGCATGGACTTCGCCGCCTTCGCCATCCCGCCCTGGCTGGCGCCCTGGCTCGCGTGGGGTCTCGCGTTCGTGCTCACGCTCGTGCTGGCCGCGTGGTGCACGCCGCGCGCGTGGTGGCGCCGGCCCAACGCGCGGGCGCTGGCGGTGCTGGGCGGCGGCACGCTCGTCTTCGGGATGCTGTTGTCGGCGCTGCTGCCGTCCGCGCCCGCGCCGCTCGAAGCCGTGGCGGCGGTCCGGACGGCGCCGGTTGCAACGGACGGTCCGGCGGCCGGCGCGCGCTACCGCGTCGCCGCCGACCTGAACCTGCGCGAAGACCGAGGCGTGCGCGCCGCGCGCAGGCGGGTGCTGCGCGCCGGCGCCATCGTCACCGCGACGGGGGCGACGGACGGCGACTGGTGGCAGGTGCGCACGCGCGCCGACGGCCGCGCCGTGGACGGCTGGGCCAGCAGCCTGTGGCTACGCCGGATCGACGAGGGCCGCTGATCCGGCCTCGACACGCCGCATCGGGTTGTAGGGCACCGAGTCCGGCTGCATGGGCGCCGTGCGCTCGAAACCCAGCGTCGTGTAGAACGGCACGGCGACGTTCGACGCGTTGACGGTGAAGACGCCCGGATGCCCCGGATGCAGCGCCGCCGCGCGCGCCGCATGCCACAGGGCCTGCGCGATACCGCGCCGCTGGTAGGCCGCGTCCACGAACAGGTGGTACAGGTGCGTGCCGCCGCGCATGCCGATGAAGCCGGCCAGTACGCCGTCCACGACGGCCGCGTGATAGACGAAGCCGGCGTCGAGGTTGCGGCGCAGGGCCGCCGCGTCGTGCAGGGCAAGGAAGGCGGCGCCGTGTTCAGGCGCGGCCTCGTGCAGGATGAACGTCTCGGCCGCGCGCCGCAACACGGCGGCGGCGGCGTCGATGTCGGCGGGTTCGAACGGGCGGATCTGCATGTGCGTGAAGGACAGCGGATAAAACGCCAAGATAGCACGGCCGCGCCGGGCTTGTCGAAACGTCACGTTGGGAAAACCCCGCACCGGCGGGGCAAACGCGGACAAGTCCCGCCGCCGCGTTGACCCGGCCGTGGCGCGCCCGTAGACTGGGTTCATGACGAAATTCAGCCTCGCCCCCGCCGCGCCGCCCCACATCCAGACGCCGGCCCCCGCGCGGCAGAGGGTCCCGCTGACGCAGCCCCTGCGCCATGCGCGCTACCGGCGCCTGTGGTGCGCCAACCTGGTCTCGAACCTCGGCACATGGATCCAGACGTTCGCGTCGGCCTGGCTGATCGCCTCCAGCTCGCACTCGGCGTCGACGACGACGCTCGTGCAGACCTCGACCTATATTCCGGTCTTCCTGTTCGCGCTGTTCGCCGGCGTCGTGGCGGACGCCGTGCACCGGCCGCAGTTCCTGTTCTTCTGCAATCTGTTCATGGCCGGGTGCGCGTGCACGCTGGCGGCCCTCGTGACGACCGGGCACGCGCCCCATGCCGCCGTGCTTGCGGTGCTCTTCTGCCTCGGCTGCGGGTCCGCGTTCATGTGGCCCGCGTGGCAGGCGGCGATGTCCGGCCTCGTCGACCCGGACGAAGTGGAAGCGGCGGCGACCCTCAACAACCTGTCGTACAACACGGCCGCGATCCTCGGCCCGGCGCTGGGCGGCGTGCTGTTCAAGTGGATCGGTCCCGGCCCGCTGTTCCTCGTCAACGCCGTCTCGTTCGTGGGCCTGCTGGCGGTCTACCGGGCCTGGTGGCGCGAGGACGGCGGCCGGCCGGGGCCCTGCGCGGGCTACGGCGCGCGCCTGCGCGAAGGCCTGGCGACGGCATTCGGCTGCCCGCGCTACCGGCGCATCCTGCGCAACGTGGCGACCGTGTTCTTCGCCACCATCGCGTTCGCCGGCCTGCTGCCGGTGTTCGTGCGCGACGTGCTGCGCATGGACGCCAGCGTGTTCGGCACATTGATGGGCAGCCTGGGCGGCGGTGCCGTCGTCGCCGCGTTCTGCCTGCCCGCGATCCGCGCCCGCGTCGACAAGACGAACATCCTGGCCGGCGCGCTCGCCGTGTACGGCGCGATGCTGGCCACGATGCCCTTCCTGCACACGCTCACCCTCCTGATCCCGCTGATCGTGTGCGGCGGCATGGCCTGGTCGGCCGTCGTGTCGACCCTGAACGCGGCCGCCCAGCTGTCGTTCCCCGCCGACGTGCGGGCCCGCACGCTGGCGATCTACCTCGTCGTGATGGCGGGCGGCTATACGGCCGGGAGCCTGTTCTGGGGCCGCGTCGCGGATGCCTGCGGCGTGCGCTGCGCGATGGCGGCGGCCGGCGCCTGCGTGCTCGTGAACGCGGCCGTGTTAGTGACGGGTAAGCGGCAAAACCCCATCTGATCGACGCTTGGCGAAACGGCATTTCCGGTTACAGTATGGAGATGCCGATATCGTCACCCGCCGTCCCTCCCCCCGACGCCTGGATTGCCGGGCTGCGCTTCGGCGCGCTCGACGTCGCCGCCTGCTCGCGCCTGGGCGCCGGACCGCGCCTGCGCGCGGAAAACCAGGACAACCTGCTGTTGATCGACGAAGACGGCAACGCGGCCTGGCTGCAGGACCAGGCCGTGCAGCGCCGCCGCCTGCCCGGCTGGCGCGCCGGCTACGCCCGGCTCGCGGTGCTGGACGGGATGGGCGGCCATGGCCACGGTCGCGAAGCGGCGGAAGCCGTCGTCGCGGGCCTGCTCGCCATGCCGCCATGCGCCGGCGCCGCCGAACTGGCGCGCCGCCTGGACACGCTGCACGCCGACCTGCAGCGCCATTTCGCCGACGCGCCGGGTGCGCGCCCCGGCACGACCCTGACCTTGCTGGAACTGCGCGCGGGCGACACGCCCCTGCTGTACCACGTGGGCGATTCGCGCCTGTACGAAATCCTGCCGGCGCGGGCGACGCCGCTGACGGTCGACCACGTGCCCGCCACCGCCTATGCGATGGCCGGCCTGCTGGGCGAAGCCGACTGGTGGCAGCAGGTCCACGGCGAGCACCGGCCCCAGGTCGCGCAGGCCTTCCTGCTCGGGAACGCGTTCGCCGATCCGGCGCGGCTGAACGACCCGCTGTTCGAACTGTCGCCGCTGAACCTGCCGGCCTGGTTGTGGCGCCTGGCCGACCGCCGTCCCGTCGAGCTGCGCCCCGGCGCGTCCTACCTGCTGGCGACGGACGGCTTGTGGTCGTGCTCGGACCCGCAGGGCTGGGTGCGCCAGTGGCCGCAACTGCTGGAGGAAGGCGCGGACGCCGCCACGATGCTGCGCACCCTGCTGGCCGCCTACGATGCCCATCCGGCCGCGTTCTTTTATCCGGACAACGTCAGCGCGATCCTGCTGCGCGTTCCCGGCGGCGCCCCGCGCGACGAGACGGCGCTACCCGGCGCATGATGTTGTAAATGATGCATTTTGGAAAAAAGTCTTGCTCATCAATGAATTCCGCGCGCCGCGCTCGGCTACAATCGCGTAAGCTGAGGTCCGAACACCCCGTCCGCAGCATCACCCTGCCGAGCCGATAATCGCCCATGAAGCGTTGCAGCAGTCCCGATCACCCGCATTGCACGGTCTGGGTCGCCCCCGGCGAGCCGGTGTGCGCGCACGGGCATCGGCAGGCCCCGGGGGCCGTCGACCTGCTCGGCTCCAGCTTCGACCTCTTGCAACGCGTGCGGACCGACGGCGCGCCGGCGCGCATGCCGGAGGCCATCCGGCCGGCACCCCGTCCGCACCTGCACGTGAGCGGCTTCGATCCGCGCGCGGCGGGCGGCCGCCAGGCCATCAAGCTGGAACTGCGCGGCATGCCGGACGACGTGCCGCCGCAACTGACCCTGTTACTGGAATCGCAACTGCTGCCGGACGACGGCGGCCGCCAGCAATTCAACCGCACGCTGCGCGGCGACTGGCGTCCCGTGTTCGTGGAATTCTCGTCGCGCGGCCGCGAACACGGCCAGTACCGCATCGACCTGGAACTGCATGCGCGCGACCCCGCCCGTCCGGCCACGGCGCGCACGTGGGTGGCGACACTCGTGCTGCTCGTGCCGCGCCCGGACGCCTCGCTGGGCGAGATCCACCAGACCTTCCTGTCGACCCACAAGAACGTGCGCATCAGCGCCGACGACGCCGGCATCGCCCGCGTGCACGGCCTGGCCGGCGGCGGCGCGATGGACATCGACATCCAGGCCCGCAACGCCTCGATCGCCCAGCTGACCCTCGATGCGAACGCCGGCGGCAAGGTGGCCGTCGCGCTGCCGACGATCGCCTGGGACGAGGACCTGATCGAAATCGACCTCCCGGCCGAACGGGCGGCGCATCCCTGCCCCGCGAGCACGGCCTGCCTGGTGTACGCGGAACCGGACGCCGGCGCGCATCGCCACGTGCGCCTGTTCGCGCTGGACGAATGCGTGCTGGGCCGCCATGAACCCGGCGACGCCGATTGCGACCTGCTGCTCGAACACTACGGCGAGCGCGGTCCGGACCGGGAAGGCCTCACGCGCCGCCTGTCCGCGCGCCACGCCGTCATCCGCCCGGCACGCGGCGGCTTCGAGATCGAGGACGTGTCACGCTACGGCCTGCTGCTGGACGGCGCCTGGCCGGGCAAGCACGCGCCGATGCCGCTGCGGCTCGGCATGCGCATCGAACTGACGGCCAGCATCCGCGGCGTGGTGACGTTCGTCGTCACCGCGCTGCACGCGCACGCGCTGACCCTGCACCGCGTGGACGCCGGCGGCGCCGCCGAGTGCTTCATGCTGTTCGCGCCTGGCGTCGAACCGCAACCGAACAGCGGCACCGCCCTGCCGCGCGCGGCCGGCATGCCGATCCTGTTCCACCGCGACGGCGGCTTCTGGCACCGCGACCCGGCGACCGGCCAGGAAACCGCGCTGGGTCCCGCCACCGTACTGGAACGCCTCGCCCGCTTCACGGGCCGGGTGCGCTTCGCCTGCAGGGCGCGGCCGGAAGACCAGGCCGGGCGCGAGGACGAGCCAAGACAGGCCGGCGACCGTAGACGCGCGGCCGCCCGCCTGCTGGACGCCTGAGTTTCCCGCTCAACCGGGGCGCAGTATCAGGAAGATCAGCGCCGCGCCGGTCAGCAGGACCGCCTCCAGCGACAGCACGATGAACGGGATCTGGATATCCTTGGGAATGCGCATGGCAACCTCCTCGTGTCCGAAATGCGCGCAAGACGCGCGCGGCGCGGACGGCACGGCCGGCCTCGCCCGCGTGCCTTTTCATTATGTCACTGGTGTGGAGTTGCTGCTCCGTATCGTGCCGGCGGCTTACATCAGGTCGCGCACGACGCGAAAGCCGACGATGTCGTTCGACAGCGCGGCCGAGAAGCCGTTGCGCAACGCTGAGCGCAGATAGCGCGGGTTGTACAGCCACGAACCGCCGCGCAGGATGCGGCGGGCCTGGTCGCCGCCGTCTTCCCACGGACTGCCGTCCAGCGGCGCGCCGTCGTAATTGTCGTGCACGACGTCCTGCACCCATTCCCACACGTTGCCGTGCATGTCGAACAGGCCCCACGGGTTCGCCGCGAACATGCCGACCGGCGTCGTGCCGCGCCGGTATGCACCGCGCGGGCTGCCGTTGTACGTGAAGTTGCCGTCGTAGTTGGCCTGCTCCGTCGTGATCGTGTCGCCGAACGAGAACGCCGTCTTCGTCCCGGCGCGGCACGCATATTCCCATTCCGCCTCGCTGGGCAGGCGGTACGACTTGCCGGTCGCCTCGGTGAGCCAGCGCACGTAGCGGATCGCGTCGAACCAGTTCACGCCGACGACGGGATGGCGGTCGGTCTGCGCGAAGCCGGGCGCGTCCCAGTCGACTTCACCGCTCGTGCGCCAGCCGGTCGCCAGCACGAACAGGCGCCATTCGCCGACTGTCACGGGATAGCGGCCCATCGCGATCGGCTTGTCGATGCCGACCCAGTGCTGCGGCAGTTCGCGCGCCAGCCAGCCCGGTTGCGAGCCCGCCTCCATCGCGACTTTGCGTTCGTGTTCGGGGGAACCCATCTGGAACCGTCCGGTCGGCACCAGCACGAGTTCCGGGCCGCGGGTCTCGCCGCCTTCGAACCGGTCGCGCAGCACGCCCTCGGTGTCGGCGACGGGACTGGCCGGCGTCGGCAGCAGCTGCTCGAGGACGGCCTGGGCGCGCGCCGCTTCCTCGAGCCGGGCGCGCTTCTGCTCGGCGAGATACACGGCCGCCGCCTTGGCCTGGGCCAGCTTGCGCTGCGCCTCCTCGCGTTCCAGCCGCGCCTTCTCCGCTTCCGCCGCGCGCCGCTCCAGGAGTTGCTGGCGCAGCGCTTCCTTGCGCGCGGCCCGCGCCTCTTCCGCGGCCGCCTTCGCCGCCCGTTCGTGTTCGCGGCGCTGGCGGTCCAGCTGGGCCTTCGCGGCCGCCTCGGCCTGGGCGCGCGCCTCCGCCAGCTTGCGCGCCGCGACGTCGCGCGCGGCCTGCGCGGCGCGTTCGCGGGTCGCATCGGCCTGCGCACGCTGTTCCGCTTCCGCGCGGGCCCGCAGCTCGTCCGCGCTCGGTCCCTGCGCCGCGCGCAGCCGCGCGAGCAGGTCGGTCACGCTGGCCGGACGGTGCGCCGGTTCGGGCGCGAACCCCGCGCGCAGCACGTCCCACTGGGCGTCGTTCACGCCGTCCGGCCGCGCCGGTTCGGCCTGCGCCGGCAACGCGCCCGCCAGCATCCGGTACAGCATGACGGCGACCGCATACACGTCAAGCCCGCGCTCCGGCGCGCTGCCCGCGCCGCCGGCTTCGGGCGCGCGATAGCCGGCCGTGCCCGAGCGGGCCGGCGCCTCCAGCGCGAGGCCGCCGGCCCGCGCCCGCGCCGCGATGCCGAAGTCGAGCAGCTTGACGTCGCCGCCGCGCGCGAGGAACACGTTGGCGGGCTTGATGTCGCGGTGGACGAGGTGGTGCCGCTCCCACGCGTAATCGAGCGCGTCGGCCAGCGGCGCGACGATGTCCAGCGCGCGCTCGAGCGCCAGCCGGCCTTCGCGCGCCAGCAGCATGTCGAAGTCCTCGCCCTCGAGGCATTCCATGATGATGAAATAGCTGCCCGTGGCCGGGTCCTGCGCCCAGTCGTAGACGCGCACGATGTGTTCGTGCGCCAGTTGGCGCGCGCGGGCCGCTTCCTCGATCAGCAGCTTCGCGTGCAGCGAATTTTCCGTCAGCCGCGGCGGCAGGATCTTCAATGCCACCTGTGCGCTGTGGCCCAGTTCCGCGTGCGTGGCGAGGTCGGTCGCCTGCCACACCTCGCCCATGCCGCCCTGCGCGATCAGGCGTTCGAGCCGGTAGCGGCGGTGCGCGGGGCCCACTTCCTGCGTGGCCATCAGCCCGATCTCGGTGCCGGCGCGCAGCGGCGCCTCGGCGTGCGCGGACGCGTCGGCGGCGGGATTGACCGCATACGCCGCGTCCAGGATCGCATTCTTGCGGCTGTCGAACTCCTGGCGGCTCAAGAGGCCGTCTTCGTGCAGCGCGCGCAGTTCGCGCAGCTTGTCGATGGCCGTCTGCATCATCCCCGCGCCGGCAGCGGCGCGCCGCAACTGCCGCAGAAACGGTCGCCCGCCTGGGCCTCCGCGTGGCGGCACGCCTGGCCCTGCGCCAGTGCCGCGGCGCCGGCGATCAGGCCCGTCCCCAGCTGCGCCTGCGTGGCCAGCGCCGCCTTGTTCACGTCGTTCTGCAACGCGAGCAGGTCGAGCTGGTGGCGCCGTTCGCGCTCCAGTTCCGCGTCGCGCCGCGCGCGTTCGCGCGCCACGTGTTCCTCGGCCAGCCGCAGCGCCTCCTGCGGCGGCATCGACGCCAGCGCCGCCAGCTGCTCGGCGCTCATGCCGGCCTGCGTGCGCGCCTTGAGCACGTCCGCCAGCAGCGCCGCGTTCGGGCTGGCCGCCAGCACCAGCTTGGTCGCGTCGTCGACGGCGCCCAGCGCCTCCATGCGGCGCAGCTCGTGGTCCCGCTCGGCGGCCAGCTCGTCGGCCTGCAGCGCGGCGCGCGCCTGCTCGCCGTCCAGCGCCGCCTGCTGCAGCGCCGCGTCGGCCGCGATCGTGCGCAACAGCTTCTCGTGCTGGGCCAGCGCATCGGCCTGGGTGCCGTCGCGGCGCAGCGCTTCCACACGCTGGCGCACGGTCTCGGCATCGACCGATTCGCCGCGCTCGGCCGCACGCAGCCGTGCCGCCGCCTGGGCATCGTCCCATTCCAGCGCACGCTCGGCGCCGCGGCGGCGCGCGGCATTCGCCAGTTCCAGCAGTTTCAGGCGGCCCGCGTATTCTTCCGCGTCGATGGCGCGCATGCGGCGCGCCGCGTCTTCCTCGGCCGCGGCAAGGCGCGCCAGTTCCGCGCGCTGGCGGGCCGCGTCCTCGATGCCGCGCGCCTGCTCGATCTTGTTGCGGATCTGCTGCTGCAGCAGCTGGTGCGTGAAGCGTTGCGCCGCGACCGTGCGCGCCTGCGCGGCGTCCTCGCGCGCCAGCGCCACTTCCTCGCGCATGCGCACGGCCGCCAGCTCGCGCAGGTGCGCCCATTCCGTTTCCTGGTCCGCGCGCGCGCCGCGCTTCTGCGCCAGCTCGTGTTCGAGTTCGGCGACGAGATCCTGCGCGCCGCGCTCGATGGCCTGCTTGCGCGACCGCGCCGCGACGATGCGGCCATACAGCTCGATCTCGCGGGACCGGATCGCCTGCGCGCGCTCGGCGTTCTGCAGGGTCATGTCGGCGCGTTCGAGGCTCGCGCCCTGGCGCAGTTCGGCGCGGCGGTGCGCCAGGCGCGCCTCGCTTTCCTCGCGCGCGATGCGGCGCCACTCGTCTTCCGTGTACAACTCGTCCAGCTGGCGCGCATGCTCGACCTTCACCCGCTGCTCGTCGGCCGCGAGCCACAGGCTGCCGATGCGCGCGCGGTTGGCGTCGAAGCGGTCGTGGCGCAAGGCCAGCGTCTCCACGCGCACGAGACCCAGGCCGTAGTCGGCCAGCAGCGTCGCAATGCCGCCCTGCAGGTGCTGGTCGAGTTCCGGCCGCAGTTCGCGCTGCCCCGCCATCTCGCGCAGCGAGCGCGCGGCGACGAATTCGGCGGCGAGCTGGCGCACCGGCTGCTCGAGCAGCTCGCGCAGCTGGTCGGCCTTGACCGTGCCCGGCATCGTCATGAAGTAGCGGGCGAACGCGGGCACGCTCTCGATGCGCACCGACAGCACCAGCCGCGCCGACACCTCGAGGTGTTCCGCGCTGCGCAGGCCGGCAAGCGCGAATTCGACGGGGAGCGCGCTGCTGCGCGTGACGAGGATCTCGGCATGCTGGTCGCGCAGCAGGTGGTTCAGGCGCGTGAAGAAGCCTTCGATCTCGTACTCGCCCTGCGGCACTTCCGTCGCCTTTTCTCCCTGCAGGATGTAGGCGCGCGCCGTGGCCGGCACGCGCAGGGTCTTGACGAACACGCCGGACAGCGCGCGCACGCCGAAGAACACGGCCAGTTCGTCCGGGCCGGGTACCCAGCGGTTCTCGACCAGCATGGGCGCATGGCGCGGCGCCCCCAGCATCAGGCCGCAACCGGCGCAATAGCCGTCGCCCGCATCCTGTGTCTGCGCGCAGCGCGGGCACCTGGCACCGCCCGATCCGAACATCCGCAACATCATCGACTCCTTTTTCCGCCCATGCGCAAAGCCTACCTCAAATGATCCCGATCCGCTCGACGCAGGCGACGCTCGCGCCGCGCGCGCGGACGTCGTCCACGAACCCGTGCGGCAAGCCGTCGCGCCACGCATGCGGCAAAACTATCCGGTCGCCCGGCCCGGCCTCGCTCAGCAGCAGCGCGCATTTCGGCGCGAGGCCGTCGACCGTGTCCACGCGGCCCGCATGCCAGGCATCCGAGCAGCCCGTCGCCAGCAGCCGCGCGCGCGGCAAAAATTCGCGGCCGCGCGCGATGCGGTCGGCCAGCACCAGCGCCAGTTCGTACGACCGGCCGGCAAAGCCGTCGGCGCTGAATCGCACCGTCGTGCGCCAGCGGTGCAGGCCGCGGCCGTCGAAATGGCGGGCGCCGGCCAGCGCCTGGCGCACGGCCAGCTGGCGCGCCGCATCCGCGCCCGGCACGGCGATCGTCTGTTCCTCGTCGACCCGGTCCGCGTATGGCGCCAGCGGATGGACGCTCACTTCGACCCATGCCAGCGCGTCGCCGTCGCCGCCGCTGTGCAGCGGGAACCAGGCGCGCGCGCTGGATACGCGTGCGCCGGGGTCCGGATGGCCATCCAGCTGGCCCAGGTGCGCGAGGCCGTCCGGGCCGCCCAGCAGCGCGTCCGGCGATGCATCCGCGACGTCGTGGCCGTCCACGCGTCCCAGTTGCCACGCGTCGGACCAGCCGTTCGCGACCACGTCCCCGCGCGCATGCCACACGCCGCGCACCATGCGGTCGGCCAGGACGAACGCCAGTTCGCAGTCGCGTCCCGTCGGTGCGCGGTCGGCGCTGAGCACGACCTGGTCGCGGCTGTCGATCTTCGCCTCGGTATGGCGCGCGAGGCGCACCGCCTGCTGCAGGCGCTCGGCGCGCTGCGGGTCGCCCGGCACGGCGCACTTGACGTCGGCGCGGCCGGCGCGTTCACGCCGCGTGGCCGTCACGGTGAGCAGCGTGCCGTCGGCGAGGCGGCTGCGGCAGGTCGCCTGCTGCGGGGCCGTCATGCCGGCTCCTTCGCCGCGCGCACGGCCCGGCGGCCGGCGCACTCCGCTTCGAGGTTGGCGACGATGCGCTCGGCGTCGTCGTACAGCGCCGCGAGCCGCGCATCGCCTGCGTCCTTGTCGGCGCCGTCGAGACGGGCCAGCAGCGCCCACGCCTCGTCCAGCGCGACCGTCGCGCGGCGGCTGTGGCGCATGCGCCGCAACTGGTCGTCGATGGCGAGCGGCTGGCCCGGCGCGGCCAGCACCAGCGCGGGCATCGTCGTGATCTCGACCGACAGGCGGTCCAGGCGCTGCAACAGCGCCTGCTGCTGGCGGAACTGGTCCTGCCCGGACGGCAGCGCGCCCAGGCGCAGGCCACACATCAGGCAAGGCAGTTCCAGGAACATCCGGCGCAGCGCCTTCGCGTCGGCCAGCGCCGGCTCGGCGCACTCCACGCCCGGCGCCGGGGCGGCCATCACGGCGCTCCCGGCGGCGGCGGCGCCGGCGGCGCGGGCGGCCAGCTGCGCCGCGTAATCCACGTCATCCAGCTCGACGGGCACGCAATCGTCCACGCTCAGGCCGAACCGCAGGTACAGCAACTGGTTCAGGCCCAGGCGGAACGCGTTCCACTCGTCGATGTCGGCGCACGGCGGCAGGTCCAGCGCGCCCTGCTCCAGCGCACCGCGCACGGCGCCTTCCACCGCGCCGCCCAGCGCCGCCAGGTCGACGCGGCCGTCCGCTTCCGCCGCGAGATACAGGTCGAAGCGCTTGCCGGCCGGTGCCGGGTCGAGCGGGTCGATGGCGAACGTGGTGCGCAGGCCGATCTCGGGCGCCTGCGCGAACGGGACGATCGCGATCGTGTACGGCCCCGGGTGGAATGCCCACGCCAGCTCGCCGGGCCGCAGCTCGACCTTCTTGCCGGGCGGGGTCGTGGCGCGGCGCGGGCGGCCGTCCGCGTCGACGATGACCACGGGGCAGCCCGGCGGCGTGCCGCAGCCGGGCTGCAGCGGCACCGCGACGGCCGTGCGTCCGAGGCTGCACGCGTCGAGGGCGGGCGTGGTGCGCTTGAAGAATGGGATCATGGTGTGTCCGCCTCCAGCGGTTCGACGGTGAAGCGGGCGCCGTGCGCCTGCAGGTGATCGCCCGGCGCGGCGGCGAACGGCCACGCGGCCTCGCACTCGCCGTCGGCATCGAGTTGCGCGGTCAGGATCGTGGCGCCGGCGCCGTCCGCCACGCGCAGCGGCGCCCGCGCCACCAGCAGGGCTTCCGCGAACGGGGCCTGCGGCGCCAGTTGCAGGATCGCGCGCCATGCGCCGCCGGCATCGACGAAATGGAGCGTCCACCAGCCGTCTTCCGTGACGAGGGCGGCCGGCGTGCCGCTGCTGGCCGCGCGCAGCACGCCGCGGCTGCCGCGCCATGCCACGGCCGCCGCGCGCCGTTCCAGCGCCAGGTGGCGCAGCCGGCGCGCCGTCAGCGGCGACGCCTGCAGCGCCGCGCGCTCGCCCGTCGTCAACGGCCGGCTACCGTCCAGCGCGGCGGCCAGCGTGGCATCGTCCAGCATCAGCCGGTCGCCGGTCCTGCGGCGCTCCAGCAGCAGGGCTTCCTGCAGCCGGCGGGAGGTGGTGTCGTCGCTATGCATCGCTTCCTCGCTTGTCGTTGATGGCCGCGCCCAGGCGGGCGATGGCCGCGTCGCGCCGCTTGCGCAACGTCGGCAGCGAGACCTCGGCCAGCGCCGCCAGTTGCTGCATCGTCGGCAGCGCGCCGGTGGCCGGGTCGCGCCACGCGTCCGGATAGACGTCGTCGTCCTGCCCGAGCAATCGCGCGAATACGGCGAGGCGCACGGGCAGCCCGTCGGCGGCCAGCAGGCGCGCGATCTTGCCGTCCGCCGGCGCGGCCGCTGCCGCCTCCCGCAGATAGCCGGGGGGCAGTGAAACGCTCAGGCCCAGCGTTTCCGGGCGCGGGTCGGCGGGGTCGGCCGAATCGGCCGGCGCGTCGGGCGGCGCGGGATCGGGTTGCGGGTCTTCCAGGTCGAGCGCGTCCTCGCGCGCCTCGAGGATGCGGTCCGGGCCGGGCGTGGCGGCGCTGTCCGATTCCTGCAGCACGCGCCAGTAGTCCTCGACCCAGGCCGAGGCGTCGTCCAGGTCCTGCAGCCAGTCCTGGTCGCGGTTCGCGGACAACTGTTCGTAGTCGCCGATCTCGCGCAGCATGGCGGCGATCTTGTCCGGGCTGGTCTTCAGGCTCGCGAAGCGCTTGGAGCGCGTGTGCAGCGGCCCGGGCCCGCCGCCGAACGCTTCCAGCGACGCGCTCCAGCGCAGCACCCACTCGGGCCGGCAGTCCGCGATGGTGCGCAGCTGGCGCACTTCGATGGGCGCGGCGCCGTCAAGAATCTCGCGGCCGAGGATGGCGCCGACCTGCGCCCGGTGCGCGCGCCAGTCGGCGAACACGCGCGCGATGTCGTGGTAGGCGGTATCCAGCATGCGGTAGGCGTACATGCGGTTCGGGCTGCAGGGGCGGCCGCAGGCGGCCTGGTAATTGTCGGCGTCGACGCGGTCGCGCAGCACGGCGAACATATCGTTCACCTTCTTGCGCAGCAGCGCGTCGCCCGGGGGATCGTCCGCCAGGGCGGCGCACAGGGTGTCCCAGTCGGCCGGACGGGCGCGCAGTTCGACGACGAGGGCCACGGCCAGCTCGTACACGGTGTCGCCGTAGCCGTTGCCGGCCGCGCGCGCGCGCGCGCCGTGGCGCTGGGCCAGCAGCTGCGCGGCCATGCGCTCGACGTAGTCGTCCCTCAGGTCCGGGCGCGCGCCGCCCTCGCCGCGCAGTGCGGCGAGCGAGCACTGTCCCAGCAATTTGCGCACTTCCTCCCACCCCGGTTCCTGGTACCGGGTCCCCGGCAAACGCATAAATCCTCTTCGATGGCTCGATCCCCAATGACAGGACCGTAATAGATGATGCCATAGAAACACAACGGAAAGGCGCGCAGCTGAGTGGAAAATACCCCTTAATTCAACGCGTTGGCGGAATCCGGCGGGCCAGCGCGCCCAGCAGGGCCGCCGCGACGGGCGCCGCATGCGCGCCGCCGGTCGCTTCCGAGCGGCTGACGAAGACGGCGACGGCCAGCCGGTGATCCTGCCCCGGCACGCTGTGCGGCTCCAGCCACCCCGTGAACCAGACCGTCGCGAGCGACCCGTCGCCCACCGGCGCCGTGCCCGTCTTGCCGGACAGGCCACGGCGGATGCCGGCCAGTTCCGGCGCCCGGAACGCGCCGGACGCCGTGCCCACGTCGACGACACCCTTCATGCCGGCGCGGATGCGGTCGAGGCGCACGCCCAGCGCCGGCCCGGCGGCGGGCGCCGCGGCCACGCCGTCGAGCTCTCCCAGCAAGTGCGGCACCACGATCCGCCCCTGGCCGACGGCGCCCGCCGCGAGGGCCATCTGCAGCGGCGTCGCCTGCATGCGCAGCCCGATCGCCATCTGGCGCAGCTCGTGGCGCGTGTGGATCGGGTCGATGCCGGCCGGCGTCGCCTGCAGCGCATCCCATGCCGACCACGGATAGTCCGCCGGCAGCAGGCCGCCGTCGAGGCGCAGCGCCTGGCCGAAGCCGAGCCGGCGCGCCATCGCGACGATCGGCCGCACCGCGTCCAGCGCGTCCGGCTCCAGCGGCTGCAGGTCGGGCACGCCGCCGTCGGGCCGGCCGCGCAGGCTGCGGTCCGACAACTCGCCCATCCATGCGAACCACGTGTTCAGGCTGTACGTCAGCGCCTGCGCGACGCCGAGCCGGCCGTCGTGCGCGCGCCGGTCCAGGCCTTCGTCGCGGAAGTTCGTGATATGGGCGCGGCCGTCCAGCGGGTACGTGGGCGCGTCGGTGCGGAAGGCGAAGCCGCGCGCGCGCGCCACGGCGTTGATGTCGGCCAGCGGCAGGCCGTCCAGCAAGGCGTCCAGTTGCCGGTCGGCGCGCGCGGCGAGCTCCAGGCCGAGGGCGCTGACGATCTTGAAGGTCGACCCGGGCGCACGTTCCGCGCCGCCGTCGTGCTGCAGCGCGGGCAGGCGCAGCGGACTCGCGGCCGGGTCGACGCGGTCGAAGTCGCGCGCCTCGCGCCAGTTGGCGGCGTCCACCGCCGGCATGCCCGCCCCGGCCGCGGCGAGGATGGCGCCCGTCTCCGTGTCGAGCAGGACGACGCCGGCCTGGCGCCCGACAGGCACCGCGCCGGCGCCGCCGCACGTCGCGCCGTCCCAATGGCCGCGGCGCATGGCGATGCAGTCCAGCGCGGCCTGCGCGGCCGCCTGCAGGCCGGCGTCCAACGTGAGGCGCGCCGCGTGCCGGCCGCCCGGCAGCCGGCCCAGCATCGCCGCGACGCTGCCGGGCTGGTTCGCCCGCACGCCCAGCAAGGTCGCCAGGCCGGCCGCGCGCGCGGCGTCGGTCGGGGCGCCGGCGCGCCACAGCGGGACGCCGGCGCGGTCGGCCAGCACCACGTCGGCCAGCGGCGTCGGCGCGCGGGCCGTGGCCGGGCCGAGCGCCTGCCAGGCAAGGCGGCCGTCGCGCACGACGAGGTGGCGGTAGCGCGCATCGCCCGGCGTGGCGAGGGCGGCGGGCGGCAGCGGTTCGGCGTCCAGCACGATCTCGCCGGCGCCCGCGTCGGGCAGCAGGTCGAGCACCTCCACCTCGTCGGGGGCACTGCACGCGCGACCGTCGCACGCGGGCTGCGGCGCGCCGCGCAACCGCGCGCCCGTCACGTGGCGCAGGCGGCCCGCGAGCATCAACCGGATGCTGTCGCCGGCACGGGCCGGGGCCGCGAGGTGCAGATACACGCGCGCCACGCCGCCGCCGGCCGGCCACGCGCCCACGCGCTGCCACGGCGCCCAGCCCTGCGGCAGCCGCGCGAACAGCCGCGCGATGGAGGGCGGCATGTCGTCGGCCAGCGGCACCGGCACGGTGGCCGCGCCCGGCACAGCGTCGGCACGCCACGTGCCGGGCAACCCGGCGGCCTCCGCGCCCGGCATGGCGTCGGCGCGCCACGTGCCAGGCAACCCGGCGGCGTACGCGCCCGGCACGGCGTCGGCACGCCACGTGCCGGGCAACCCGGTTGCGTCCGCGCCCGGCACGGCGCCGGCGCGCCACGTGCCACGCAGGCTGGCGGCATCCGCGCCGAGCACGCGCCACGCGAGCAGCCGCCGTTCGGCATTGAAGATGCTGACCTGGGCGCGCACGAAATCGCCGTCGGCGCGGCGGTACAGGCGTTCCAGCAGGCGCAGCGCGTCACCGTCGAGCGTCACGCCATCCCACGGCGTCTTGCCGGCCGCGCGCCACGCGGCCAGGTCGGGCGGGGCCAGCTCGGCCAGGCCGTTCGCGCCGAGGCGCACGAGCCCGCGGGTGCTCAGTTGCGCGAACAGCTGCTCGTCTTCCAGCGCCGGCGCGGATGCCGCCGGCACGCGATAGTCGCCCGGCGCCAGCAGCGCGTCGACGGACTGCCCATCCGCCGCCAGCGCGACGACGAGGGCGCGCCGTGCGGGCGCCGGCCTATATATCTGCACGAGCAGTTCGCCGGCCAGCGGACACGCGCCGCTGGCCCGGCGCTGCAGGCGCAGCGCGCCGCCCGGCCACGTCAGCCAACCATCGCCGCGCAGCGCGGCCTGGCCCGCCGTCCCGCTCACGGGCGTGGCCCCGGCGGCCACCCACTGCGCCTGGCCGTCCCAGCGCAGGCTCAGGTCGGGCGCATCCGGCCCGGCGCGGCCGTCGATGCGCACGCGCGGCATCGGCCGGTCGGTCAGCAGCACGTTGCGCGGCGATTCCAGGCCGGCGACGTCGGCGAACGTCCAGCCGATCCGCAGCGGCAGCAGGCGGCCGGGGCGCGTGCGGTCCGCGAGCTGGCCGCACAGGTCGACGCGGTGCGCGGGGCCGGCGCGCATGCCGGACAAGATGAGCAGCGCCGCCGCGCCGCGCGTGCGCACCGTTGCGCCCGGGGCTTGCGGCACGGTGAACGCGAGGCCCGGCAGCACGGCCTGAAAGCGCGCGGCGCCGTCGCCGGGCGCAATCGCGCCGGCCGCGGCCAGCCAGCGGGCATGCACGACGATGAGGACGGCGCCCGCCGCGGCCATGAGCACGCAGCCGGCCGTGAGCCAGCGCAGCGGCGCCGGGCCGGCCACGCGCGTCCGTGCGCGCGCTGGCGCGGGCAGGCGCGTGCCGGTGCGCAGGTTGCGCGCGCGCCGCCAGCGCGTCCGGTTGGCCGCAACGGCCTCGACGAGCGCTCCGATCATCGGTGTCCCTCCCCTTGTTGTTCCCGTGCGCACCTAGCCGGGGGCGGGTGAAAGGACCGGCGCGCCGGTCGCGATTTCGTGCGCTTCATCCCGCGTTTTGTGCGGTCCGTCGCACGCCGCTGGAGACCGGGAAGCCTTGTGGCTACAGTACACACATCGACAAACGCTTCATCCACCCACAAACCCGAGGAGAACATCATGAACGTCATCAAACACATGGAAGCCGCCTTCCTGGTCGCACTGAGCCTGGCCGGCGTCGCGAGCGTCGCCGCCGACAGCGTCAAGCCCGCGCAGGCCACGGCGCCGGTCTACGCCACGACCGCCGGCATCCCCGTCGTGCACGTCACCGCCAAGCGCCTGACGCCGGTCGAAAAGCAGCAGATGCTGGCGCTGGAACGCGTGCGGAGCCGCGCATGACGCGCGCCGCGGACGGCCGCGCAGCGATGCCGCCGTCCGCCCTTTTGCCGTCCCCGCATTACCCGCTTTTCAGTTTCTCAACGTAATCTGTTTCAGATGTAAGCATCTGCTTCAACTGCTGAATCCAGCAGCACCCCGCGCTATATTGGTTTCATCCGCAGTCCGGATTGGAGACCAACATGAAACGCCTCACGCTTGCCGCCCTGATCGCCATCGGCGCCGCCGCGGCACCGCTCCCTTCGCTGGCTTACAGCAATGTCAGCCTCTACATCGGCACCGCGCCGCCGGCCCCGTTGTATGAACGCGTCCCCGCGCCGCGCCACGGTTATGTGTGGGCGCCCGGCCACTGGGAATGGAACGGCCGCCGCCACATCTGGGCGCCGGGGTTCTGGGTGGTCGAACGTCCGGGGTATGCCTACCGCGCGCCGGCCTGGTATCAGGGCAATGGCGGCTGGTATATGCAGCCGGCCGCGTGGACGCTATACGGCCGTGACCGCGACCGCGACGGCGTGCCCGACCGCTTCGAGCGCCGCGCCGACCGCTATTACGGCGACCGCCCCAACTACCGTGACCGCGACCGCGACGGCGTCCCCGACCGCTACGAACGCGGCGGCCGGCGCCACGACGAAGACCGCGACGGCGTGCCGAACCGCTATGACCGCGACCGCGACGGCGACGGCGTGCCGAACCGCTGGGATCACCGGCCGGACAATCCGTACCGCCGCTGATGCGCCATGACAACAGCACCGCCCGGTGCTGTTTTTCTGTGCGGACACGACATCGGCGAAAAGCAGGTATCCTCGCGGCATGAACGACTTCCCCGACCTGGACCTGATCGCCTATAAAGCCGAGCGCGCGGCCAGCCGCCGCCTGGCGCGCGCCGCCGGGTTGCCCGCCGACCAGGCACTGCGCCGCACGCTGGAGCTGGCGGCAGGCGCCCAGGGCCTTGCCGCCCTCGTCGCCATGCGCACCGGCATGCTCGCCGCCCAGGCGGCACGCGATGCCGCCCGCGCCACGGAGAAAGCCGCCGCCGACGCGCGCCGCGCGACCCGCCACGACGGCCCGCCCAGTGCCTGGCGCGGCTGGTTCGACGGCTCCGCCAAGCCGAACCCGGGCCGCTGCGGCATCGGGGCGCGGCTCGACGGGCCTGGCGGCATCCGGGTCGAGATCGCCCGCCCGGCCGGCCACGGCAACAGCAGCGAGGCCGAATACCGCGCCCTCATCGCCCTGCTGGAAGTGGCCGTCGCCCACGGCGCGCGCGACCTCACGGTCCATGGCGACAGCCGCGTCGTGATCGACGACGTCGCCGGCCCCGACCTGTACGCCGCGCCGGCGCTGGCGCCCTACCGCAACCGCGTGCACGCGCTGCTGGCCGCCTTGTCCGACGTGCGCCTGCGCTGGGTGCCGCGCCACAAGAATACCGATGCCGACGCGCTGTCGCAGCGCGCGCTCGCCGCCTTATCCTTCGACGAATCCGATGCAGACGACGCACTACGAACACCCTCCTGAACTCGCCGCCTGGCAAGCGCGCCTGGCCGCACTGGCCGCCGCGGCGGTCACCGAACAGGGCCCCGACGGCGCCCACGACCTGAACCATTTCGAACGCGTGTGGCGCAATGCGCAGGCGCTGCTGGCACATTACCCGCAGGCGGACGCCCTCGTCGTGCTGGCGGCCTGCTATCTGCACGACCTCGTCAACGTGCCGAAGGACGATCCGCGCCGCAGCATGGCGTCGCGGCTGTCGGCGGCGCGCGCCGGCGTGGCGCTGGCCGCGCTCGATTTTCCGGCCGATAAATTGGCGGCCGTCGCCCACGCGATCGAGGCGCACAGCTTTTCCGCCGCCGTCCCCGCGACGACGCTGGAAGCGCGCATCGTGCAGGAGGCCGACCGTCTGGACGGACTGGGCCTCGTGGGCCTGGCGCGCCTGTTCTACATCGCGGGCCGCATGGGCAGCGCGCTCGCGCACGGCGGCGATCCGCTCGCGCACGACCGACCGCTCGACGACAAAGCCTATGCGCTCGACCACATCGGGGCCAAGCTGGCGCGCCTGCCCGCCATGATGCAGACGGCGGCCGGACGCTCGCTCGCCGAGGCACGGCTGGCCGCGCTGACGGACTTCCGCGGCGCCTTCGCCCTCGAATGGAGCGGCATGCCACACGCCGGCGCCTGACGGAACGGCCGGTGTTGCCGGAAGGGCAATCGGTGCTACCATAGCCGCTTTCCGCCTCATTCCGGGAAGGCCATGACCAGCAGCGCGACCCTCGCCAAGCCCCCATCCGGCAACCTGAATTTCGTCCTGATCTGCGTGTTCATCGACATGCTCGGCATCGGTCTCATCGTGCCCGTCCTGCCGAACCTCGTCGGCACGTTCGTCGCCGACCGCGAGCAGCAGGCGTTGTGGTACGGCGTGCTGGGCTCCACGTTCGGCCTGATGCAGTTCCTGTTCATGCCGCTGGTCGGCGCGCTGTCCGACCGCATCGGCCGCCGTCCCGTGCTGCTGTATTCGATGGGCGGCATGTGCATCAACTTCCTCGCCACGGCGTGGGCGCCGAATCTCGCCTGCCTGTTCATCGGCCGCATCATCGGCGGCGCGTCGTCGGCCAGCATGTCGGTGGCGTCGGCGTATGCATCGGACGTGTCGACGCCGGAGAACCGCGCGAAAAGCTTCGGCAAGATCGGCGCCGCGTTCGGCTTCGGCTTCATCTGCGGCCCGATGCTGGGCGGCCTGCTGGGCAATATGGGGCTGCACCTGCCGTTCTACCTGGCGGCCGCGCTGTCCGCTGGGAACTTCGTGTACGGCTGGTTCGCCGTGCCCGAATCGCTGCCGCGCGAACGCCGCACGCCGTTCCAGTGGACGCGCGTGAATCCGTTCGGCGCCCTGCTGCGCCTCGTGCGGCGCACCGACATCCGCGGCCTCGTCGTCGTCTACGCGCTCGTCGCCTTCGCCCAGATGACGCTGCAGTCGACGTGGGTCCTGTACACGACGTTCCGCTTCAACTGGACCCCGGGCGACAACGGCATCGCCCTGTTCTGCGTGGGCGTGTGCTCGATCGTCGTGCAGGCCGGGCTGCTCGCGCGGCTGATCCGGCGCTTCGGCGAAGTGCGCCTGTCGCTGATCGGCCTCGCATCCGGCGCCGTCACTTATTTCCTGTACGCGATCGCGACCCACGGCTGGATGATGTACGTCTTCATCGTGTGCAACCTGCTGTCGTTCGCGGCCGGCCCGGCGCTGCAGGGCATCCTGTCGAAATCGTCGTCGCCCCGCGAACAGGGCGAGTTGATGGGCTCCCTGCAATCGGTCAGCAGCATCGGCCTGATCATCATGCCCCTGGTGGGCGCCCAGTTGCTGCGCGTGGCGAGCCACCTGCCGCCGCTGGACTGGCGCATGGGCGGGCCGTTCTTCCTGTGCGCGGCGATGCAGGCCGCGGCGCTGCTGGTCGCGCACCGCTACTTCCGCCGCCGCGGCATTCCGGAGACGGCACCGGTCGCCGAGCAGGCGTGAATTCGGGGTCAGAGCCCTTTTTCGAGACATTGCTCGCAAGCCACGCCGCTTGAAATTCCAGTCAAGCTATTGCTCAAAAACGGGCTCTGACCCCGGTGGCCCAGCGGGGATGGCGCCAACACGATATGCATGTCAGAATGGCAAAAATAGCGCGAGCGCCATTGTCCACGAGATTTCCGACGCATTGTTGCTTAAGTGTAAATATTTTTGATATGCATAAGCGAAAGCATTCCGGCCACTTTGCCGAATAATTAATGCTTTTTGGCAAAACCATTTTCGCGAACGCCCGCGCCGCTATAATGGCGCGTCTTCATATCGAGGTTTACCGTGTCCGATCGCCTTAAAGTCCTGCCCCAGTATCTGCTGCCGAAGAGGCGCCTCACGACCTTCGCCGGCCGCGTGGCCGGTGCCAAGGGCGGCACGGTCACGACGCGCCTGATCCGCTGGTTCGTGGCCAAATACGGCGTCAACATGGCCGAGGCCGAGAATGCCGACATCGCGAGCTACAAAAGCTTCAATGAATTCTTCACGCGGCCGCTGAAGGAAGGCGTGCGGCCGCTGGCCGATGCCGACTTCGTCTGCCCCGTCGACGGCGCCATCAGCCAGTTCGGGGCCATCGACGACCACCACATCCTGCAGGCGAAAGGCCACCGCTTCACGACGACCGAACTGGTCGGCGGCGACGCCACGCTGGCCAGTCAATTCCGCCACGGCTGCTTCGCCAACCTGTACCTGTCGCCGAAGGATTACCACCGCTTGCACATGCCGTGCGACGGCCGGCTGACGCGGATGATCTATGTGCCGGGCGCCCTGTTCTCCGTCAACCCGACGACGGCGCGCGGCGTGCCTAACCTGTTCGCCCGCAACGAACGTGTCGTCTGCGTGTTCGAATCGCCCGAGCACGGCCCGTTCGTGCTGGTGCTCGTGGGCGCGACGATCGTCGGCAGCATGGCGACCGTCTGGCACGGCGTCGTGAATCCGCAGCGGATGCAGAAGGTGACGGAATGGACGTACGCCGACCGCGACATCGTCCTGAAAAAAGGCGAGGAAATGGGCCGCTTCCTGCTCGGCTCGACGATCGTCATGCTGTTCCGGCCCGGCACGATCCGCTTCAACCCGGACTGGGCGCCGGAACGTGCCGTGCGCCTGGGCGAGACGATGGGCAACCGGCCGGCGTAAAAAGATATTGTACTGACAACTGTTTCGTGTCAGCATGGAGTTTCTCTTTCACGGAGCACGCCATGCACGCCACGCCATCATCCGTTCCCGCCTCACTGACGTTCGCCGCCGCGCAGCAGGACATGCGCACGGCCTACCTGGGCGGTGCGCCCGGCCTGTTCGTGTCCGGGTCGGTCTGGGCCATCGCCGGGGCCGTCTGCCTGACGCGCTCGCCGCAGGCCGCCGTCTGGGCGCTGTACGCGGGTGGCGTACTGATCCATCCAGTCTCCGCGCTGCTCACGCGCGCGCTGGGCCGCTCCGCGCGCCATGCGACCGGCAACCCGCTCGGGATGCTGGCCTTCGCGACGACCCTCTGGATGATCATGATGCTGGCCCTCGCCTACGGCATCTCGCTGTGGCGCATCGATCTGTTCTTCCCCGCGATGCTGTTCGTGATCGGCGGCCGCTACCTGACGTTCGCCACGCTGTTCGGCCGCAAGCTGTTCTGGGTGTGCGGCGCCGTGCTGGCGCTGGCCGGGTATGCACTGGCCGCTCGGCACGCGCCGCCGGCCGCCGGCGCGTTCGCGGGCGCCGCCGTCGAGATCGTGTTCGGCTGCATCCTGCTGGCCGGCATGCGCGGGACGAAGGGCGCGGCGCACGCCTCCGCCTGACGCTCAGGCCGGCTTGTCCTGGTTCTTGCAGAACATCTCGTCCATCATGTCGAGGAACGCCCGCGTCTTCGCGGGCATCAGGCGCCGGCCCGGAAACACGGCCCAGCCGGTCGCGACCGGCATATCCCATTCCGGCAGCACCCGCACCAGTTCGCCGCGGTTGACGTGTTTCGCCACGATGAAATCGGTGCTCGCCGCGATGCCCGCGCCGTTGCACGCGATGCGCGCCAGCAGTTGGGGTGAATTGGCCGTCAGGCGCGCCGTCAATTCCTTTTCCCACCGCACCTTGCCGCGCTGCAGAACCCACGGCGCGGCGCCGCCCGTGCGGCTGAGGATGCACAGCAGGTCGTGCCGCAACAGATCGTCCGGCTGTTCGGGCAGGCCGCGCCGCGCGAGGTAGGACGGCGCCGCGTACAAGCCGAAACGCTGCAAGGCGATGCGGCGCGCGGCCAGCGTCGAATCTTCCGGCAGGTCGCCCATGCGGATCGCGATGTCGAAGTTTTCCGCGACGAGGTCCACGCGACGCGGCGACAGGTCCAGTTCCAGCGACACCGCCGGATAGCGCTCCATGAAGCGCGGCATCATCTCGACCATGACGACGTTGGCGAAATCCTGCGGCATCGAGATGCGCAGCTTGCCGCTCGGTTCGGCCTGGCGGTGCTGCGCCAGCGCGCCGGCCGCCTCCACTTCTTCCGCGACCTTGCGCGCGTGTTCCAGCAGGCTCGCGCCGAACTCCGTCAGCATCAGGCGGCGCGTCGTCCGCTGCAGCAGGCGCTCGCCCACGCTCGCCTCCAGCAGCGCGATGCGGCGCGAAACGGTCGACTTCGGCAGGTCGAGGCGCTGCGCCGCCATGCTGAAACTGCCTGCCTCGACGATGCGGGCGAACAGCAGCAAATCGTTCGGTTCGACGTTCATGGCTTGATTGTTCCATCGGCTGAATAATGTTATCCATTCTACTGCCTTCCGCTCGATATATGGAACCGCTAAAGTGACTCCATCGCAACACAAACCGACACGAAGGAAGACAACCATGAACATCCTGCAGATCAACTCGAGCTTGCGCGGCACCCAATCCGAATCGAACCGCGTGGCCAATGCGATCGTCGCCAGGCTGGCCGCCGCCAACCCGGGTGCGACGGTCACCGTGCGCGACGTGGGTGCGAACCCGCATCCGGTGCTGGACGAAGCGGCGCTCGGCGCCCTGTTCACCCCGGCCGACCAGCGCACGGCCGTCCAGGCGGCCCGCGTGGCCCTGGACGACGCCCTGATCGCCGAAGCGCAAGCCGCCGACGTGATCGTGCTCGGCGCGCCGATGTACAACTTCGGCATGCCGATCCAGTTGAAGGCCTGGTTCGACGCGGTCGCCCGTGCCGGCGTCACGTTCCGCTACACGGAGAACGGTCCGGAAGGCCTGCTCAAGAACAAGAAGGTGTACGTGGCCGCGGCGCGCGGCGGCGTCTACCCGGTCGACGCCGACCCGCAGGTGCCGCACATCCGTACGCTGCTGAACTTCCTGGGCCTGGCGGACCACGCGTTCATCTACTCGGCGGCCCAGGCGATGGGCCCGGACGCGGCCGCCAAAGGCCAGGCCGACGCCGACGCCGCCGTCGCGGCACTGGCGTAATCACCCAACGTCCCGGGAACGGCCCCGGGACGCGCACCGTAAGGAGAACACCATGACCCAGCAAGTGCAAACCCAGACCGTGGCCACGAGCCGCGGCGTCGAACGCCTGGTCGGCGGCCAGTTCGTCATGGACGGCGCGGGCGTCAAGATCAACCGCGTCCTCACGCAGCCGCTGCAGCGCCGCCTCGACCCGTTCCTGATGCTGGACGCCTTCGGCAGCGACAAGGCGGGCGACTACATCGCCGGCTTCCCGGAGCATCCGCACCGCGGCTTCGAGACCGTCACCTACATGCTCGAGGGCCGCATGCGCCACCGCGACAGCGCCGGCCATGAAGGCTCGATCAGCAGCGGCGGCGTGCAGTGGATGACGGCCGGCCGCGGCGTGGTCCACTCGGAGATGCCGGAGCAGGACGAGGGCCTGATGGAAGGCTTCCAGTTGTGGCTCAACCTGCCCGCGAAGGACAAGATGCGCGCGCCCTGGTACCGCGACATCCCGGCCGCGGACGTGCCGCGCTTCACGCTGGACACCGGCGCGGCCGTGCAGGTGATCGCCGGCAGCTCGCACGGCGTCGACGGCGCCGTGCGGCGCGACGTCACCGAGCCGCTGTACCTGGACATCGACCTGCCCGCCGGCGCCACGTTCGACCAGCCGCTGCCGGCCGGGCACAACGCCTTCCTGTACGTGTTCCGCGGCGACGTCGTCGTCGAAGGCAAGGCGGTGCCGCAGGCGCGCATGGCCATCCTCGACAACGCGCAAGCTGCAGACGGCGTGCGCATCAAGGCCGGCGCGGCCACCCGCCTGCTGCTGATCGCCGGCCGGCCGCTGAACGAGCCGATCGCGCAATACGGCCCGTTCGTGATGAACACGCAGGCCGAGGTGTTCCAGGCCGTCGAGGATTTCCGCAACGGGAAGTTCACCGACAGCACGGCGGCTGCGGAGGCTTAGAACCTGTCGCGGCGGGCGGGCCCCCGTGTCCACGCGGACGTGTGCGAGCCATGCGCGTTGCGCGTGGGCGCGGGGCGGCCACGCGACGGCCGCGCGTTTCCGTTTCTTGGTCTACACTAGCGGGATCGCACCACGCCTTTCATCCACGATGCCGCTGCTTCCCGTCCTGTCGTCCCTGCTGTCCCGCGCCAGCCGCGCCCTCGGCCTGGAAAGCGTCGACGCCTTCCCGCCCGGCCACCAGTATGCCCGCACGCGCTGGGACCGCGCCTATTTCGACATCGCCTCCGACCTCAAGCCGGCGCAGATGGAGACGGCGATCTGCGACGCCATCGCAAATACGCCCACCGTGTTCGCCCACATCACCCATCCGACGCCGCGCATGCAGCGCGCGCTGCTCGGCGTGATCCACGCGCGCCTGCGCCGCGGCAGCACGGCGCCGACCGATCTCGTCGCCATGCTGATCGACGCCTGCGACAGCCCGCACACGCCGGAAGCCCTGCCCGGCCTGCGCGCCGCGCTGGCGTCGACGGACGGCTACGACCCGTCGATGCGCATCGCCCACCTGCAGGCATGGCTGGCCGACATGCCGGCCGCCTTCGACGTCATCGAAGCGCCGGTGCGGGTGCGGGGCTGAGCGCGCTGTCCCACCGTGCGCGCAGCCGCATGAACGGCGTCTCGACGCAGACGAACAGCAGCCATCCGGCCACCAGCGACGCCAGCAGGCAGGCGCCGATCGTGACCGCATCCCCGGCCCCGAAGCCCGCCTGCGCCATGCGCGCCGCGACGAGGATGCTGACGGATTTGTGCGTCAGGTAGATCGCGTACGACCACAGCGCGAGGCTGGCCGCGCCCGGCACGCGCACGCGGTGCAGCAGCGACCCGGGCGCCAGCGCCGCGAGGATCAGCAGGGAACAGCCGAGGGCCAGCAGCGGATAGCCGGCGACGGTCTGCGCGAGGCCGTAATGGTCGCCGAGGAACCACGCCCAGGTTGCGCCGATGACGCCCAACCCCGCCGCCAGCAATGCATTGCCGTGCGCGAGGATGCGCCCCCACGGGCCGGGCGCGCGGTTCCTGAGCAGCGCGAGCGCGACGCCCGCCAGCAATTCGTCGCAGCGGCACCAGCTCGAGTAATAGATGAACTGGTAGTAGTAGCCCAGCCGATTCGCGGCGTGCTGCCCGTCATGCCAGATCGTCGCGCGGGCCAGCATCCCGCCCGCGACGGCCAGCAGCAGCGCGATCCACGCCCAGCGCAGGCGCACGCCGCCCTGCCCGAGCGCGGCGCCGGCGATGGCGGCGGCCGGCAGCAGCATGTAGAACTGCTCCTCGATACACAGCGACCACGCATGCGAAAACGCCGTACCCGGCTGCAGGTGGATGTTCTGCGTGAACGTCAGGTACTGCCACAGCGGGAGCATGGGCGTGGCGCCGCGCCAGGCCGGCCATAGCGCGTACAGGGCCAGCACGACCCAGAAGTTGGGGAGCGTGCGCAGCAGGCGGCGCGCATAAAAGCGTCCCAGCCCGAACCCGCGCGCGGTGCCGAGCGCGCCGAAGATCTGGTTGCCGATCAGGTAGCCGGACAGCGCGAAGAACAGGTCGACGCCCGCCCAGCCCATCGTGCCGATCCAGCCGAATGTGGGCGCGTCGCTGACGAACAGCGTGTAGTGGTGCACCACCACGAGCGACACCGCGAGGGCGCGCAAGGTGTCGAGGCCGTGGATGCGCGGCGGCGCTCCCGTATTGACGCCGTCCATGTTGGCATTCTTTTACGAAAACACGGATGATGCCACGCCGGGGGCCGGCACGCTACAATGCCGGCATTCATTTTTTCCTGGAACGCACGCATGATCCCCGCCAGCCAGCTGCACTTCAAGTCCGTCAACTACACCGGCCAGGGCGCCGGCCCCAACGTCATCATCATGGGCGCCACGCACGGCAACGAGAAGTGCGGCACCCGGGCAATCGAGCGGATCATGGCGGAGATCGACGCCGGCACCCTCCGCATCGTCAACGGCAGCGTGACTTTTGTGCCCATCGTCAACCCGCTGGCGTATGCGCAAGACACGCGCTCGGGCGACCGCAACCTGAACCGCGACCTGTCCCCGAAAGCGGAACCGCACGATTTCGAAGACCATGTGGCCAACTGGCTGTGCCCGCTGCTGGCCCGGCACGACGTCCTGCTCGACCTGCACTCGTTCAACGCCGCCCACGGCGAGCCGTTCGTGATGGTCGGCCCGCTCGACAACACCGGCCCCCTCGAGCCCTTCGCCCACATGCGCGCCGAACGCGCGCTGGCGCGCCGCCTCGGCGTGCGCCGCTTCGTCACGGGCTGGATGGCCGCATACGGCGGCGGCGTGCAGCGCCGGTCGCGCGGCAATGCGGCCGAACTGGAAACCGTGCTGCGCTACGGCATGGGCACGACCGAATACATGCGCAGCACGGGCGGCTATGCGCTGACCCTCGAATGCGGCCAGCACCTCGACCCGCGCGCGCCGGACGTCGCCTACACGGCCATCATGAACACCCTCGCCTTCCTGAAGGTCATCGACGCGCCGGAGCCGCAGCCGGTGCCGTTCGACGAGATGGAAGCGCTGCAGATGGTGGTCGTGCACGACAAGCTGCACGCCGACGACCGCTTCACGCGCCAGTGGGCCAGCTTCGACCCCGTCGCGGAAGGCGAACAGATCGGCGTGCGCGCGGACGGCACGCCCGTCGTCGCGGAATTCGCGGGCCGCATCCTGTTCCCGGACGTGAACGCGGCGCCGAACCACGAGTGGTACTACCTCACGCGGCCGAATCCGGCGTTCGGACGCGAATAACGCGGCGGCCTGCGGCGCGGTCCGGACGGTGCTACGATGTCCGGCACCGTCCACCACGCCGCCGCTCCGACCGCCATGACGCCGAACACCCTCCTGCTCATCCTGAGCATCCATGCACTGGCCCTGATCTCGCCCGGGCCCGACTTCGCCGTCGTGACGCGCACCGCCATCGTCTCCGGCCGCCGCGCCGGCCTGTGGGCCGCGGCCGGCGTGGCGACGGCGATCGGCATCTATGTCCTGATCTCGGTCCTCGGCATGTCGCTCGTGCTCGCGGCGCTGCCGGGCCTGTCCCGCATCCTGGCCGTCGTCGGCGCGCTATACCTCGCCTGGCTGGGCATCCAGTGCCTGCGCTCCAAGGGCCAGCTGCCGGACGCGCAGGCGGCGCCGGGCGGCCGCAAGACCTTCATCAGCGGCTTCCTCACGAACCTCCTCAATCCCAAGGCCATGCTGTACTTCGGGTCGGTCCTGTCGCAGGCGCTCAAGCCGGGCCTGGCGGCGGCCGACGTCGCCCTCCTCTGGACCCTGCTCGTCGCCGAATCGCTGCTGTGGTTCGCGCTGGTGGCGCTGCTGTTCTCGTCACGTCCGGTGCTGGCGTGGCTGCGGGCGCGCCTCGTCTGGCTCGACCGGACCGTCGGCGCCGTGCTGCTCGTGCTGGCCGCCAAGGTCTCGCTCCTGGCCGTGCGCTGACGCGGCCCGATCGGCGCTCACTCCGCGCGCCGATACCGGTGCCGCCGCGCTCGCCGGTGCGGTCGCGGCTGCCGTCGTCGACGAGGATCAGTTGCCACGGCCACGGCGCCCCGGCCAGCGCCGCCTGCACCTGGGTCGCCAGCGGCAGCACATTGTCTTCCTCGTCGCAGCGGCACGACGACGGACAGGAAGGGCCCGTTTGACTCATGCATGACGAACCTCGCGGCCGGTCGCGTTGAAGACCATCATCCCATTCTCCTTGTCGGTGCCGGCCGCGCCGGGCTGGCAGCGGTATCTTCGCGTGCGGACGGGATGCGACGACGATGCAGGTCAAACGTGCGCGGGTACGCGGCCGTTGTCGAATCGACACGCGGCCGCGTCCGGTTGGGAAAACGGGACCGGATCGTGCGACAATCGGCGCCTGGCACGAACGACAACAACAAAACCAATGGGGAAATACGCAAGAACGGTGCGCTACGCGCTGCTGGCGCTCGCGTTCGCGGGCAGCGGCGCGCGGGCGCTGGAGGTCCGCGTCGCGTCGCAGGAAGTCCTGGAAC
This sequence comes from Massilia luteola, assembly GCF_034420155.1. NCBI lineage: Bacteria > Pseudomonadati > Pseudomonadota > Betaproteobacteria > Burkholderiales > Oxalobacteraceae > Massilia > Massilia luteola. The sequence goes on from NZ_JAXOFN010000006.1 coordinate 241,448, forward strand.
CCAAGTGGATCCACGAGGACGGCCATGTCGTCGGGATCTGTCCGGACATCATGGCCGCCATCGAACGGATCGAACCGCGCCTGCACTTCGTCGGCTACCGCCGCAGCAGCCGCTCGCTGTCGGGCATCGAGGCCGGGCTGGAGACGGGCTCGCTGGACGCCGCCTGCGGCATGGTGTCGTCGCCGCACCGTCTCGCCATCGGACAGCCCGTGGGCAAGCCGATCTATCTGGTCCGCCACTACCTGGTGGTGCGCAGGAACGACCCGGTCACGATCGAGTCGACCGAGGACCTCGCCCGGCTGGGCGACCTCGTCACGTCGCAGCGGGCGTCGGTGTTCACGGAACGCCTGCGCGAAGCCGGCGTGCGCGTCGACGATGCGACCGACGACAACCGCGTGAACCTGCGCAAGATCCTGGCCGGCCATGGCCGCTTCGCGTACATCAACGACCTGACCGTGCGCTACCTGATCCGCAAGGACGGCCTGGAAGACCGGGTGCGCGTGCTGCCGGTCGTCCTGGCCGACGAGCCGACGTATTTCTGGGTCAGCCGCCGGGCCGATCCCGCGCTCGCGCCGCTGCTGGGCGCCGCGCTCGACAAGCTCAAGGCGAGCGGCGAACTGGACCGCATCCACGTGCGCTGGGCCGAAATGCCCTGATCCGGCACCGGACCGCTAGGGTCTGTCTGACTGAGGGAACGAAATTTTGTTTGGTTGGTCAGATGGCGATGAGCCGAACTGACCTAACTGAACAGCAATGGCGGCAGCTGGAACCACATTTGCCGCCCAATCCACATCACGGTCATGCTTATGTCGGGCACAGACACGTGATTAATGGGATCGTGTGGCGGTTGAGGACTGGCGCGCCTTGGCGCGACATCCCACCCCGCTACGGTCCTTGGCAGACCTGTTACGACAGGTTTGTGCGTTGGTCGCGCAACGGCACATGGCAACGTCTACTCAAGATCATGCAGGCGGCCGCGGATGCATCCGGCCGCATCGACTGGGACGGAGCTGCGCTTGATGCGACCCACGTGAAAGCTCAGCGAAGTGCCGCTGGGGCTCGAAAGACACTTCCTGCGGCAGAAAAAAGGGGGATGTAATTGACGAGTGGCTGGGGCATTCTCGTGGTGGACTCACCAGCAAGATCCATCTTTGCGTGGATGGAAACGGTCTGCCATTGTCCTTCATCGTCACGGCCGGCCAATGCAGCGACGCGGCGAACATCGGCCCTGTTCTTGACGCCATTTCAGTACCCCGACCAGGGCGAGGCCGGCCACGCAAACGCCCGACATGCTTGCGTGTCGACCGCGCTTACGGTGCCCGGCATTATCGGCGACAGATCCAACAACGGGGCATCCGCTGCGTGTGCCCCGAACGACTTGATGCGCAGAACAGCCGGCTGCGCAAAGGGCGTCGCGGTGGCTCGCCTCCACGATTCGACGCCGAAGCGTACAAGGGCCGCAACGTCGTCGAACGCGCGATCAACCGATTAAAAGACTTCCGCGCCGTCGCAACGCGATACGACAAACGCGGCCATAACTTCTCTACGGCCGTGCTTGTCGCGACAATTATTTTATGGCTCCTCTGAGATCAGTCAGACACGCCCTAG
>NZ_JAXOFN010000007.1:0-220181 GCF_034420155.1 Massilia luteola
TGTTAGGGCAAAGTTGTAATGTCCGCATTTAGCAAAGTTGAAATGTCCGCTTTTGCTAGATAGCTCATGCTGTCGATTCCGAACGGTTTGGAGTCGAGCGTGGGAAAAATCGGGAGCATTACGATGGAGGAGTTGGAACGCGCCGGGGTCATCGGCGCCAGTATCAAGGGCGAGATCACGGCGGTCATTGCGGCCAGGCGGCTGGGGATAACGACGCGTCAAATACGCCGTCTTCAAAAACGCTTTGAACAAGAAGGCCAGAGCGGGATGATATCCAGGCAGCGGGGCAAGCCGAGCAACAATCGGCTTGCGCCTGAGGTGGCGCAGAAGGCGCTGGGACTGCTACGTGATCACTATGCCGACTTTGGGCCGACGCTGGCTTGCGAGCAACTACGCGAGCGGCATGGCTTGAAACTGTCGAAGGAAACCCTGCGCAACTTGATGATCAAGGCCGGGCTATGGGTCACGAAATCTGCCCACAAGAGCCGTCTTTATCAGCCGCGAGAACGACGTCGGTGCATCGGAGAGTTGGTCCAGATAGACGGCAGTCGTCATCACTGGTTCGAGAAACGTGGCGACGCTTGCACCTTGCTAGTGTATATCGACGATGCGACGGGCAGGATTCAGCATCTGCACTTTGCCGAGACAGAAACGACGGCCAGCTATTTTGAGGCGACTCGACGATACATCGAGCAGCACGGCAGACCGCAAGCGTTCTATGCCGACCGTGCAGCGGTCTTTCGCTCACCATCAGCAACGAACCAGACGAAGACCCAGTTCCAGCGTGCGCTCGATGAACTTGGCATCGAGCTAATCTGTGCCAACTCTCCTCAAGCGAAGGGCCGCGTGGAGCGGGCTAACCGTACGTTGCAAGACCGTCTGGTTAAAACCTTGCGACTGGACGGCATCAACGACATCGAGACCGCAAACGCCTGGTGCGGTGATTTCATCCAGAACTACAACGCACGCTTTTCAGTCGAGCCGGGCAATCCGCTTGACCTGCATGTCGCCCTTAACTCAACTTACAACCTGGATCTGATCCTGGCCATTTGCGACAGCCGAAAACTCAGCGCCAAACTCACCTTGCATCACGGCGGCGTACCGTATCGGTTTGACGATAAGCCTGAGCTTCGCAAGCTGATCGGTCAGTCCATCAACATCCATACCTATGCTGATGGTCGAGTTGAAATGCGCGCTAACGGCAACGTGCTCGCCTATATCCGTATGGAGCAACCGCTGCGGGCGAAGGATGTCGACGTGGATAGCAAAACGCTGCACGCAACTCTCGACAAGAAGAAACGCAATCGCAACTACCGCGAAGATCGAGTTGCCGCCGCCGTCGTGCAGGGGGTGATGACGGCAAGGAAAACGTCCGCTCAGAAGCGCATTTGAAATGTCACATGACGGACATTTCAACTTTGCTCAAAGCGGACATTTTAACTTTGCCTTTACAGGGTGGGCACGCCGTGCCCACGCGTGACGTTTGCGCCGCGTTGGCGTGATGTTCGCGCCGTGCTGACGCAACGCGTGGGCGGAGGCCGCCCACCCTACAATTTGCGCACGACGACGCAGCCGATCGAATAGCCGGCGCCGAACGAGCAGATGACGCCATGGCTGCCGCTGGTCAGGTCGTCCTGGTACGCGTGGAAAGCGATGATCGAGCCGGCCGACGACGTGTTCGCGTACGTGTCGAGGATGACCGGCGCCTCTTCGGGCGTGGCGTCGCGGCCCAGCAAGGTGCGCGTGATCAGCTGATTCATGCTCAGGTTCGCCTGGTGCAGCCAGAAGCGCGCGATGTCCTCGATGTGCAGGCCCGCGCCTTCGACGGTCGTGCGGATCATCGCGGCCGCCATCGGGCACACTTCCTTGAACACCTTGCGGCCCTGCTGGCGGAACAGTTTGTCGGCCTGGCCGACGCCGTCCTCGTCAAAGCGGTTCATGAAGCCGAAGTTGTTGCGGATATTGTTCGAGAACTTCGTCTTGAGTTTCGAGTCGAGGATTTCGAACTGGTGCGCGCTCGTGGCCGTCTCCGCCGCCTCGATGACCATGGCCGTGCACGCGTCGCCGAAGATGAAATGGCTGTCGCGGTCGCGGAAGTTCAGGTGGGCGCTCGTGATTTCCGGATCCAGCACGAGCACCGCGCGCGCCTGGCCCGTCTGGACGGCCGCCGCCGCGGTCTGGATCGCGAAGGTGGCGGACGAGCAGGCCACGTTCATGTCGAAGCCATAACCGTCGATGCCGAGCGCGTCCTGCACCTCGACTGCCATCGCCGGGTAGGCGCGCTGCATATTGCTGGCCGCGACCAGGACCATGTCGATATCGGCCGGCGTGCGGCCCGCGCGCGCGAGGGCCTGGCGCGCGGCGGCGATGCAGATCTCGGCCTGCAGCGACAGTTCCTCGTCGGCACGCTCCTTGATGCGCGGCGTCATGTGGATCGGATCGAGGATGCCGGCCTTGTCCATCACATAGCGCGACTTGATGCCCGACGCCTTTTCGATGAAGGCACTGCTGGACGGCTCCAGCGCGGTCACGTCGCCGGCCGCGATCTTATCGGCGTGCTCGGCGTTGAACAGCTCGACGTAGGCATTGAAGGCCGTCACCAGCTCATCGTTGGAGATCGAATTCGGTGGCGTGAACAGGCCGGTGCCGCTGATGACGACAGGTTTCATGATTGACAGACTTTCATAGACAATAACGGGAGGCAACACCCCGGGAATCAGGCGATTCTACACAATCGTACTGACGGTGGGAACCGAGGGCCCACTCGACAGGAAGCCCGTCAGTACAGGCGTTGTGGGAAATCAGTGGGCTTGTTGTGCGAGCGAGGCGGGCGGCGATGCGCGCTTGGACAACTGCACCGGCAAGCCCTGCAGGTGATGCAGCGCCTGGGTCAGCTGGAAATCGTCGGCGCTGCCGAATTCGAGCGGCTTGCGGGTGCGCTCGGCAGCCAGGATGCGCATCTGCTCTTCGATGTCGTCGTGGTTCGTCGCATCCTCGGGCGCGTGGCTGGTGTCGTTCTTGAGGTGGTGCTGCAGGTCGGCCTCGCGCATGCGCAGGGCGTTCAGGCCGTCGCCGTCGGCGTTCTCGTCGACGGGGATGTCGGGCACGATGCCGCGCGCCTGGATCGAGCGGCCGCTGGGCGTGTAATAGCGCGCCGTCGTGAGTTTCACCGCGGTGTCGCCGGCCAGCGGGCGGATCGTCTGCACCGAGCCCTTGCCGAACGTCTGGCTGCCGACGATGGCGGCGCGTTTATGGTCCTGCAGGGCGCCGGCGACGATTTCCGACGCCGAGGCGGACCCCGTGTTCACCAGCACGACCATCGGAATGGTTTTATACAGGTCCGGCACCTTGTCGAGCGGATCGTTGCCGCGGCTGAGCAGGTAGTACTCGGGGCTGCCGTAGAACCGCGCCTTCGAATCTTCCAGCTGGCCGTTCGTCGAGACGATCTCGGCATTCTTCGGCAGGAAGGCGGCCGCCACGCCGATCGCACCCTGCAGCAGGCCGCCCGGGTCGTTGCGCAGGTCGAGCACGACCCCTTTCAGGTTCGGTTCTTGCTGCGCCAGCGCGGCCAGTTTGGTGGCGAGGTCGTCGACGGTCGGTTCCTGAAACTGCGAGATGCGCACCCAGGCGTAGCCGGGCGCGACGATCTTGCCCTTGACGCTCTTCTGCACGATCTCGTCGCGCACGATCGTGAACGACAGCGGCGCCGGCGCGTCCTTGCGCAGCACCGTCAGCACGACCTTCGTGTGCGGCTCGCCGCGCATGCGCTTGATGGCCTCGTCCAGGTCCATGTCCTTGACCGCCGCGCCGTCGACGTGCGTGATCAGATCGCCGGCCCGGATGCCGGCGCGGGCGGCCGGCGCGTCCTCGATCGGGGTGACGATGCGCACATAGCCTTCCTCGCTCTGGTTGATCTCGATGCCGAGGCCGACGAATTTGCCTTCGGTCCCTTCGCGCAGTTCGCGGTAGGCCTTGCGGTCCAGGTAGGCCGAGTGCGGGTCGAGCGCGCCGACCATGCCGGAAATGGCTTGCGTGAGCAGCTTGCGGTCCTCGACCGGCTCGACATAGTCGGCCTTGATCGTGTTGTAGGCATGGGCCAGCTGGTGCAGGCCCTCGATGGGCATGCCGGCGACCGGCTTGTTCGCCAGGGCCGAGTATTGCATCGTGACGCCGATCCCGAGGACCACGCCGAGGGTGACCAGGGCGACGTTCTTGAAGCTGGAGCGCATGTGGATGGAGCGAGAAGGGAACTGCGGACCAGTATAACCGTCCCGCGGCCCGGGCGTGGTGCCCAGGTGCGCAGGAAGACCGTCAGGCGACGGCGCGCTGGCCGGCCGGCAAGGCGCCGCGGCTATTGATGATGCGCGAAAACAACGTCAACTGGCCGTTGGTCGTGTCGTCCCAGCTGAAACCCTCGGCATAGCGGCGGGTGGCGGCGTGGTCCGGGTAATCGCGGCGCAGTGCCGTCAGCGCGTCGGCGATGCCCTTGGCCGTGCGTTCCTTCATCAGCACGCCCGCTTCCGGCGCGGCCACCACTTCCGGCGTGCCCCAGACGTTGCTTGCGACGACCGGCGTGCCGCAGGCCATCGATTCGAGTAACACGTTGGCCCAGCCTTCGCGGCTGGAGGCGAGGACCATCGCGTCGGCCGCGTTGTAATAATGCTTGAGCTCGGTCTGGGGGACCGCGCCGAGGAATTTCACGCGGTCGGTGACGCCCAGGCTGGCGGCGAGCGCTTCCAGCTTCTTGCGCTCCGGCCCGATGCCGGCGATCAGCAGTTTTACGTCCGGCAACATCGGCAGCGCGCCGATCGTGAGGTCGTGCGCCTTGCGCGGGTCGAGCACGCCGACGGAGATGACGGTAAAGCCGTCCATCCCCAGCTGGGTGCGCGCCGCGGCCCGGTCCATGGGCACGAATCGCTGCAGGTCGACGCCGTTGCGCAGGGCGACGATGCGCTCGCCGGAAATGCCGAGGCCGATCATTTCGTCGCGCAGCGCGTTGCACACCGTGATCATGCCGGTGGCGTTGTTTGCCGCCCACATGAGTTGCTTTCTGGGCAGCGCGTACTGCGGAATCAGGTTAATGTCGGTACCGCGGGCCGTGATCACGACGGGCTTATTGAAATACTTGCCCAGCATCACTGCGGCGACGCCGTCCGGATAAAAGTAGTGCGCATCGATGACGTCGAAGTCATAGCCCTCGTCGATGATGCGTCCGATCTCTTTCTTGCAGGCCTGGGCCATCAGCCACGGCGCCGCCGTCATCCCGACCTTGGGAATGACGAGGTAGCGGGGGTGCGTGACGTCGATGCCGTAGCGGGTTTCCGTCGCCGGCACCTTGGAAAAGGCCGCGTAGTCGCCGAAGCGCGGATTCTGCGACGGGAACCAGGGCACCGGCGCGACGACCTTCGATTCGACCTGGCCGCTGGCGAGCAGGTAGCGCAAGCGGGTCTCGACAAAGATGCCGTGGCTGGGTTTGACCGTATTCGGGAACAGGGAACTGAATGTAAGGAGCTTCATCGACGATCTTCGCGGAGCGGAAGGGCAGAGCGTAGCATCTATTATGTAATAGATTGCAATTACCTGTATTTTCTAGCGGAACATGCCATAGTTTAATGGCAAAAATGTAACTCGCGTAGCGTGCTCGTCAGAAATCTATGATAAATTCGTCTAGTTTTTAGCCCGGCGGCAAGTCCTCCGGCCCACTCCCTCATGAGGCGAACCGGCATGCAGCGCGGGCGTCCCATGGTCCAACACCTCAATCTGTAGAGATTATGAAAATTTCAGTTATCGGGACTGGTTACGTCGGACTGGTGTCTGGCGCATGCTTCGCCGACGTCGGCAACACCGTGCTGTGCCTGGACGTCGATACGCGCAAGATCACGATGTTGAAGGACGGGATCATCCCGATCCACGAACCCGGCCTGGACAACCTCGTCCAGCGCAACGCCGCCGCCGGCCGCCTGCTGTTCTCGTCGAACTACGACGACGCCGTCAGCCACGCCGACATCATCTTCCTGGCCGTCGGCACGCCGCCGGACGAGGACGGCAGCGCAGACCTGACCCACATCCTGTCGGCCGCGCGCAGTATCGGCGAACGCCTGACGAAGCCGGCCGTGATCGTCGACAAGTCGACCGTGCCCGTCGGTACCGCGGAAAAGGTCAAGCGCGCCATTGCCGGCGAACTCGAGAAGCGCGGCGTGAACGTCGCGTTCCACGTCGTCAGCAACCCCGAATTCCTGAAGGAAGGCGCCGCGATCGACGACTTCATGAAGCCGGACCGCATCGTGGTCGGCTTCGACGATGCCGACGCGGGCAAGCAGATGCGCCAGCTGTACGCACCGTTCAGCCGCAACCACGAGAAATTCGTCGAGATGGACATCCGCAGCGCCGAGCTGACCAAGTATGCCGCGAACGCGATGCTGGCCACCCGCATCAGCTTCATGAACGAGCTGGCGAACCTGTCCGAACTGCTGGGCGCCGACATCGAAGCCGTGCGCCTGGGCATCGGCATGGACCCGCGCATCGGTCCGGATTTCCTGTACGCGGGCATGGGCTATGGCGGTTCCTGCTTCCCGAAAGACGTCAAGGCGCTGATCAAGACGGCATCCGACCACGCGCAGCCGCTGCACATGCTGACCGCGACCGAGAAGGTCAACGACGCCCAGAAAAACGTGCTGTTCACGAAGCTGGCGCGTTTCTTCGGCGGCGAACAAGGCTTGAACGGCAAGACGATCGCCCTGTGGGGCCTGTCGTTCAAGCCGAACACGGACGACATGCGCGAGGCGCCGAGCCGCATCCTGATCAAGTCGCTGTTCGACGCCGGCGCCAACGTGATCGCCTACGATCCGGTCGCCAGCGAGGAAGCCGGACGCGTGCTGCTGGCCGAGCATGGCGAGAGCGTGTGCAATGCCCGCCTGCGCATCGTCCCGTCGGCCCGCCAGGCCGTCGAAGGCGCGGACGTGCTCGTGCTGGTCACGGAATGGAAGGAATTCCGCGCGCCGGACCTGCCGTTCCTGGCCGAGAACCTGAAAATGAAGGCCGTGTTCGACGGCCGCAACATCTATGATCCGGAAGCCTTCGGCGCCGCCGGCCTCGTCTACGAAGGCATCGGTCGCCGTTCCGGGAAAGTCGAGCAATGACGGCAGCGGTCAGTAACAAAGGCACGATCCTCGTCACCGGCGCCGCCGGCTTCATCGGCAGCGCGGTGGCGGTGCGCCTGACCGCCATGGGTCATACCGTGGTCGGCTGCGACAATTTCAATGATTACTACGATCCGGCGCTGAAGCATCATCGCGTCGAGGCCCTGTTGAAACCGGCCGGCGTGCCGTGCGAGACCGTCGAGCTGAGCGATGGCGACCAGGTGGCCGCGCTGTTCGAGCGCGTCAAACCGGCGCTCGTCGTGCACCTGGCCGCCCAGGCCGGCGTGCGCTATTCGCTGAAGAACCCGGCCGCCTACGTCCAGGCGAACCTCGTCGCCTTCGGCCACATGCTGGAAGCCTGCCGCAACCACAAGGTGGAGCACCTGCTGTACGCCAGCAGCAGCAGCGTCTACGGCGCCAACGCCAAGACGCCGTTCAGCGAGGACGACGTGACCGACGCGCCGGTGTCGCTGTACGCCGCGACGAAGAAATCGAACGAGCTGATGGCCCATTCGTACAGCCACCTGTACGGTATTCCGACCACCGGCCTGCGCTTCTTCACGGTGTACGGTCCGTGGGGCCGCCCGGACATGGCGTATTTCAGCTTCGCGCGCAAGATGCTGGCGGGCGAGGCGATTCCCGTCTTCGCCGAAGGCAAGCTGTACCGCGACTTCACCTATATCGACGACATCGTCGAAGGCGTCGTACGGTTGCTGTTCAAGCCGACCACGCCGGCAGGCAAACCGCCGCACGCCATCTTCAACATCGGCAACCAGACGCCGGTGCAGGTGCTGGATTTCATTCGCACGCTGGAAGAGGCGCTCGACGTCAAGGCGACGCTGGATTTCCAGCCGATGCAGCCGGGCGACGTGCCGGCGACGCACGCCGATACCAGCAAGCTGCAGGCGTGGGTCGGTTACAAACCCACGACGTCATTGGAGGCGGGCTTGCGTGAATTTGCGCGGTGGTATAATCGGGCGATACGTGAAAATGTTTCCTATCTGAAATGAAAAAAGTCCTCATCCTCGGCGTCAACGGTTTTATCGGCCACCATCTCTCCAAGCGCATCCTGGAGACGACCGATTGGGAAGTGTATGGCATGGATATGAATTCCGAGCGGATCACCGATCTGCTCGGCAATCCGCGCATGCACTTTTTCGAAGGCGACATCACCATCAACAAGGAATGGGTCGAGTACCACGTCAAGAAGTGCGACGTGATCCTGCCCCTGGTGGCGATCGCGACGCCGTCGACCTATGTGAAGGAGCCGCTGCGCGTCTTCGAACTGGACTTCGAGGCGAACCTGCCGATCGTCCGCTCGGCCGCAAAATATAAAAAGCACCTGATCTTCCCGTCGACGTCGGAAGTCTACGGCATGAGCCCGGACTCGGAATTCGATCCGGAGAACTCGGAACTGGTCTACGGCCCGATCAACAAGCCGCGCTGGATCTACGCCTGCGCCAAGCAGCTGATGGACCGCGTGATCTGGGGCTACGGCATGGAAGGCCTGAATTTCACGCTGTTCCGTCCGTTCAACTGGATCGGCGCCGGCCTGGATTCGATCCACACGCCGAAGGAAGGCTCTTCGCGCGTGCTGACCCAGTTCCTGGGCCACATCGTGCGCGGCGAACCGATCCAGCTGGTCGACGGCGGCCAGCAGAAGCGTTCGTTCACCTATGTCGACGACGGCATCGACGCGCTGATGCGCATCATCGAGAACAAGGACGGTCGTGCGACGGGCAAGATCTTCAACGTCGGCAACCCGACCAATAACTACTCGATCCGCGAACTGGCCGGCATGATGCTGGACCTGGCCGCCGAGTATCCGGAATACCGCGACACGGCCAAGCAGGTGAAACTGGTCGAGACGAGCTCGGGTGCGTACTACGGCGTCGGCTACCAGGACGTGCAGAACCGCGTGCCGAAGATCGAAAACACGGTCTCCGAACTGGGCTGGAAGCCGCAAGTCACGATGCGCGACGCGCTCGTCAAGATCTTCGATTCGTACAAGGACAAGCTGGGCGACGCGGAACAGCTCAATACCTGATCCTCGAACGGTATCGATCCTGGAAAGGCTGCTGCGGCAGCCTTTTTTATTGGCGTGGTCCGGGTGCGTACATACGAATTGAAGGTTCCTGTAAATCCTTGTATCCCGCGCCAAACAGCAGGTAAGTATTTGTAAAGTGCCCGGACAGGGTGGGGAGAGGGGCATATAGTCCTTATCAGTTTTTCTCTCTCTCCACTCTTGAAGTGGTCTTCGCCCACGGTCCCCACCGTGGGCTTTTTTATGCCTGGAGTGCCTCGATGATTACGCCTCGGTTTGCCCGCGCCTGTCTGTTTGCGCTTGCCATCGGCAGCGCCGCCCCTTCGTTCGCCGTGCCCCTGATGGACATGCGCGTCGACGACTTGCTGTTCATGTCCACCGACGTCAAGAAATCCCTGAACCTGACGCCGAACCAGCAGACGTTGTGGAATCAGATGGAAGGCCGTTCACGTTCCATCCTGCGCGAGCGCCAGCGCCGCCGCGAGGCGCTGCAGGAGCAGGCCAGGACGCTGCTGGCGAGGCCGGACGTCGAATTGCGCGACCTGAACCGGGCCGTCGACGCGGAAGCGACGGCGACGACTGCCGAGGACAAGCAATTGCGCGAAGCCTGGCTGGAAGTGAACGACGCGCTCGACGACAAGCAGCGCGCACAAGTGGTGACCTTCGTCGGCGAACAATTGATGCGCGTCGTGCCGGACGGCCATCCGGGCGGGGAGCGCGGCGGCGAACGGGGCAGCGGCGGACGTCCGGGCGGTATGGGCGGCCACGGCCGTGGCCGCGGCGGCATGGAGGGTGGCATGGGTGGCGGCGGCATGGGCGGCATGGGCAGTCCTGGTGGCGCGTCGATCAATTTCGGCGGCTGACATGCATACCATGTATCGTTAAGTAAAAATCCTCAGCGATCTGTATTTTGGCTATCCTTCCCCGCTAGAATTGGTTTTATCTAGGCAGCAATGCAGCAACCACTGCCGCCGAAACCGATCACAACGATAGCCATGAGCATACCGATCCCGACCGCCTGCCTGGCCTCGCCCGGCACGGCGGGACACGCATCGGCCGGATCCGGCCAGAATCCTCCCCCAGTCACCGACTCCTTCACGCGCTGCGACATGAAGATGTAGCGGATGCCCAACCGGCCCGGATTTGGCAAACCCGGCTGTGTTACATTCGCCGATGGCCACAAGCCGCTCTGTTCCCGCCTGACCAAGGAATTCCGTGAAACGATACCTGTTGAGTACCCTGACCCTGTCCATGCTGGCCGCCTGCGCATCCGCGGGCGCCGCGTCGACGGACCGTTCCGGCATCGACACGCAATACATCGACCCGAGCGTGCGCGTGCAGGACGATTTCTTCGCTTACCTGAACGGCAAGTGGCTCAAGACGACCGACATCCCCGCGGATCGTGCGAGCTGGGGCGCCTTCATGAAGCTGCGCGAGGACACGCAACCGCAGCTCCTCGGCATCATCGAAGCCGACCAGAAGGATCCGCACAAGAAGGCCGGCACCGACGCGCAGAAGATCGCCGACCTGTACGCGAGCTTCATGGACGAGAAGAAGCTGGAGACGCTGGGCTACAAGCCGCTGACGGGCGAGCTCGCCCGTATCCGCACGCTGAAGGACAAGAAGGGCGTGCCGGGCCTGATCGCGCACTTGTCGAAGATCGGCGTCGCGACCCCGTACGGCATCGGCGTGTCGCAGGACGCGAAAGCGTCCACCCGATACGCCGTCTACATCCGCCAGGGCGGCCTCGGCATGCCGGACCGCGACTACTACCTGAAGGCCGACGACGTCAAACTGGCCGCCACCAAGGCGAAGTATCAAGCGCACGTCGCGAAGATCCTGCAGCTGGCCGGCGACAAGGACGCGGAAGCGAAGGCCCGGGCCATCGTCGCGTTCGAGACCGGACTGGCGAAGGCGCAGTGGACGAAGGTCGAACTGCGCGACCCGAACAAGAACTACAACAGGATGGACGTGGCCCAGCTCACCGCGTTGACGCCGGGCTACGACTGGAAGACGGCGCTGGGCGCCGCCGGCGTGGGCAACAAGGTCGATTACGTGATCGTCGGCCAGCCGGGCTATCTGCAAGCCCTGGACCAGCTCCTCGCGGACACGGACCTCGAGACCGTCAAGGCCTACTTCCAATGGCAGCTGCTGCGCGAATACGCGCCTTACCTGTCGAAGGCGTTCGTCGACGAGGACTTCGATTTCTACGGCAGGACGCTGACGGGCGTGGACGTCAACCGTCCGCGCTGGAAGATCGGCGTGTCCGTCGTCGAAGGCGCGATCGGAGAAGCGCTGGGCCGCGAATACGTGGCCAGGTACTTCCCGCCGGAGCGCAAGGCGCGCATGGAGGAACTGGTCAAGAACGTGCTGGCCGCCTACCGCGAATCGATCGACCATCTCGACTGGATGGGGCCGGAGACGAAGCAGGAAGCGCAGGCCAAGCTGGCGAAGTTCACGCCCAAGATCGGCTACCCGAACAAGTGGCGCGACTATGCGCGCCTGGCGGTCAAGCATGACGACCTGGTCGGCAACGTCGAACGCGCCGCGGTCTTCGCCTACAACCGCAACATCGACAAGCTGGGCAAGCCGATCGACCGCGAAGAGTGGGGCATGACGCCGCAGACGGTGAACGCCTACTACAACTCGCGCATGAACGAGATCGTGTTCCCGGCCGCGATCCTGCAGCCGCCGTTCTTCGACGCGAAGGCGGACGACGCCGCGAACTATGGTGCGATCGGCGCCGTGATCGGCCACGAAATCGGCCACGGTTTCGACGACAAGGGCAGCCAGTCCGACGGCGACGGCAACCTGCGCGACTGGTGGACGGCCGAGGACAGGGCGCGCTTCAAGGCCAGGACCGACATGCTGGTCAAGCAGTACGACGCGTTCGAGCCGATCCCGGGCTACCACGTCAACGGCGCCCTCACGCTGGGCGAAAACATCGGCGACAACGCCGGCCTGACGATCGCCTATAAAGCCTACCGGATCTCGCTGCACGGCCAGCCGGCGCCCGTCATCGACGGCCTCACCGGCGACCAGCGCTTCTTCATGGGCTTCGGCCAGGTCTGGCGCTCGAAGATGCGCGAGGCCCAGCAGATCGTGCAGGTCAAGACCGATCCGCATTCGCCGGCGCGGTTCCGCGCGAACGGCACGCTGCGCAACCAGGCCGCGTTCTACGAGGCGTTCGGCGTGAAGGAAGGCGACAAGATGTACCTGCCGCCGGAGCAGCGCGTCACGATCTGGTAACGATTCAGTAACAAAAGCATCGCCATCAGCGATAATCCGGGACGGCGGTATCCCCGCCGACCCACCATCCCACCCATAACAACCCGAGGGAGATGAAGAGATGAAGAAGCACTATTTGTTGAGCGCCCTGACCCTGGCGCTGTTTGCCAACGCCGGCCATGCGGCGGAAGGCGCCGCTGCGAAGAACACGGCCGTCAAGAAGGGCCAGACCTTGACCGCAGGCGTCGCCACCGAGTACATCGATCCGGCGGTGCGCCCGCAGGACGATTTCTACGATTACCTGAACGGCAAGTGGATGAAGACGGTCGAGATCCCGGCCGACAAGTCGAGCTGGGGCTCGTTCGCCAAGCTGCGCGACGACACGCTGCCGCAGCTGCGCGGCATCATCGAGAAATCCGCCGCGGGCAACCCGGCCAAGGGCACCGACGCCCAGCGCATCGGCGACTACTACGCCAGCTTCATGGACGAAGCGAAGCTGGAGCAGCTGGGCATCACCCCACTGAACGGCGAGCTGGCGAAAATCGCCGCGCTGAAGGACAAGTCCGAGCTGCCCGCGCTGCTGGCGCACCTGGGCAAGATCGGCGTGAACGTGCCCTACGATTTCGGCATCCATCAGGACAACAAGGATTCGACGAAGTACGTCGCCGACATCTCCCAGAGCGGCCTGGGCATGCCCGACCGCGACTACTACCTGAAGCCTGACGATGCCAAGCTGGCCGATGCCAAGGCCAAGTACCTGACCCACGTCGAGAAGGTCCTGGCCATGGCCGGCGACAAGAACGCCGCCGCCAGCGCGAAGGCGATCGTCGACTTCGAGACGGAACTGGCCAAGGCGCAGTGGACCAAGGTCGAACTGCGCGACCCGATCAAGGCCTACAACAAGGTGGCGCTGGCCGACATGGCCAAGGTGGCCCCGGACTACGACTGGAACAGCTACCTGCAGGCCACCGGCATCGCCGGCAAGACGACGTATGTGATCGTCAGCCAGCCGACCTACCTGAAGGGCTTCGCCGAGATCTCGAACAAGACCCCGCTGGATACCTGGAAGGCCTATCTGACCATGCACCTGGTGGACGGCTACGCGAACTACCTGAACAAGGCCTTCGTCGACGAGCGCTTCGACTTCTACGGCAAGACCCTGTCGGGCGTGAAGGAGATGGAACCGCGCTGGAAGCGTGGCGTGGGCGCGATCGAGCGCTCGCAGGGCGAGTCGCTGGGCAAGCTGTACGTCGCCGAATACTTCCCGCCGGCGCGCAAGGCGCGCATGGAAGCGCTGGTCAAGAACCTGCTGGCCGCGTACAAGCAGAGCATCGACAAGCTGGATTGGATGTCGCCGGCCACCAAGAAGGAAGCGCAGGCCAAGCTGGCCAAGTTCATGCCCAAGATCGGCTACCCGAACAAGTGGAAGGATTACTCGGCCCTGATGGTGTCGCGTGACGACCTGGTGGGCAACGTGATGCGTTCGCACGACGTCGAATACAACCGCGAACTGAACAAGCTGGGCAAGCCGATCGACCGCGACGAGTGGGGCATGACGCCGCAGACCATCAACGCCTACTACAACCCGGAGATGAACGAGATCGTGTTCCCGGCCGCGATCCTGCAACCGCCGTTCTTCGACGCCAACGCGGATGACGCGGTCAACTACGGCGGCATCGGCGCCGTGATCGGCCACGAAATCAGCCACGGTTTCGACGACCAGGGCGCCCAGTACGACGGCGACGGCAACCTGCGCGACTGGTGGACCGAGTCCGACCACAAGAACTTCAAGGCCAAGACGCAGATGCTGGTCAACCAGTACAACCAGTTCGAGCCGATCAAGGGCTACCACGTGAACGGCGAACTGACGCTGGGCGAGAACATCGCCGACAACTCGGGTCTCGCCATCGCCTACAAGGCCTACAAGATTTCGTTGAAGGGCAAGAAGGCGCCGGTGATCGACGGCCTCTCCGGCGAGCAGCGCCTGTACATGGGGTGGGCGCAGGTGTGGCGCACGAAGATGCGCGAGCAGCAGCAGATCGTCCAGGTGAAGGTCGACCCGCACTCGCCGGGCCAGTTCCGCGCCAACGGCACGCTGCGCAACCAGCCGGGCTTCTACGACGCCTTCAAGGTCAAGCAGGGCGACAAGATGTATCTGGCGCCGCAGGACCGCGTGATCATCTGGTAAGCGCGTAGCGTTCAACCGGCGCGTCAATGGACGATACATGTACCACGTCCATTCAAACGCCGGTTGAACGCGTGGGCAGGGGAGTGCCCACGCTACAAATTCGCCAATGAAAAAAAGGCCGCGAGATTCGCGGCCTTTTTTCATGCGGGACGATTACTGCGTCACGCTCGAGTAGGAGCAGGACTTCACCTGGCCGTGCGCCGGGTCGCCGAACACGGTGTTGGAGCACTTGACCGGGCCGGTCAAGACCTTCGAGGTGTAGATCGTGGCGGTGCCGTAGCGGACTTCACGCTTGCCGCTGAACGAGCAGGTGCCCCCTTCGGTGGCGCATGCCGTGAAGGTCGGCGTGGCCGCAACCGGGGCCACGGTCGTCGCGGTCGTGCTGGCGTAGCTGCAGCTCTTGACGACGCCGTGGATCGGATCGCCGAACACGGCGGTCGTGCACGGGGTCGATGCCGAGATCGTTTTCGACGTGTAGACACCGTTGGCGCCGAAGCGGACTTCGCGGGTGCCGCTGAACGTGCAGGTGCCGCCTTCGGTCGCGCAGGCCGTCCAGGTCGTCGCGGTGTCGGTCGTGGCCGAGGTGGTCGCTTCGTACGCGCCGATGTCGATCCGGCTCACCACCGGACGTGCTTCACCGTTGGCGACGGCCTTGTATTGCGCGACCGGCGTCAGCGATACGCCGGTGGCGGATACGCCCGGCGCGGAACCGGCATCGATCACCAGCGCGCTGCCGGTCGGATGCAGATCGTAAGCGGCGCGGTTCGCGAAGCTCGGCGACGCCGAACGGTAGTTGGTCTTGTCGATCGTCGTCGCCTGGGTGCTGAACGTGCCGACGCCGGCAAAGATGTTGTTCTGGGCCAGGGCCGCGGTCGGGACCTTGCCGCTGACGAACAGGAACGTACCGCCGCTGCCCATGTCGTTCAGGAACGTATTGTTGACGACGTACAGGTCGCTGCCGATGTTGGTCGCGCCTTCTTCGCCGTAGGCCAGCATGGTCGAATTCGAGTTCGATGCCGGCTGCTGGATGACGTTGCCGATGATGTAGGACGTACCGGCGTTCGGCAGGTCGATCTCGAACGACGGCTTGCCGGCGGCGGTGCTGCCCGTTTCGCCCGCGTTCAGGCTCGAAAAGCGGCTGTACGCGATCATGTTCGTATTGGCGCGCGATTTCAGGTTGTGGCCGACGTTGGCGTCGTGCGAGAAGCTGTAGCGGAAGGTCAGGCTCTTCACGTGACCGATGTACAGGTTGTGCGTTTGGCCGTCGCCACCGCCGTTGTGGCCGAATTCGCTGTACTCGACCAGGATGTCGCTGTTGGTGTTGGCGTTGGCCAGGATACCGTTCTGGTTATCGTGCAGGAACGAATTACGCAGCGTGAAATTGGTACCTTCGAGGCGCAAGGCGGCGCCGTTCGCGTCGGGCACTTTGGCACCGTACATCTCGACGTTATCGACGACGATGTTGTTGCCGTCGACGACCCAGGTACCCTTGCCGCCGGCGTTCTTGCCGGCCGCATCGATTTTCGCACGGCCGTTGACGCCGCGGATCGTCAGATTGCTGCGCACGATGGTGCACACGTCGCCGCTATACGTGGTGTTACCGGTGATTTCGACAACGTCGCCGTCTTTGGCGACAGCGAACGCGGCGCACGGTTTGGCGTAGGTTTTGCCCGGACCCACCGACAGCGTGGCTGCGGAGGCCGCGGTCACGCCTGCGAATGCCAGCAGAACGGCAGCAGTCAGGCGCGATGCGGAAAATTGGGTGTTGCGCGATGCGATGTGACGCGGTTGTTGCATGTCGATGTCCTCGTAAGCGATTGCCTGTCAGCAGTTGTTCCTGCTGGAAAGTTGCAGAATACGAGGTTTGAGATCGACGGTTTGTAACGAAGTGTAACCGAAAATAGCTAAACGATAACCCTGAAAAAAGGGTAATTAATGTTCCTTTTAGCCTTATTTAGTAGAGCTAAAGAACATTTTCTGGTCACTGTTTCTAGCAACGGATGCAAGAAAACACGGTCCAGATACCGACTTTCCCTATGGAATGTAATTTCCGGTGGAAAATTTGTCGACAGAGCCAGAGTAACAACATACATATCTGTCTGGTAAATACCGGCGCCGCGACGGTTGTCGGAATGACTTCAAAAAATTTTTTCGAAATCAAGTCGATGTTGCGTTCACGCTGCATTTTTTTTGGAAAAGATTTGTGCCAGCATCCAACACCTACGAGGAATTTACCGAAAAAGTTCAGGCATGGAAACTATTTTCAGAGAAAACGTTGTTTTCAGGGTAATTACGGGCAATTAACTTCGATTGCTCCGCATATTTTGCCTGTGGCGCGCCCGGCCAGGCCGGCGTGCGGGCGCGGCACAGCGCCGGCCACAAATAAAAAAAACGCGGCACAAGGCCGCGTTTTCGATGGGGGAGACCCGGACGATTGCGTGGTCGTCAGTTGGTCGAGTAGCTGCACGACTTGACGACGCGGTACGCCGGGTCGCCACCGAACGCCGTATTCGTGCAGGCGATCGAGCCGGTGACCGTCTTGGTCGCGTAGAAGCCGTTGGCGCCGTAGCGGACCTGATGCGTGCCCGAGAACGAGCAGACACCGCCTTCAGCCGCACACGTCGTCCAGCCGGCGTCGGTCGAGACCGTCGTCGTGGTGCCGGTCGTACCCGAGGTCGCGACCGTGTTGCTGGAGTAGCTGCAGGTCTTGAGCTGGCCGTGTGCCGGATCGCCGAACGCGGTGTTCGAGCAGACGACGGGACCGGTATAGGTCTTGGTCACGAACGACGTGTCGGTGCCGTAGCGGACTTCGCGGGTGCCGCTGAACGCGCAGGTGGCGCCTTCGCCGGCGCAGGCGATCCACGACGACGTGCTCGCCGCCGGGACCGCGATCGCGACGCTGGTCGCGCTCGAGTAGCTGCAGGTCTTGGCGACGCCGTGGATCGGATCGCCGAACACGGCGGACGTGCACGGCGTCGAACCGGAGATCACTTTCGACGTATAGATACCGTTGGCGCCGAAGCGGACTTCACGGGTGCCGCTGAACGTGCAGGCGGCGCCTTCGTTGGCGCAGGCCGTCCAGGTGACGGCCGCCGCGTTCGCCACGTCGCCCGTCGCTTCATAGGCACCGATGTCGAGCTGGCCGGCCACCGGACGTCCTTCGCCGGAAGCGGTGGCTTTATATTGTGCGACCGTCAGCAGCGACACGCCCTTGGCGGATTTGCCCGGGTCCGTGGCGGCATTGATCACGAGCGCGCTGGCGGTCGGATGCAGGTCCCAGTTGGCACGGTCGACGAAGCCCGGCGCAACGGAACGGTAGTTGTTCTTCTGGATGGCGCTGGCCTGCGTGGTAAGGGTACCGATGCCACCGAAAATATTGTTCTGAATCAGCGCCGGGGTCGGCACCTTGCCGCTGACGAACACGAACGTGCCGTCGCCGAAATCGTTCAGGAACGTATTGTTGATGACGTACAGGTCGCTGCCGATGTTGGTCGCGCCTTCTTCGCCGTACGCGACGATGGTCGAGTTCTGGTTGGCGGCCGGCTGTTCGATGACGTTGCCGATGATGTAGGACGTACCGGCGTTCGGCAGGTCGATCTCGTACGACGGCTGGCCGCTGGCCGTGCTGCCGACCTGGCCCGGCGGCGTGCTCGAGAAGCGGCTGTACGCGATCATGTTCGTATCGGCGCGCGACTTGAGGTTGTGGCCGACGTTGGCGTCGTGTGAGTAGCTGTAGCGGAACGTCAGGCTTTTCACGTGGCCGATGTACAGGTTGTGCGTCTGGCCTGTGCCGCCGCCATTGTGGCCGAACTCGCTGTACTCGATCAGGATGTCGCTGTTCGTATTGGCATTGGCCAGGATGCCGTTTTCGTTATCGTGCAGGAACGCGTTACGCAGCGTGAAATTGGTACCCTGCAGACGGAACGCGGCGCCGTTGCCGTCCATGACCTTGGCGCCGTACATTTCGACGTTGTCGACGGTCAGGTTGTTGCCGTTGACGACCCAGATACCTTTTTCAACGGCGTTCTTGCCGGCCGCATCGATTTTCGGACGCCCGTTGACGCCGCGGATGGTCAGGTTGTTGCGGTTGATGCTGCAGACGTCACCGCTGTAGGTGGTGTTGCCGGTGATTTCGATGATGTCGCCGTCCTGGGCGACGGCGATGGCCGCGCACGGTTTGGCATAGGCTTTGCCCGGCCCGACCGACAACGTGGCTGCGGAAGCTGAGGTCACACCTGCGAAGGCCATCAGAACGGTGGCAGCCAGGAGTGAGTGGGTACGCAGAGTGTGCATGGAGATTCCTCGTAGAGTTTCTGTGCGGGAAGTAATTCCCACGGGCAAGTTGGAGAATACGAGGTTTGCGACCCGCACTTTGTAACAACGTGTAACAGCAATTGTTTAAGTAAAAAGACTAGGATCAAGAGGATCGACGTTCTGTTTAGGATTCTTCATAACAAAAATTCCATCTTGATGATTTCTTGGACATTATATTCGGGCACTGTCCGTTTGTGTTTCCTCAAGCCAATTTAAATTCTCCCTCTGAAACATGAGATTTCGAATACAGGAAGTTAACAGTTGAATTTATGCAAGGAGCCGTAGTGTTTAGGCATGAAACGGCTGAGTTCGCTTTTTTGAGAAAAATCAGCGAAAAAAACGCCACGAATCGCGGGATGTTGTGCGGAAGCATCAATGGCAGGTCGCTGCGCGCGGCCGCGGCTGCATCGCCGCCGCTACGGGAGATGGGATGGCGGCGCGACAGCAGCGTGTCGACGCCGTCCGGCAGGCGCGGCAGCAGCCGGCTCAGCGGCCTTTATATGCGGAAGTTTTCGGATCGGTACCGCTCGACCACGGATCTGCCGCCGGCCCCGCTTTCACGACCATATCGTTGACGAGCGGCCGCAGCGTGAAGCCGGCGCGGTCGACGAACCCCGGCTTGTCCAGGCGGTGGTTGTCCTTCTGGATGGCACTGGCCTGCGAGGTCAAGGTCCCCGGACCGCCGAAAAGATTGTTCTGGATCAGAGCCGGCGTCGACACCTTGCCGCTGACGAACACGAACGTACCGCCGGTGAAATCGTTCAGGAACGTGTTATTGATGACATATAAATCCTGGCCCGGATTCGTCGCGCCTTCTTCGCCATAGGCCACGAGGGTCGAATTGTCGTTCACGGCCGGCTGCTCGATGACATTGCCGATGAGATAGGAAGTGCCTGCACTCGGCAGGTCGATCTCGTACGATGGCTTGCCGCTGGCCGTACTGCCGGGCCGGCCAGGGGGCGTGCTCGAGAAGCGGTTGTACGCGATCATGTTGAACATCGCGCGCGACTTGAGGTCGTGGCCGATGACGGCGTCATGCGAATAGTTGTAGCGGAAGGTCAGGCTCCTGGCGTTACCGATATAAAGATTATGCGTCTGGCCGGTGCCGCTGCCATTGTGGCCAAACTCGCTGTGCTCGATCACGATGTTGCTGTTTTTATTGGCATTGCTCAGAATGCCGTTCTCGTTATCGTGGATAAAGGCCTGGCGCAGCGTGAAATTCGTGCCTTCCAGACGCAGCGCCGCGCCATTCCCATCCGGCACTTTTGCGCCCAGCATCTCGACATTCTCGACCGTGATGTTGTTGCCGGTGACGACCCAGATGCCCTTGCCGCCGTGGTGGTGCCCGGCGGCGTCGATGGTGGGCCGGCCCTGCACGCCGCGGATGGTCAGGTTGCTGCGGGCGATGGCACAGACGTCGCCGCTGTATGTCCAGTCGCCGACGATCTCGATGGTATCGCCATCCTTGGCGGCGGTAATGGCGGCGCAGGGGGCAACATAAGTCTTGCCCGGGCCGACCGACAGCGTGGCGCCGGTCGCGGTGCCGGCCACGGCCAGCAGGAGGGATGCGACCGACAGGCCGGCCAGCAAGCGGACCGGTGTGCGCGTTACGGGGATGTACAACGGTGACACGTCAATTCCTCATTTGATTCATCAGCATAAAAAAACCGTCCCGCAGGACGGCTTTTTCGGCTTACTTCGCTGCCGCGACCATGTAGTCCACAGCTGCTTTCACATCGGCATCGGATGCCGTCGAGCCGCCTCGCGGCGGCATCATGCCGGCCTCGCCCTGGAAACCCTTGATGGCATGCTGGTACAGCATGCTCGTGCCTTGGGCGATACGGGGCGCCCACGCTTCCTTGTCGCCGAATTTCGGCGCACCGGCGATGCCGGCGCCGTGGCAAGCCGTGCAGGTCGCATTGAACAGGGCCTTGCCGGCTTCGTTGTTACCGGCCACGGCCGGGGTTGCCAGTGCGCCCGCGGTGGGTGGCGTGCCGGGCGTTGCTGCCGGCGTCGCCGGTGCCGGTGCGGTGTTCGCCGCCGGGGCTGCCGCGTTGGCCTGGGCCGGTGCGGCGCTTGCCGCGGGCGCTTCCGGTTCCTTGAACTTGGCGCCCGCCTGGTTCGCCATAAAGGCTACCGCGCGGGCGACTTCGATATTGTCGAGATCGGCATTGCCGCCCTTGGCCGGCATGGCGCGGATGCCGTGCACGGCGTGCTGGACGAGGGTGTCGTAGCCCTGGGCGATGCGGGCGCTCCAGGCGCCGGCGTCGCCGGCTTTCGGTGCGCCGGCCGCACCCGTGCCATGGCAGGCGATGCACACGGCGTTATACACGGCCTGGCCCGATTGCAGAATCTTCGGCGCGTTCGCATCCTTGAGCGCAAACCCTTCCTCGGCCACCGGGCGCACGCGCGCGGCGATGGCCTGCGCGCTCTGGCCTTCGGACCCGGCACCACCGAGGGGCTTGTTGGTGGCGAAGATCACCAGCAGGATGATGCCGATGACGATGACCAGGAAAAAACCAGCCACTGCGATGATCAGTTGCTTGGGGGTCCGAATGAAAGATGTGTGTTCGGTATGTGCGTCGCTCATGATTTCCTTAATACAAATTAAAAAAACCTGCTTCTGCCCTACGGAATGCTTATCTAAATGCAATGCCGCCGGCCGATTATAGACGCAAAGACTTTTAATGGAAACGCAATTTCCGGCCATGAGGGCCGGTTCCCCATAGACGACGGTCGGGAAAGTCTGTATCCTTCGCATCACTCCGACCAGCGCGGCTGTAGCTCAGTGGATAGAGTATTGGCCTCCGAAGCCAAGGGTCGTGGGTTCGATCCCCGCCAGCCGCGCCAGCACCCCTTCGCCGATCCCGGCATGTCTTTCCATCCCGTCGCCATCCCCACAGTTTGTGCGCTGCAACGCCGGTGCATATGATAGTGTCCGTTGCCTTTCGGATTGGCTGCACATGTGTCAACATTCGACACTGCGCCGCGACCGCTGTCCGGCGCCGATTTTCATTTCACAGAGGACGATGATGAGCGCCAAGGTTTTTGTGGTCATAGTGACCTACAACGGATCCAAGTGGGTGACGCCATGCTTTTCCAGCCTGCGCAAGTCGACCGTGCCGCTGCAGACGATCGTGATCGACAACGGTTCGCAGGACGACACGCTGGCGCGTATCGCCGCCGACTATCCTGAGGTCGAAATCGTGAATACGGGCCGGAACCTCGGTTTCGGCAAGGCCAACAACATCGGCATGGAACTGGCGTACCAGCGCGGCGCGGACTATGTCTTCCTGCTCAACCAGGACGCCTGGATCGATCCGGACGCCGTCGAAAAGCTCGTCGATGCGCACCAGCGCCATCCGGGCTATGGCGTCATCAGCCCGATGCACCTGAACGGCGCCGGTGACGGTCTCGATTACGGGTTTTCCAATTACATCGGACCGAACAAGTGCCGGGGCCTGTATTCGGACATCTACCTCGGCCGCGTGAAGGACGTGTACGATGTCGGCTTCGTGAATGCCGCCGCCTGGTCGATGACGCGCGAATGCGTGGAACGCGTGGGCGGCTTCAGCCCGTCGTTCTTCCACTACGGCGAAGACGACAATTACACGCAGCGCCTGCAATTCCACAAGCTCAAGCTGGGCGTCCTGCCCACGTCGCGCATCTATCATGACCGCGAGCAGCGCCCGCCCAGCAAGTTCTTCGAGTCCGGCGAAACCTTCCGGCGCGAAGTCATCGCACGCAGCTCGAACCCGAACACGCATTTTTCCTTCGGCCGCGAATGGGTGTCCGTGTTCGCCCACCTCGGCTATGCGCTGGCACGCCTGAATACACAGGACGTCAAGCTGCAACTGGCCAAGGTCCGCCTGCTGGCCGGCATCGACAAGGCGACGATCGCCGCCAACCGCGAGCGCAGCAAGGCGGGCCGCGGCGCATTCCTGGACCTGGATGCCGGCGGCGGCGCCCCGACCCCGAGCGCGGCGTCCGGCCTGGCGGTCGAACACCAGCCAGGCTGACAAACGCCGTGGTCGTCCGGGTTATGCGGTACGCATGGGGTAATGGGCAATTTACCCGGAAAGCATAACATTACGACAAGTTACGAGCGTTCAATAACCATGCTTACAACACTCCGTGACATCGGTATAAGGTAGTGCTTGCCTCTTTTGACTGCACCCACTTATTCTGCTGTTCTTGGAGCGTTCGTTTCATGCGCACGGTATGTCTTGTTGCTAACTTGTAATCGATAAAATGTTATTATCTCATCAGCACGGCGGTGAGGATTCGTGAACATTGGGTTGGCTACCGCGGCATGAGCGATGCTCTGTCACTGTCGATGACATGGGTCGCCGTCGTCCGCAGGATGGGGCGACTTGTCGAGCATGCAGATGTTTCCGTGCTAAACAAAAGTTATCGTAATAGCAAATTTGCGGAACGGAATCAATATGAAGCCAGACGAGGTCATCGCAGTAGTTGGATTGGGTTATGTAGGTTTGCCGCTGGCTGTCGAGTTCGGCAAGCTCGGCCCGACGATCGGGTTCGATTTATCGGTGGCAAAGGTCGAAAGCTACAAGAAATTTGTCGATCCCGCCGGTGAGGTTTCGACTGAACAATTGCGTGCAGCACGGCACCTGAGTGTCACGACCGACCCGGCCGCGCTGGCGCAGGCCGATTACATCCTGATCGGCGTCCCGACGCCCGTCGACATCGCCCACGTTCCCGACTTCGCGCCGCTGATCGGCGCCAGCGAGACCGTCGGCAAGCACATGAAGCGCGGCGCGATCGTCATCTTCGAATCGACCGTCTATCCGGGCGCCACCGAGGAAGTCTGCATCCCCGTCCTGGAAAAATTCTCCGGCATGAAGTGGAAGGAAGACTTCCACGTCGGCTTCTCGCCCGAGCGCATCAACCCGGGCGACAAGGAACACACGCTGACCAATGTGATGAAAGTGGTCTCCGGCGACGACCAGGAAACCCTGGACCGCGTCGCGTCCATGTACGAGACCGTCGTCAAGGCCGGCGTGCACCGCGCGTCCAGCCTCAAGGTCGCGGAAGCGGCCAAGGTCATCGAGAACACGCAGCGCGACCTGAACATCGCCCTGATGAACGAACTGGCGATCATCTTCGACAAGATCGGCATCGACACGCTGGAAGTGCTGAAGGCCGCCGGCACGAAATGGAACTTCCTGCCGTTCCGCCCGGGCCTGGTGGGCGGCCACTGCATCGGCGTCGACCCGTACTACCTGACGCACAAGGCCGAGATGATCGGCTACCACCCGCAAGTGATCCTGGCAGGCCGCCGCATCAACGACGGCATGGCCAAGTTCGTTGCCGAGAAAACCGTCAAGTCGATGATTTCGGCCGGTTTCCACGTCAAGGGGTCGAAAGTCAACGTGATCGGCCTGACGTTCAAGGAAAATTGCCCCGATCTGCGCAATTCCAAGGTCGCCGACATCGTGTACGAGCTACAGTCCTACGGTGTCGACGTGCACGTGTACGACCCGGTGGCGGAGGCGGACGAAGCGCAGCACGAATACGGCATCAAGCTGGAGAGCTGGGAAGACCTGCCCAAGGCCGATGCCCTCATCGTCGCGGTCCCGCACAAGGAAGTGCTGGCGCGTTCGCTGACGGACATCCAGGCCAAGCTGAACGACGGCGGCTGTTTCGTCGACGTGAAGGCCCAGTTCGATCCGAACGGGATCCGCGAGGCCGGCTACTGCGTCTGGCGTTTGTAATGTAATGCGGGCAGCCGCGATTCCGGTCGCGGCTGCCATGACTATTCAACAGGTCGTGCCGAGGGCAGGCCGCTTGGTCCCCGAGCCTTGCCGTTTCGCATGTAATGATGACAATGACAGTTCCTGGCTATTCTTGGCCTTATTTTCTTTCCTCGAGTCAAAAGCTTTCGGGAACGCCCGTGCGTCTCCCGCTTAGACCATTGGTTGTGCAAGTCAGCAATAACAGCTACTCCGGAGGCAACTGTGCTTAGGATTTCTAATCACTATGTGTCGAAGATCGTGTTCGTCCTGCTGTTCGTCGAAGTGCTGGTACTGCTCGGCGCAGTCTACATCGGCGCAGCGGTGCGATTCATGGAAGTGGGCCAGAATGCCGGCCTGCCCAACATCGGCCATCTCGATCATTTCTTCACGTCCGCCATCGCCTTTACCGCAGCGATCATTTTCAGCATGAGCGCGATGGGGATGTACCAGCTCGACTTCAACGAAGGCCTGCGCCATCCGTTCTTCATGAAGCTGATGCCCTCGTTCCTGATGGGCTTCCTGATCCTGACGCTGGTGTTCTATGTCGCACCGGACCTGTACTTCGGACGCGGCATCATGGCGCTCGTGTTCGGGATCGCCGCCAGCGGCATCTTCCTGGCGCGCATGGTGTTCTTCAAGTCGTCCGAACTGCGCTTCCTGGAAACCCGCATCCTGTTCCTGGGCAGCGGTCCGCTGGCCAAGGAATGCAGCGACCTGGCCGTGCAGAGCGCCAGCTATCACCGCTACAACATCGCCGGCTTCGTGCCGACGCCGACCGAAGAATTGTGCGTGCCGTCGACGAACCTGCTGAATTCGCGCGAGGGTGAATCGCTCGTCGCGCTGGCACGCCAGTACAACGTCGAGGAAATCGTCGTCTCCGTGCAGAACCGCCGCGGTGGCTTCCCCATCAAGGACCTCCTCGAGTGCAAGCTGCAGGGGTTCAAGGTCACGGACGCCGCCACCTTCTTCGAGCGCGAGACCTGCCAGATCCGCGTCGATTCGCTGCAGCCGTCTTGGCTCGTGTTCGGCGGCGGTTTCGACCAGAGCTTCGCGCGCACGTTCATGAAGCGCAGCTTCGACATCGTCTGCAGCCTGATCATCATGGTGCTGACGCTCCCGCTGATGCTGCTGGCGGCGCTGGCCGTCAAGGTGGAAGACGGCGGCCCCGTGTTCTATTCGCAGGAGCGGGTCGGCAAGGACGGCGCGACGTTCTTCGTCCACAAATTCCGCAGCATGCGCACGGACGCGGAAAAGGGCGGCAAGCCGCAATGGGCGCAGCAGAACGATCCGCGCATCACGCGCGCCGGCAATTTCATGCGCAAGACGCGTATCGACGAGCTGCCGCAGGTGCTCAATGTGCTCAAGGGCGACATGTCGTTCGTCGGCCCGCGTCCCGAGCGCCAGTATTTCGTCGACCAGCTGATCGAAGTGGTCCCGTATTACAACGTGCGCCACAGCGTCAAGCCGGGCATCACCGGCTGGGCCCAGGTGCGCTACGGCTACGGCTCGTCGGCCGAGGACGCGCTGCAGAAGCTGCAGTACGATCTGTACTACGTCAAGAACAACAGCCTGTTCCTGGACGTGCTGATCCTGATCGATACCCTGAAGGTCGTCCTGTTCCGCAGCGGACGCTGATGCTGCCCGCGGCTGCCGACAAGGCCGGCGGGCGGCCGCGGATGACCACCGAATCCTGCCCAGTAATGTGATCAATATCGCTGCTTCCAGCTACGCACTGGCCGCCATCGGCTTCCTCGCACTGGGCCTGTCGGTCCTGTCGGGCTGGCGCGGCCGTGTCCAGCGCGGCACGCTCAGTACCGCGTGCCTGGCCACGGCCGCATGGGCCGCGGCGCTCGGCTGGGACGCGGCGCAGGAAATCCTGTGGAATACCTCGACCGCCGCGCTCGAACTGCTGCGCGACGGCGCCTGGTCGCTGTTTCTCGTGGCCCTGCTCGGCCACTGGCAACAGGAATCGGACGACCTGCCTGCGCGCCTGATCCTCGGCCGCTTCCACGCGCCGCGCCCGTCGTTGCTGGCGGCCGGATGCGTCTATCTGCTGTTGCTGGCCGGCGTCGGCGTCGCTCATTGGCACAACGAGCTGTTGCCCGAACTCGGCCTGCCCCTCCTGATCGGTTACGTCGGCCTGTCGGTGTACGGGATGCTGCTCGTCGAGCAGGTCTACCGCAACAAGACCATCGAGGAGCGCTGGGCGATCAAGTTCGCCTGCCTCGGCATCGGCGGCATGTTCGCCTACGATTTCTACATGTACAGCAATGCGCTGCTGTTCCGTAAACTGAGCCCGGACCTGTGGACGGCGCGCGGCTTCGTCAACGCGCTGACCATGCCGCTGGTGGCGGTGTCGATGACGCGCCGTAAATCGTGGACGACGTCGTTCGCCGTGTCGCGCCGCGTCGTGTTCCATTCGGCCGCGCTGGTCGGTTCCGCGATCTATCTGCTGGCCATGGGATCGGTCGGCTACTACCTGCGTTATGTCGGCGGCAGCTGGGGCACGGTGATGCAGACCGGCTTCCTGTTCGGCGCCATCTCGCTGCTGGGCGTGATCCTGTTTTCCGGCACCGCGCGCTCCTGGCTGAAGGTTTCGATCAGCAAGCATTTTTATCGCTACAACTACGATTACCGCGAAGAGTGGATGCGATTTACGCGCACCTTGTCCGAGCGCGGCCCGAACCTGGGCGAGCGCGCGATCCAGGCGCTGGCAACGCTCGTCGAAAGTCCCGGCGGCACGTTGTGGCAGCGCGATACCGGCGGCCGCTTCACGGTGATGGCGGGCTGGCAGGCGCCCGACATGCACGTGGCGGAGCCGGCCAACGCGCCGTTCTGCCGCTTCCTGGAAAGCACGCAGTGGGTGATCGACGTCGACGAATACGTCGAGCGCCCCGACAAGTACGAAGGCCTGGCGCTGCCCGAGTGGCTGCTGGACATGCCGCGCCGCTGGCTCGTCGTGCCGCTGATGCTGCAGGAAAAACTGTTCGGCTTCGTCGTGCTGCAGCGCGCGCGCAGCGCGTTGAAACTGAACTGGGAAATCATCGACCTGCTCGAAATCGCCGGCAGCCAGGCCGCCAGCTACCTCGCGCAGGAAGACGCGGCCAATGCGCTGATGGTGGCGCGCCAGTTCGAGTCGTTCAACCGCATGTCGACGTTCGTCGTGCACGACCTCAAGAATCTCGTCGCCCAGCTGTCGCTGATGAACGCCAACGCGGAAAAGCACAAGGACAATCCGGAATTCCAGCGCGATATGCTGGAGACGCTGAACCACTCCGTGCAGAAGATGAAGCTGCTGCTGCAAAAGCTGTCGCGCAGCGAGAATGCCGAGAAGCCGCAGCCGCTGGCCGTCGATGAGGTCGCGCGCCAGGCGCTGGCCCTGAAAAGCGCGTTCGAGCCGCATCCGCAGCTGCTCGTCGAGCAGGCCGGCCTGCTGGTTCTGGCCGACCGCGAGCGCCTCGAACGCGTGATCGGCCACCTGATCCAGAACGCGATCGAGGCGACGCCGCGCGACGGCCACGTGATGGTCCGCGTGGGCCCGGCGGCCGGCGGGCGCGGCGAAGCCGTCGAGGTCGAGATCACGGATACCGGCGAAGGCATGACGGAGGAATTCATCCGCGAGCGCCTGTTCAAGCCGTTCGATTCGACCAAGTCGGCCGGCATGGGTATCGGCGTGTTCGAGAGCCGGGAATACATCACTGAACTGGGCGGGGCGCTGGAAGTGACCAGCCAACCCGCGCTCGGCACAACGTTCAAGGTCGTCCTGCCGCTGCATCGCGTCGCCGCGGCCGCGACGATCGCCTGAAAGAAGACACCATGACCCAAGCAAAACCCAAGCTGTTGATCATCGAAGACGACCCGGGCCTGCAAAAGCAGCTGCGCTGGAGCCTGGACGCGTATGACGTCGTGGTGGCCGGCGACCGCGAGGCGGCGCTGGCGCAGATCCGCCGCCACGAACCGCCCGTGTGCACGATGGACCTGGGCCTGCCACCCGATCCGGACGGCCCCACCGAGGGCCTGGCGACCCTGCAGCAGATCCTGGCGCTGGCGCCGGATACGCGCGTGATCGTCCTGACGGGCAACCAGGACCATGCCAACGCCGTCAAGGCGATCGCCATGGGCGCCTACGATTTTCACCAGAAGCCGGTCGACCCGGAAGTGCTGAACCTCGTGATCCAGCGCGCCTTCTTCCTGCACAACCTGCAGCAGGAAAACCGTCGCATGCAGCAGTCGCAGGCCGACTCGCCGCTGGCCGGCGTGATCTCGCGCGACCCGGGCATGCTCAAGGTCTGCCGCACCATCGAGAAGGTGGCGCCGACGTCCGCCTCCGTCATGCTGCTGGGCGAATCGGGCACCGGCAAGGAGGTGCTGGCGCGCGCCATCCACGCGCTGTCGCCGCGTGCGAAAGAGCGCTTCATGGCGATCAACTGCGCGGCGATTCCGGAAAACCTGCTGGAAAGCGAATTGTTCGGCTACGAAAAGGGCGCCTTCACGGGCGCGGCCAAGCAGACCAAGGGCAAAGTGGAACTCGCCCACGGCGGCACGTTCTTCCTCGACGAGGTCGGGGACCTGCCGATGGCGCTGCAGGCCAAGCTGCTGCGCTTTTTGCAGGAGCGCGTGATCGAACGCATCGGCGGCCACGAGGAGATCCCGGTCGACGTGCGCATCGTCTGCGCGACGCACCAGAAGCTGAAGGACTTGTGCGCGCAGGGCCGCTTCCGCGAAGACTTGTATTACCGCCTGTCGGAAATCGTCGTGACGATCCCGCCGCTGCGCCAGCGCGAAGGCGACGCCGCGCTGCTGGCCCATCACTTCAAGAACAAGTTCTGCGCGCAGGAGTCGCGCGCGTCGCTGCACTTCGCGCCGGACGCGCTGGCCGCGATCGAAGCGTATCAATGGCCCGGCAACGTGCGCGAGATGGAAAACTGCATCAAGCGCGCCGTCATCATGGCTGACGCGAACACCATCGTCGCCGACGACCTGGGCCTGCCCGACACGGGCGCCGAAGAGGAACCGCTGAACCTGCGCCAGGTGCGCGACGAGGCCGAATATAAAGCCATCGCCCGCGCGCTGGCGCGCACCGACGGCAACATCGTCAAGGCGTCCGAGATGCTGGGCGTCAGCCGTCCCACATTGTATGACCTGATGGGACGCCACGGCATCAAGGCCAGCGCGTGACGATGCGCCGGCTGGCGCGCCGCGGCCTGCTGGCGGCGGGCGTCGTGGCCTTGCTGCTTGCCGCCGCGCTGCCGGCCATCGTCGACCGCGTGGGCGTCGCGCCGCGCACGCTCGCGCCGTACATCGAAAAGCGCACCAGCGGCCATAACCCGTTCATCGTCGGCAGCGGCCGCCGCGTCGCCGCCATCCTGACGACGCTCGACCGCGGCCCCGCCGGCGCGGCGCCGCCCCGGCTGGCCCTGAACGTCGGCGCGCAGCCGCGGGCCGCCGGACAGGATGCGGGCGGCGTCCAGGTCGCGACGCCCGACGCCCTGCGCGCCGCGCTCAAGGAGGCGGCACCGGGCGACGTCATCACGCTGGCGCCGGGCACCTACCGCTTCCAGGGCAAGGGCATCGGCATCGCGCGCGCGGGCCGGGCCGACGCGCGCATCGTCGTGCGCGCGGCGCAGCCGGGTACCGTGCACATCGAACTCGAGACGCTCGAGGGCTTCGTCGTCGGTGCGCCGTACTGGCGCTTCGAGAACCTCGATATCCGCGGCGTGTGCCGGGCGGACGGCGACTGCGAGCACGCCTTCCACGTCATCGGCGACGGCCATCACTTCGCGAGCGTCAACAACACGATCCGCGACTTCAACGCGCACATCAAGATCAATGGCCAAAACGGCCGCTACCCCGACGACGGCCTGATCGACCACACGACCCTGGCCGCCACGCACGTGCGCGCGACGACAAAGCCGGTGACGCCCATCGATCTCGTCACCGCCAGCGGCTGGACCGTGCGCGCGAACCTCATCACCGACTTCGTCAAGCGCGACGGCAACGAGGTCAGCTACGGCGCGTTCGCCAAGGGCGGCGGCAAGGACAACGTCTTCGAACGCAACGTCGTCTGGTGCGAGCAGACCTTGCGCGACCAGCCGGGACAGCGCATCGGGCTGTCGCTGGGCGGCGGCGGCACGGGCCGGGAATTCTGCCGCGACGGCCGCTGCATCACCGAGCAGGAAGGGAGTGTCGTGCGCGCCAACCTGATCGTCGGCTGTTCGGACGTGGGCATCTACCTGAACGGCGCGGCGGCCAGCAAGATCGTCGACAACACGCTCGTCGACACGAGCGGCATCGACGTGCGTTATCCGACGAGCAGCGCGGTGGTGGACGGGAATCTCGTCGACGGCCCGATCCGCGCCCGCGACGGCGGCATCGTGCACCTGGGCGACAATCGCGCGACGCCGCTGTGGCGCGCGTACGTCGGCAGCCATCCCGTGCGCAGCCTGTTCCGGGCACCGGAGACCGGTGATTTTTCCTGGCGCGGCGAGCCGCCGTTGCGCGACGGGACGGATAGCGACGGGCGGCCGGCGGACGCGCTCGACCTGTGCGGCAAACGGCGCGCCGCGCCCGTCGCGTATGGCGCGTTTGCGCGCTTTACGGATTGCCGGCCGGCTTCCTGAACGTCACCACGACACGACCCACTCGCGGGTCCATTCGGCGACCTGGTCGCGCCAGGCGCGGCGCGAGAACGTGTGGTCGGCGCCGTCGAGACGGCGCCAGGTAACGCGCGGCGCGCTCGCGAGGCGTTTCCAGGCCGGCGTCGATCCGGCCACGTCGCAGAATTCGCGCCCCGTCAGGTCGGCGCCGCCGATCACGAGCAGCGTGTGGCCGCCGAATGCGTGCAGGCCCTGGCGCATGCGCTCGGGCAGCGCAGCGGGGGCGTCTTCCGACGACGATGCGCGGCCCGCGAACGCGGTGCGCACGAGTTTCAGCATCGATGCCAGCGAGCCCGCGTAGTCGAATTTTCCGCGTGCCAGCTTGCGCCAGAACGCGGGGTCGCGCAGGCGGTCGCGGTAGTGGTGTTTCAAGGTCGTGCGGGCGACGCCGTCGTCCGTGCGCACCCAGGGATTGAGCAGCACGAGGCCGCGCACGCGCGCGTCGCCCGGCGCATACATCGCGGCCGCCGAGGCGCCGTCGCACAGGCCCCACAGCACGACGTCGGTGAGGCCCGGGACGGCGTCGACGAAGGCATCGAGCGCGGCGCGGATGTCGTCCTGGACGATTTCAAAATCGCGTTCCTCGCCGGCGCTGTCGCCCATGCCGCGGTAATCGAAGCGCATGGCGGCGATGCCGTGCGCGGCCAGGTGGCGCGCCAGCAGGGCGAACTGGCGATGGCTGCCGACACGGTATTGCGGACCGCCGACGACGATCAGCACGCCGCGCGCGCACGGCGCCGCCGGCACGCTCGCGATGCCGACCAGCGTATCGCCGTCGCAGCGGAAAGCAAGGGCGCGTTCTTCATACGACATGAGCGCGCTCCCCGACGACGCGGGCGGTGGCGTCGAGCAGCGCGGGGCAGGTCGACACCGCCGTCGTGGCCCAGAAAGGCGACCCCGTCACCGTGTGCAGGTGGAGCGGCGTGCCCTGGCTTTCCCACGCCGCCTTGACGCGCGCGGCGGCCGGTCCCGGCGCTTGCCCGGGCGCGCCGAGCACCTCGAACCAGTGCGCCGGGGCGGGCGGCATCATGGCATCGGGCGCGGGCAGGGCGTCGATCGCGCGCGCCAGTTCGGGAGATAAATCGTAGCCGGCGATTTCCAGCGTCTCTCCGGCCTGCAACGCGGCGCGCAAGGCTTTCGTTCCCGTCTGCGCAGCGGCGTCGTCGCCCAGCATCGCGCCCGCCGTGCGCAGGCGCAGGAACTGGGTCAGATACGTGGCGCCGCTGGCGACCGGTTGCCACAGCAGCAGCGGCGCGAGCCGGTACGAGGTGTTTCCTGCTGTGCGCGCGTAGTCGAGCGCGAGCAAAGCGCCCAGGCGCAGGCCCCACAGCGTCAGCGGCGCGTCGATGCGGGCGCGCAGCCAGGCGGCGCCCAGGTCGAGGTCCTGCTTCCATGCATCCCAGCGGGCATCGGCGAAGTCGCCGGCGCTGTCGCCGGTGCCGAGCAGGTCGATCTGCAGCACGCCATAGCCGTGCGCGGCCAGGCGGCGCGCGCCGAGGGCGGCCATGCGGCGGGTGCGGTTGAGTTCTTCGGCGAACGGCGGCACGTACAGGACGGCGCCGCGGCAGGTGCCCGCGGGCCGGTGGAACAGGCAGAAGCGCTGGTCGGCGCCGCTGCCGAGGAAGAACGGTTCCGTGTCCACCTCGGCCCGCTGTGGTGTCATTCGGCGCGTTTCGCGGCCACGAAATCGGCCAGGCTGCCCAGGGTTTCGAAGGTGCTGGCGCTGATGTCGTCGTCGTCGATGGCGATGCCGAACCGTTCTTCGAGCGCGCCGATCAGGCTGACGACGGCCATCGAGTCGAGTTCGGGCAGGCTGCCCAGCAGGGGGGAATCGGCATTCAGGCGCTGGCCGGCGTCGCCCAGGCTCAGCACGTCGATCAGGGTCGCTTTGACTTCGTCGAGATACGTCATGATGGTCATTCGGTTCGGTGAGCGCCCGCTTGGCAAGCGAGCGGTCGATTATACATTCGGGAGCAGCAGCGCCAGGCGGGCCTTCAACGGTGCGGCCAGGCGGTGCACTTCGCCCACGAGTTCGTGGCGCGTGGCGCGCAGCAGCACATACCAGGCGGCGGCCAGCGGCAGCAGCATCACGAGCAGGCGCGCCATCGCCGGGAGGGAGGCCGGCAGCAGCATCGCCAGCAGCCACGCGACGGCGCCGGTGCCCACCGCCACGACGGCGCTGGGCAGCAGGGCGCGGATCATCATCGCGGTCGTGAAGCCGAAATAGCGGCTCTGCTGGATCGCGGTGACGGGCGCGCTGGCGACGGTCGCGAAGAACAGCGCCCAGGCAAATCCATTCAGGCTGCCGTCGTACAGCAGCACGCCGAACAGGATGCGGGTCGCCAGCGTAACGACGACCGGGACGGCGCTCAGGTAGGGACGGCCGATCGCCGTCACCGCCATCGGGATGTAGTTGAAGGCCAGGGTCACGAAGGCCGCCAGCACGAGCGGCAGGATCGCGGGCACGCATTCGAGCCATTTGGCGCCGTATAGCGCGACGACGACGTCCTGGCCCAGCACGGCCGTCAGCGCCAGCGCGGTCCAGCCGACGCCGGTCAGCAGCAGCGTGGAGCGGGCCAGGATCGGCGCCAGCGATTCGCCGCGGTGGTACGTCTGCGCCATGTAGGGGACGGCGCCGTAGTTCATCGTCGAACCGGCCACGTAGCTGAAGATCGACACGGTGGAATTCGCGCGGCTCAACAGGCCGACATGGCGCGCGGACCCCAGCTTGCCCAGCAGGATGTCGGGGATCGAGTTGTTCAACGTGGTCGCGCAGTTCGTCACGAGGGAGCCGACGCCGAAGTGGGCGACGCTCTTCCAGTGGCGGAAGCCCGGCAGCCACGGCATGCCCTTCGGACGCAGGGGGATGTAGGCGAT
This sequence comes from Massilia luteola, assembly GCF_034420155.1. NCBI lineage: Bacteria > Pseudomonadati > Pseudomonadota > Betaproteobacteria > Burkholderiales > Oxalobacteraceae > Massilia > Massilia luteola. The sequence goes on from NZ_JAXOFN010000007.1 coordinate 34,203, forward strand.
GCCGCAGGCGAGGATGTTGATCAGGTTACCCCACGCCATGGACATCGCGCCGTAGCCCATCTCGCCGAGGATCAGCGTGCTGGCGCAGAAGCACACGGTGCCGACGACGTGGACGACGGCCTGCTTCTCGGCCTCGTAGCCGCGCGCCAGCAGGGCGCCCGTGACGGTGCCAAACGGGATGAAGACGAAGCCGATGGCCAGCACGCGCATCACCGGCACGATGCCTGGTTCCTTGAACCACATGCCGAGCCAGCCGCTGGCCGCGAACAGGGCGGCCGCGATGATCCACGACGTCGTGAACACGACGCCGGTGGCCGAGCGGATCTTGTCGTTGTCGAGGTCCGGTTCGCGCTGCAGGTAATAGCTGACGCCGAAGTCGCGGAACACCTGCGCGAAGTTCACGAACACGACGGTCATCGAATAGATGCCGATCTCGCTCGCGCTCAGGATCCGCGCCAGCAGGATGCTGACGATGAACTGCAGGACCTTGGTGCCCGAAGTCGCGAAGAAGTTGATGACGAGCGAACGACGCAAATCTGCCATGACAGGGCAACCGGGGAGAAAAACGCGCCGAGAATCAGGCCGGCGCGTTGGAGATCAGGTGGATGGCCTGGCGCGACGTCGTCTTGTACTTGTTGTTGATGAAGCGCATCGGCCCGATGAAGTGGAAGAACGCCGTCTCCGCCGTGGCGCAGTCGGGCGTGCCGTATTTCGGGAACGGCAGCGATTTCGTGGCGAACGCGTTCGCCACCAGGTAGTTCGACGTCACCTGTTCGGTGCCCCAGCGTTTCCAGTCCTCGCCCAGTTTGCCGGTCATGCGGCGCGAGAAGTCGAGCAGGTTGTCGCGCATCGTCGTCGACGGCGGAAAACCCGTGAAGCCGGAGCAGCCGCGCACGTAGCGGGCGTCGCCCGGCAGGCCGACGTTGGCCATCTCGGCTTCCGACAGCGTCTGGATGTGCGCGCCCGGTTTCATTTTCGGCAGCGCGTGGGCGCGCACGGCGTCCAGCGGGCGGATCGGCGTGTCCGGGATTTCGCCCAGCACGAAGCCGGCCCCGGCCTGGACGGCTTGCAGCACTTCCGGGATCGGCTGTACGGTCAGCGTGTCGGCATCCAGCTGGATGACGTAGCTGTCCAGCGCATAGCCGGAGATCGCGAACAGGCGCTCCCAGGTGCCGCCGCGCGGGATGTCCGCATGGGTGAATTCGTGCGCCTCGCGCAGGATCACGTGCGGCAGGTGATGTTTCAGTACGGCGCGGTCGTTCTCGTCGATCGACGGATCGCACACGACGACGATGCGGGACGGATTCAGGAAATGCGTAAACGACTTGACCGCGACCAGGTAGGAATGGACGTCGCGCTGGTGCACCATCGACAGCAGCGTGAAGGGCAGTTCGCCGCGCTGCACGGGACGGGTGTCCAGGATCTGGCGTGCGACTTTCTGGTACTGCCATCGGAAATAGTCTCGCCTTGCGCGCTGGACCACCCTCTCGACTAAAGACATTCCTCAGGACTCCCTTTTCCGCTGTTCAAATTCAAAGCATCGTTCACAGAAACCGCGCGATGTGTGCGGCGAATTCCTTGCTTTGACGCACAACATTATATGCGGTATCGACGTGCGCACGCGCGTTGTTTCCATGCATTTTTGCTATTTCCGGACTGTCGATATAGCGCAGAACTGCCTGCGTGAAGCCGGCGAAGTCGTCCAGGCCGATGACCGCGCCGGTCTTGCCGTCGAGGATGGTTTCCTGCGGTCCCAGCGCTGCGCTGGCGACGACCGGAATGCCGCAGGCCATGGCCTCGACGATGGCATTGCCGAAGCTTTCGCGCTCGGCCGCGTGCACGAGCAGGTCGGCGGCGCGGTAGTACGGCACGAGGTCGTCCTGGCGGCCGGCGAACACGCAGATATCCCCGAGGCCGAGTTCCGTCGCCAGCCGTTTCCATTCCACGGCCGGCGGGCCGTCGCCCACGTAGATAAAACCGACGCGCCGGTCTGGACGCGCGGCGACCACGTCGCGTACGACCTGCAGCAGCCGGTCGACGCGCTTTTCCGGGCGCGCCTGCGAGACCGCCAGGATCCAGAAGCGGTCCGGGTCGAGGCCCAGCCGGGCGCGCGCCGCAGCCCGGTCGCCGGGGTGGAACTTGACGGAATCGACCGAATTGCGCATCAGGATCACCTTGTCGCGCGGCAGCTTCTGGTAATTCAGCAGGAACTGTTCCTGGGCGACGGAATTGGCCAGGTGCAGGTCGTGCTGCTGCATGCGCAGTACGCGCCGCATGAGGTATTTCGCGATCTTTTTGGCCGCACCGTCGCGCTGGCGCGGGTCGAAGCTGTCGTTTTCCGTATTGATCGTGCGCACGCCCAGGCGGCGCAGCAGATCCAGGCACACGGTGTTCGACAGGGCGCTCATGAACACCATGACTTTCACGTTATGGGCCCGCACGAATTGTTCGATCGCGTCCCGGCCGGCCGGCGTGGTGTCGTAGCAGTCCAGCTGCACGGGCTGCAGGTTTTTCGGCGGGTAGCTGGGATTGCCCGTCAGCTTGGGAAACGCCATGTATACGTTCGCCCGGTCGAGCAGGTCGGCACTTGCCCGATCGCGCACGGCGGCGGTGAAATTCCATACGTAACCCGTATCGTCGGGATAGCGCATGGTGAACACGACTCCTGGCTTTTCCGCTGTTGTCACCCTGTACTCCGGTTTTGGTGCGAAGTTGCAATATTTAGCACAAAATTATAGCTCATCAATTAATTCCGCATGTTGCAGTGCAGCGTGATCGTGCGCGCCCGCTGCCGCCGTTTGTCGGATCGGCACAACCTGCCGTCGGGAAAAGACGGGCCGGTTTGCCACACGATTGATTTCCGAGCGACAAACACATTGTGCTAGTATTGCAATACTTTTAACGGCAACAACTCAGTGCGCAGCAGCCTCATGTGGAACGTTATCGACCATGCGCGCACGGTGCCATCGATACGGGCTGCATGATCCAAGTAATGTTGAAAAAAGCTCAGCACGTGCCGGCGCAACTGGCACCCGGACAGCGTCCGGTCCTGCTCGTAATCGTCGACACCGAGGGCGAATTCGCCTGGGATCAGCCGTTCAATCGCAGCGCCATCGGGACCACGTCCATCGCCAGCCAGCCGCTGATGCATGCGCGCGTGTTCGACGAATTCGGCATCATCCCCACCTACATGGTCGACTGGCCCGTCGCGACGACGCCGGCCGCCGTGGCCACCTTGCGCCGCCTGCTCGATGCGGGCCGCTGCGAGATCGGCGCCCACCTGCATCCGTGGGTATCGCCCCCTTACGAAGAGACGCTGTCGGACTTCAATTCGTATGGCGGCAACCTGCCGCGCCAGCTCGAATACGACAAGCTGCGCCTCCTCACCGAGACCATCGTCGACGCGTTCGGCAAGCAGCCGCTCGCGTTCAAGGCGGGCCGCTACGGCCTCGGTCCGCACACCGCGGAGTCGATCGCCTCGCTCGGCTACGACGTCGATGCGAGCGTCGTCCCGTACAGCGCCTTCACCGCCGACGGCGGGCCGGATTTCCGCGCCTTCGACGAACATCCGTACTGGTTCCAGGCGGGGAAGCGCGAACTGCTCGAACTGCCCGTGACGACGGGGTATTGCGGCTGGCTGCGCCGTTTCGGGCAGCGTTTATACGACGTCGTCCAGCGCCCCTGGGCGCGGCGCGCGCGTCTCGGCGGCGTGCTGGCGCGCGCGCGCGCGCTCGAGCGCGTGCGCCTGAGCCCCGAAGTGGCGAGCGGCGCCGAGATGCGCCGCCTGACGGATGCCTTGCTCGCCGGCGGCTGCCAGGTGTTTTCGCTGACGTATCACAGCCCGTCGCTGATGCCGGGCCATACGCCGTACGTGCGCAGCGAGGCGGACCTGGAACGCCTGGTCGCCACCGTGCACGATTACTGCGCGTGGTTCCGCGAAGAGATCGGCGGAGAATTCATGAGCCTGTCGCAGCTGCGGCAGGCGCTGGCGGCGCAGCGCTGACGCTCGCGCTGGCTCCCTTCGTGCGCGCGACCAGCGCGTGCAAGCGGCCCAGCAGCGGCCAGCGGTAGCCGTTCAGGTGGTACATCGTGCGGATCTCGTCGGTCCAGCGGGTGTGCCACTCCATCACCCGTCCATAGAATTCGATGCGCCCGAAACGCCCTTCGTCGAACAGGCCGCGCGTCGCTTCCTCGCGCATCAACAGGGCCGGCGACAGCTGCGGCCCGAGCGCTTCATCGTAGGCCGTCTTGAGGATCACGATGCAGCCGCCGCCTTCGACGCATAAATCCATCGCGGCCAGGTGCGGACCGGCGGGGCCGTCGAACCAGTAGCGATAGACGCTGGCCGCGCCGCGGCGCGCCAACGCTTCCAGCATCGTGCGATAAAAGCGGCCCTGGGCGTTGGCCGCATCGACGGCCGTGCCTTCGGTGGCCTTCCAGCCGCTCGTCTCCAGCTTGCCGTAGTCAGCCACGGCGCCCGCCATGTCTTCCGGCGAGCGCACGATTTCCAGGCGCGTGGCGATGCCGTCCTGGCGCAGGCGGTTGCGCTGCTTTTTCAGGTTGCTGCGCAGGTTCTTGCCGCGCGCATGCCAGTAGTCGTCGAAGCTGCCCTGCACCGTGATGCGCGCCGTCTCGATGTAATCGAAGCTGCGCGCGCCGCCGGGACGCGTCATGAGTACCGGGTCGCACTGCGTGAGGCCGACCATCAGCGCGGGACCGGGCAGGGCTTGCAGCAGACCCGCCAGCAGCCCGTCGGCGGGACGGGTGTCGACCTGCAGCCACAGGCCGATGGGTGCCTGGGCCGGCTGGAACGTGTTCCAGACGCCGCAGCGGCCGGGCGTCACGATCGTCATCGCGTCCGGGTCGTCGCCGTGCCAGGCCAGCAATTCGCGGCCCGTGCCGAACACGTCGAGCAGCGCCTGCACGAAGTCGACGGCCAGCAGCGGCGATGCCGGACCGGCCGCGTGCAGGCGCTGCCAGCGTGCGGCGTGCTGCGCGAAGTCGCGCGCAGGGACGACGGTCCAACGCGCGCCGGTCGCGCTCATGCCGGCACCGCCGCGCAGGCGTCGAGCGCCTGCCGCACCTGCGCGTGCAGCCAGGCCCGTTCCGCGTCGTCCAGCGCCTGGTGGCAGGGAAAGGCGATCAGGCGCCGGCCGAGGTCCACGCTGTTGGCGCACACGCTTGCGTCCACGCCGGGCCACAAGCTCGCGCCGAAGCGCGTCATCGGCACGCCGGCGCGCTGCAGCGCCTCGAAGACGGGTTGCGGGCGGTCGACGAGCAGCGGGAACATCCACGGACAGGCGCCGTCGGGCAGGCGAGCAATCAGGGGGCGGCAGCCGGGCGCGCCGTCCAGCGCGCGCTGCAGCTCCTGGTAGTTGCGCCGGCGCCGCGCGACGATGCGCGCGGGCGACACGCAGCGCAGTACCGCGCGCGACAACCATGAGGAACGCTTGTCGGTCCAGCGCGCATCGAACTCGAAGCTGCTGTCCGATGACGACGGCGCCAGCGCGGGCGCCGGCGATGCCGCGGCAGTGCCGTTCGCGGCGCGCGATTTGCGCGCGTTCCACAGCGCGCTTTTCAGGCGCAGCGGCAGCGCGAGCAGCAGCCGCAGCACGGGCAGGCGGCCGTAGGCGAACGCCGCTTCGAGCGCGTTCAACGCCGCTTTCATCTCGAAGCCGGCACCGGCGCCGTGCAACGTGACGTCCAGCCGGTGCCGGTGCGACACCAGGCAGCCGCCTTCATAGATCGGGAAGAATTTCATCGTGCTGCCGATCGCATAATCGCCCACGCTGCCGACCGCGGCGCCGTCGCGCGCACCGAAGAAGGCGTGCGCGCAATCCTCGATGAGGCCGACGCCGTGGCGGTCGCACAGTGCACGCAGCGGCGCGAGGTCGTGCGGAATGCCGAAGAAGTGGGTGGCGAGGATCGCCTTGACGCGGCCTTTGGCAAGGTGCGCTTGGATGTCGGCCAGGTCGGGCGCCGTGTCCGGAAGGATGCGGTAAAACGCGACGTCGGCGCCGCACCAGTGCGCGGGCGGGACCATCGACGGGCTGTGGTAAGCCGGCACCAGCACGACGTCACCCGCGCCCACGCCGAGCGCGCGCAGCGCGAGGCCGATCGCGATCCGGCCGCTCGTGACCAGGCGCACGTCCGCGCCGTCCAGCAGCGACGGCAGCGCGGCACGCCGTCCGCCCATGAATGCGGCAAGCGACAGCACGGGCACGGGAGGAATGGCGCGGCGGGCGGATGGTGGAGCGGTTGTTGACGGCATGCATTTAATATAACATGCGCTCTGGTTTCCAGTTCCTGCTGTGTAACCCAAGTCACATTGGCGGGCAGGGCGTTCGTCCGATACCGTTATTTTTCTTGGCCCATCATTAAAAAAATATACACTAATATTGATGGGTGATAAAATCTTTTTGCCTGAGTAACTGGCGCCCCCTCCTGCTTACCTCTTCGACTTGTCGTGCTATGTCATCGTCCCGCATGTTTGGCGTCCTCGGTTCTTTCGGTCCCGCACAACTCGCATGTCTGCGCAGCTGGCGGCGGGCTGGTTACCGGACCGTCTTCTTCCAGTTGGGCGGACGGCGCGTTCCACCCAGCCTGAGAGCATTGGTTGACGAATACTATTTCTATCCGGCGACCATGCCGCTGGAAGAGGTCCTGCGTCAGGTATCCGAGGAATGCGCGCAGATCAAGCTCACTGCCTTGACGACGCTGTCGGAGGCGCTGGCATTGAAACTGCATGAGCGGCACCGGGCCGGCAGCTTCGCAGCGACTGAGTTATTGCTCAATAGCCCCGAGGTCTACGGCATACTCGAATCGAAAGTGCGCCAGGTGGAGCTCGCAACCCGGGCAGGCCTGCCTTTGATGCCGACCCATGTGCTCGACGCGCACAGCGAACAGCTCGACGCAGCGGGACCGCTCGTACTCCGGCCCGACATCGCACGTACGGTGCGTCCGGCCTTCAAGGCCAAACTCGTCGACAATGCCGGACAGGCATTGTCGGTTGCCCATGGGATGACATCGCCCGAAGGAAGGATCGTTGCCCAATCCTTCGTAGCCGGTCCCAACCTGGTCGTCCATGCGGCCAGGGCCAAGGATGGGTCATGGGACCATCATGAGGCGTTTTATACCGACATCAAGTCGGGCGGGCTGGCCGTCGCGTTGCGTCCTTACCCGCTGCCGGCAGGCCTGCTCGAAGCCTGCCGGCGATTCGAGCAGGAGATCGGTCTGCGCGGCGTATTCCACTACGACTTCATCCTTGACGAAATAAGTGGTGACGCGTTTTTCCTGGAAGTTAACCCGCGCCTGGGAGGTACGACAGGCAAGGTATATGCAGCTGGGTACGATGAGCCTGCGATGCTTGCTGCCGCTTACCTGGACACCGGCTCGCATCGCGTCGAGCTCGGCGGTCCACGCAAGCCGTCGATCAGCCGCATCGCGGCGGTTCGTTATGGCTTGTCCTTATTGCGGCAGAAGCCATCCAGGCTGGATTATCCCGGCAAGCGCGATGGCAAGGCATTCGGCGGACTCGCAAAGGCGTTTTTGCTGCATCGCGACGAGGTCTTCCGGCTTACCGACGTGATCGGCAACTCCGCGTATCTGCTTCAGACCAAAGCATAAGCGGGCGCCCTGCGAAAATCCGAAGTTCATTTCTCGGTGATCCACGGTTCCTCGGATTCGACGCCTGGATCGATTTCAACGTTGCCGTCCTGGTTGTCGAGGCGCCAGGTACCGTATTTGTCGTAGACGGTCTGCTCGACCATTCGCGGCAGGGCCTTCAGCAAACTCCCCTCGAGTAACACGTTGCGCGAAGACTCGGTCCGCATCGGCATGGCAGCGGCCGCCGCCATGCCGCAAGTCGAAAACCGATCGCTGTTCTCGTTCAGGAATTTGCAGAGTTTCGCAAGACGCCGCTGGTTCACATGATGGCGGCGCATCTTGGGCACGGGCCGGTCGACCGAATGGACGTACTCGAATGGATGGGTCAGTATCACCACCTGCTCCATGCCTTCGCGATGCGCCTGCTCCAGCAACATCCGTGTCTCGGCAAAACTGCTGCCGGTGATGGTCAGGGTTTTGAGGTGCGCTTTTCCGGGAATTTTCCAGTCACGGAAGGACAGGGTCGGGCACTCGATCACGCCATGGCGCTCGTGCCGACCGCTGTAAAGACGATAGTTCGCATCGCCGCTGTCGAACACGGCCACGCCGACATGAGAACTGTAAGGAATGCCGGCGCGCGCTTGTGCCCGGTACAAGACATCATCATGCTGCAGGCCACCGCTGCGGAACACGGTCGGCGCCGGAAGCTGCCACGTATGGAAAGCCTCCAGTCCGTACTCGATCAGGTGGAGGGAATCGCTTTCCGAGCGTCCAAAAAACGCGTCGAGTCCCGGTGTCGTGCGCACGCGCGCACGCGTGCGCCAGTCGTCGTGCCCGAATATGGCCCAGCACGGGTGTAGGTGCAATTGCACATCATGCCCCGCAGTATGCAGTCGCTCGGCAATTTTCCGCATAGGATCGTGCTTGAAATAATGCTTATTCAGCACTTCGACGAAAAACGTCGCCGTGATCCCATATTGCTTAAAGCAGTTGAGCATGAAGCCAAGGCCGTGCGATTGACCGTCGGTTACGCACCAGACTCGCTGTTCGGCAACTGGAAATGCCTCATGATCACGAAAAGCGCCAGCAATGCTGAATTCGGTATCGACGGTGATGCACACTTGGGTACGCATATTTGCCTACAAAAATTTTAATTTCTGTAAGTCTATTCCTACAGTTCGCTAAGTCGAAATCCTATAAGTGTTGATAATAGGATTGTGACATATAAACAACGAAACTTGTTGGTATGCATAGATGATTTACGTCGGCCCAGTCCTTCACATATGATTGACCCGATTGGCTACCACGTAGCAATGCCGTCAAACCACGTCCGAGGCAATGTCTGTTATGAAACGCGAAATCCCCCACGGCCTGTCGGTCTACCTGGATCTGGTCCGCTTCGGGGCCGCCTCCATCGTCGTGCTGTCGCACCTGTGGGTACTCGTATTCCCCAGGTATCCTTTACCGTGGCCCGGTCATTCCGCCGTCGTCATCTTCTTCGTGCTGTCCGGCTTCGTCATTTCGCATGCGTCTCGTCCCGAGCTCGGACTGCGCGGCTACCTGCACCATCGCACCGCGCGCATCTATCCCGTCGTACTGGGTGCGGCCGTGCTTTCGATCGCGTTGGCCGCATTCGGCGTGCACACGATGCAGTACGCGGGCACGCGCGGGTCGGACCTGCTCGACGTCGGCCTGAACGTGACCTTCCTCGCGCAGACGTGGGCCAATGTCGCGCTGCCGTACAACGGTCCGTTCTGGTCGCTGAACTACGAAGTCTGGTACTACATCCTGTTTGGCATCTGGTGCTATCACCCCAGCCGCCTGCTGCTGCTGGTCGCCGGCGTGATCGCGGGCCCCAAGATCCTCTTGATGATGCCGGTCTGGCTCCTCGGCGTTTACCTGCACCGCAAGATGACGGTCCTCGATCGCAAGACGGCCCTGCGGATTTTCCTGCTCACGCTCGTCGCCGGGCTCGCGTTCTTCTGGATCGACGCGGGTGCCCGCATCCGCGAAGTCATGCGCGGCATCTGGCCCGAGGCGATGGACCTCACGCGTGGATCGAACCAGTTCGTCGGCGATTTCCTGCTCGGCCTGATCGTCGCGTTGAACTTCCTGGCGGCCGGTTCGCTCGGCATGGGCCTGCTGCTGAAATGCGAAGCGGCGATACGCTACCTGTCCAGTTTCACGTTCTCGATGTACGTGTTCCACGTGCCGCTGGCGGTCCTGATCTGGAATGGCCTGGGCGTGCATGCGGCGTTACCGTTCCTTGGCCTGCTGTTGCTCGGCGTCGTGGGCATGGGCGAGCTGACGGAGCGGCGCACGAAGTGGTACCGGGCGTTGCTTGCTCCGCTGTTTGGCGGCATGCGAACGCCGGTGTCAATCCAGTGAGGGACGGGCGACCGACACGAACAAGGCGCGCGAGGCATCCCACCAGCGGTTCAACCGCCACTTGAATGCGCCCGCGACGGGCTGCTCGACGTGGACGTTGATCACGTAGGCGACGGCGATCATCAAGGCCACCGTCCCCCAGAGCAGCCCATGCGGATTTAATCCCGGATAGAAGTGGTTGAAGACGACGTAGCCGATGGCCTGGTGCACCAGATAGAGGGGATAGGTGAGAGCGCCGACCACCATCCAGTTGCGGCGGCCGAACCAGCCGGACTTCTTGAGCGCCACCACCAGCATCAGTACGAAGAACAGGGTGATCAGCAACAGGACGAGGCCGCGGTCGATCGTCGTGTGCGAGCCCGCTTCGATTTTCGGCACGCCGATCCAGCTTTCATACAGGGCCAGTGCCCAGCTCCCGAGGATCACACCCAGGCGCAACCACGACATTCCATGCGACCAGACCTGATACATCATCGCGCCGGCGATGAAATAAGCGGCATAGTCGACGATCAGGATGTCGCGCAGGTGGTCCATCCCGGTCAGCTCGAACAGGACGACCGCGACCAGCCAGCCGGTGAGGAAGAGTTCCGCACGATGGATCTGGCGCAGCAGGAGCAGCACCGCCACGAGGGCATAGAAGCGCATCTCGACGACCAGCGACCAATACGAGCCGTCGATCGGCGTGACCGGGGCGATCTTCTGCATGACGCCGAAACCGCTCAGCATCGTCATGTTGGAGGCATACTGGACCAGCGTGGGCGCGTTCCTGCCAAAGAACAGCAGGATCAGGAAAGTCAGGGTGCAGCAGACCCAGAAGGCGGGATACAGGCGCACGATGCGCGAGATGACGAAATGCTTCAGGCTTCCGCTCGAGGCGCTCATCAGGATCACGAATCCGCTGATCAGGAAAAACAGTTCGACCCCGTAGCACCCGTATTTGGCGACCGGTGCCAGCAGAGGATAGGGCATGCTGGAACTGTGCGCGGCATAACCGCGAAACGCATAGTGAAAAATGACGACCGCAAGCGCCGCCAGGAAACGCAGCAGATCGATTTCGTTCGCGCGGGGTTTGTTCATGCTGTCGTTCTTTGGTCGATGGCTCGATGAGCTGAACGACGAATGAGAGCATCTTTCCCATGCCAAGTCAACACGAGCCGCCGTGTCGTCGGCGCCATCCGTTGCGATTACGTCCGATGCGCGGCCACTGTCGCCCGCAGCGGGACGACGCGAGCGCTTCCTCTACAACTTGACGGATACGAACTGGTAAGATTGGCGTTTGCCCGACCACGCCCGCCGGCAGAACCCATGGCATTGATGAACCACCTGATCCACGACTCCCTGTTCGACAGCGCGGCGCGCACGCCCGCCGCCGAAGCCCTCGCCTATGGCGACAAGCGCTGCAGCTATGCGCAGCTCGCCGCGCAGGTGCGCGCCGTCGCCGCGCTGCTGCTGGATGCGAAACTGGAGCCCGGCGCGCGCGTGGCCGTGTACATGGAAAAACGCATCGAGAACGTGGCCGCCATGTTCGGCGCGGCCGCCGCCGGCTGCGTGTTCGTGCCCGTCAATCCGCTGCTCAAGCCCGAGCAGGTCGCCTACATTCTCGCCGACTGCAATGTGCGCCTGCTGGCCACGACGGCCGAGCGCCTCGCGCAGCTGGCACCCGTGCTCGAACGCTGCCCCGATGTGCGCGCCGTGCTGCTGGCCGACGGCGATGTATCGCCCGCATCCGCCACGCCGCCGGTGCTGGCCTGGCCCGCGCGCGTGGACGTGGACGTGGACGTGGCGCCGCACCGCCGCATCGACACCGACGTCGCCGCGATCCTGTACACGTCGGGCAGCACGGGGCAGCCGAAGGGCGTCGTCCTGTCGCACCGGAACATGGTCGCGGGTGCGCAGAGCGTCGCGAGCTACCTGGACCTGCGCGCCGACGACCGCCTGCTCGCCGTGCTGCCGCTCAGCTTCGACTACGGCCTGTCCCAGCTGACGACGGCCTTTATGCGCGGCGCCAGCGTCGTGCTGATGAACTACCTGTTCCCGAAGGATATCGTGGCGATGGTCGCGCGCGAGCGCATCACGGGCCTGGCCGCCGTGCCGCCGCTGTGGACCGCGCTGGCGCGCCTGGCGTGGCCGGCCGGTTGCACGCTGCGCTTCATCACGAATTCCGGCGGCGCGATGCCGGTGCCGACGGTGCAGGCGCTGCGCGAGGTCTTGCCGGACACGCGGATCTTCCTGATGTACGGCCTGACGGAAGCGTTCCGTTCCACGTACCTGCCGCCGGCGGAAGTGGCGCGCCGTCCCGATTCGATCGGCCGCGCGATCCCGAACGCCGAGATCCTGGTCGTACGTCCGGACGGTACCCCGTGCGATGCCGACGAACCGGGAGAGCTCGTGCACCGCGGCGCGCTCGTGGCGCTCGGCTACTGGAACGACCCGGCGCGCACGGCGCAGCGGTTCCGTCCCGCGCCCGGCCGGGACCCCGGCCTGCCCACGCCGGAACTGGCGGTGTGGTCGGGCGATACGGTGCGCCGCGACGCCGACGGCTATTTGTACTTCATCGGCCGCAGCGACGACATGATCAAGGTGTCCGGCTACCGCATCAGTCCCACCGAGATCGAATCCGTGCTGCACGCGACCGGTCTCGTCGCCGAGGTGGCCGCCTTCGGCATCGATCATCCGCAACTGGGCCAGGCGATCGCCGTGATCGCCGTGCCCGTCGAGGACGGCGTCATCGACGGCGCCGCGCTGCTGGCCGAATGCAAGCGCCGCCTGCCGGCCTATATGGTGCCGGCCCACATCGATCTGCGCGCCGGCCCGCTGCCGCGCAACCCGAACGGCAAGATCGACCGCAACCTGTTGCGGCTTACCCTGCAAACGAACGACGCATCATGACAGCAAGTAACCGCGCGCGCCACGCGCCGCAGATCCTTTTTTCCGTCGTCGACGACGTGTTGCAGGTCGGCGGCATCCCGCTGACCCGGCTCGCGCAGCGCGTGGGCCGCACGCCGTTCTTCGCGGTCGACCGCGCCCTGTGCACGCAGCGCGTGCGCAACCTGCGCGCCCAGCTGCCGCAAGGCGTGCTGCTGCATTACTCGATCAAGGCGAATCCGATGCCGGCGCTCGTGCAGCACATGGCCGGCCTCGTCGACGGCCTGGACGTCGCGTCCGGCGGCGAACTGAAAACGGCGCTCGATGCCGGCATGGCGCCCGAGCGCATCAGCTTCGCCGGCCCGGCCAAGCAGGACGCCGAACTGACGCAGGCGGTGGCCGCCGGCGTGTGCGTGAACGTCGAATCGGAGCGCGAGCTCGTGTCCCTCGCGCGCATCGGCGATCTGCTCGGCATCGCGCCGCGCATCGCCTTGCGCGTGAATCCGGACTTCGAACTGAAATCGTCCGGCATGAAGATGGGCGGCGGCGCCAAGCCCTTCGGCATCGACGCCGAGGAGGTGCCGCGCCTGCTGCGCGTCGCGGCCGGGCTGGCCGTCGACTTCCAGGGCTTCCACATCTTCGCCGGTTCGCAGAGCCTGCGCGCGGACGCCATCATCGATGCGCAGGCCCGCAGCATCGGGCTCGCGCTGCGCCTGGCCGACGCGGCGCCCGTCGCGGTGCGCCAGGTGAACATCGGCGGCGGCTTCGGCATTCCGTATTTTCCGGGCGAAGAACGCCTAGCCGTGGCACCGATCGCCGCGCGCCTGGCGCCCGAACTGGAGAAGTTGACCGCGGCGCTGCCGCAGGCGCGACTGGCGCTGGAGCTGGGCCGCTACCTCGTGGGCGAATGCGGCATCTACGTGACGCGCGTCGTCGACCGCAAGGTCTCGCGCGGCGAAGTCTTCCTCGTGACGGACGGCGGCATGCACCACCACCTGGCCGCGTCGGGCAATCTGGGGCAGGTCATCCGCAAGAATTATCCGGTCGCCGTGGGCAACCGCGTGGCGCCGGTCGACAGTGGCCCGGCCAGCGTGACGGGTCCGTTGTGCACCCCGCTCGACATCCTGGCCGACCGGATGGAGCTGGCGCATGCGCAGGTCGGCGACCTGATCGTCGTGTTCCAGTCGGGCGCCTACGGCCCGTCCGCCAGCCCGGGCGCCTTCCTGGGGCACCCGGCGGCGCTCGAAGTGCTGGTGTAGGGTGGGCACCCCTGAGCCCACGCGCAACGCATGCGGTGTGTTGGCGTCACGCGTGGGCTCGATGAGCCCACCCCACCTGGGCAGGTTCTAAGCGCCGGCGCTGACGCGCAGGAACGCGTCGAACATCATCAGCGACCACAGTGCGACGCTGTGGTCGGCCGTGCCCGCGTGGTGCTGGGACACCAGCTGTTCCAGGTAGCGGCGGTTGAAGATGCCGGTATCGACCAGGCGCGCGCCCAGCACGGCCTCGCGCACGGCCGTGCGCAGCGGGCCGCGCAGCCACGCCGCCAGCGGGATCGAAAAGCCCTTCTTGGACCGGTACATGATGTCGTGCGGCAGATGCGGCTCCAGCGACTTCTTGAGGATGTACTTGCCTTCGCCGCCGCGCAGTTTCAGGCTCGGGGGCAGGGTGGCGGCGTATTCGCAGAATTCGTGATCCAGCAGCGGCACGCGCACTTCCAGCGAGTGGGCCATGCTGGCGCGGTCGACCTTCGTCAGGATGTCGCCCGGCAGCCAGGTCTTGAAATCGAGGTACTGGATCAGCGACAGCGGATCGTCCGTCGGCGCCTGTGCGGCGTGCGCGCGCATCACGTCGATCGCGCGGTAGCCCTGCAGGTCGCTCTTGAACGTATCCGAGAACAGCAGGTTGCGCTGGCGGTCGGTCAGGCGCGACACGCCGTGGAAGTAGCCCTCGACGAGGTCGCGCGCGATGGCCTCGAACGTCGTCTTGGCGCGGAACACGCGCGGCGCCCAGTCGGCCTTCGGATACAGGCTGCCCAGGGTGCCGAACAGCGGTTTGCGGATCGCTTCCGGCACCTTCGAGCGCACGCTGTGCTCGGCCATCGAAAAACGGTAGCGGCGGTAGCCGGCGAAGTTCTCGTCGCCGCCGTCGCCCGACAGCGCCACCGTCACGTGGCGGCGCGCCAGCTGGCACACGCGGTAGGTCGGGATCGCGGAGCTGTCGGCAAAGGGTTCGTCGTACAGGTGCGCGAGCGTGTCGATCAGGCCATAGTCGTCCTTGTCGACGATCTGGGCGTGGTGGTGCGTGCGGTAGCGCTGCGCCACCTGCATGGCGTATTGCGTCTCGTCGAACTCGGGATCGTCGAAGCCGATCGAGCACGTGGTGACGCCTTCGCTGACCGTGCCGTCCCCGGCACCGGCCATCATCGCGACGACGGCGCTGGAATCGACGCCGCCGGACAGGAAGGCGCCCAGCGGCACCTCGGCTTCCATCTGGCTCTTCACCGCTTCGCGCACGCGGTCGATCAGCTCGGCCTCGACGTCCGCTTCCGGCCGTGCCGGCGCGACGTTGAAGGCGAGGTCCCACCAGCGTTTCGGCTGTACCGCGCGGTCGCCGACTTTCAGCAGGATCGAATGGCCGGGGCTGAGTTTATAGGCGTTGTGGAAGATCGTGTTCGGCTCCGGTACGTAGCCGTAGGCGAAGTAATCCTCGACGGCGCGCGGGTTCAGCTTGCGCGACAGTTCGGGGAAGGTCATGATCGACTTGAGTTCCGAGCCGAACACGAACAGGCCGCTGGGCAGCAGCGAATAGAACATCGGCTTCACGCCCACGTGGTCGCGCGCGAGGAACAGCGTCTGCTTCTTGCGGTCCCACACGCCGAACGCGAACATGCCGCGCAGCCGGCGCACGCAGTCCTCGCCCCACGCGATCCAGGCATTCATGACGACTTCCGTGTCGGATCTGGTGCGGAACACGTGGCCCAGCGCGATCAACTCGTCGCGCAGGATGCGGTAGTTGTAGATCTCGCCGTTGAACACGAGGGCCACGTCGCGCGCGGCGTTCAGGAACGGCTGCTGGCCGGTGGCCACGTCGATCACGGACAGGCGGCGGTGGCCCATGCCCAGCGCTTTTTCCAGATACAGCTCGCCTTCGTCGGGACCGCGGTGGTGCTGGCTTTCGTTCATGCGCCGCAGCGCTTCGCGGTCGATCTCCCGGTTGCCCTGGGTGTCAAAGATTCCGACTATTCCGCACATGATTTGCTTTCTTGCTTGTCGATTGGGTGAAACGGTAACGCGTCAGTGTGCCTTGTTTCGGCACAGTCCGTCGTACAGGACGCCGTACGCGGCCACCATGGCGCGCAGGCTGAAACGGTCCAGCACGCGCGCGCGCGCCGCGCTGCCGTGCGCGCTTGCCAGCGCCGCGTCCTGCGCGTAGCGGGCCAGCGCGTCGGTCAGCGCGCCGACGTCGCCGACCGGGACCAGCAGGCCCTGGACGCCCTCGTCCACGACCTCCGGGATGCCGCCGACGCGCGAGGCGACGACGGGCAGGCCGCACGCCATCGCTTCCAGCATCGAGACGGGCGTGCCTTCGGCCAGCGAGGGCAGCGCAAAGACCGAGAACGTGTGCAGGATGGCGGCGATGTCGGCGCGGCTGCCTGGCAGCCACACGGCATCAAGGAGGCCGAGGCTCGCCACCTGTTCGCGCACCGCCGGCAGCAGCGGGCCGTCGCCGACGATGGCGAGTTTCAGGCGCGGCGCCAGCGCCGGCAGGCGGGCGCGCAGCTGCGCGAACGCGTCGATAAGGGCGCGGTGGTTCTTGACGTCCTGGATGCGCGCGACGGTGCCGATCACGATGTCGTCCGTTTGAAACGGCGCGTCCGCGGCGGGCGTGCCGCCGGGCGCGTAATTGTCCGTGTCGACGCCGTTCTTGATGAACAGGGTCTTGTCGGCCGGGATGCGCACGACGTCGCCGAGCCAGCGGTTCAGGTCTTCGGACACGGGAATGAAGCGGTCGACGAACGGGACCAGGCGGCGGCGCAGGAAGTTGTGTTTCGGGTTCAGGCCGTGCGGATCGCTGGCGTCGCGGCCGTGCTCCGCGTGGACGCGCACGGGAACGCCCGCCAGCGTGGCGGTGAAGGCATATTCCAGCGCGGCCAGGTTATACGTGTGCAGCACGGTCGGGCGCAGGCGCCGCATCAGGCGCCAGAACGTCAGGTGCGTGCCGAGGCCGAGGCCGGGCGGCTTGCCGAGTGCATGCAGCTCGACGTCGTGCCGGGCGATGCGGTCGGCGAACGACGTGTAGGCCGTCAGGCAGACGACGGCGTGGCGCCAGGCCGGCATGCGGTTGATGCAGTCGACGAGCAGCGTCTCCAGGCCGCCCACGCCGAGCGAATACACGAGGTGCACGACCAGCGGCCGCGTGTCGACGCCGGCGGGCGTGAGCGCAGGTGCGGGCGCGTTCATCGTCGACGGTCCATCATGCCGCCAGGGCCTTTTGCGTCAGGCGGCCGTAGATGGCCGGATAGCGTCCGACGCTGACCTTCCAGTTGCGCTCCGTCTCGACGTAGCGGCGGCCGGCCTGGCGCAGCTGCGGCCAGGTCTCGTGCGCGGCCAGCAGGGCGCCGACCTTGTCGGCCAGCGAATCCGGATCGTCGGCGCCGAACAGCACGCCGGTCTTGCCGTCCTCGATCAGTTCGAGGTGGCCGCCGACGTTGGAGGCGGCGAGGATGCGGCCCTGCGCCATCGCTTCCAGCGGCTTGAGCGGGGTGACGAGGTCGGTCAGGCGCATCGACAGCCGCGGGTACACGAGCACGTCGAGCAGGTCGTAGTACTTGTTGACCTGGTCGTGCGGCACGCGGCCGGTGAACACGACCTTGTCGGCGATGTTTAGGTCTTTTGCCAGCTGGCGCAATGGCGCGTCCTGCGGGCCGCCGCCGACGAGCAGCACGCGCAGGTCCGGCATGCGCGCGATGAGCTTGGGCACGGCGCGCAGCAGCACGTCCAGGCCTTCGTAGGCATAAAACGAACCGATGAAGCCGACCAGGCGCGCGTCGCCCAGGCCCAGTTGTTGTTTCAGTGCGAGGTCGGGCGTGCCGCCCATCGAGAATTTTTCGATGTCGACCGCGTTCGGGATCACCGTGACCTTGTCGGCCGGGACGCCGCGCGCGACGATATCCTTGCGCAGGCCTTCGCAGATCGTCGTGACGGCGTCGGCCTGCTTCAGCGCATAGGTCTCGAGCGCGCGCGTGAGGCGGTAGCGCAGGCCATTCTCCGTGCTCGTGCCGTGGTCGACGGCGGCGTCTTCCCAGAACGCGCGCACTTCGTACACGACTGGGATGTTGAAGCGCTTGCCGGCGCGCAGCGCGGCGATCGCGTTCAGCGATGGCGAGTGCGCGTGCAGGACGTCCGGTTTCACGAGCGGGATGATCTCGGCCAGGCGCTTGGCCAGGCCATCGATCACGTTCACCTGGTTCAGCACCGGCATCTTCGCCAGCGCGCCCTTCGATTCCGGCGTGCGGTAGAAGTGCAGGCCGTCGACGGTTTCTTCCAGCATGTCGCCGGCGTTCTGCTTGGCGCCGGTGACGTGGAAGGTGTCCCAGCCGAGCGCGCGTTGCTCGCGCAGGATCGAACGGGTGCGGAAGGTGTAACCGCTGTGCAGCGGGATCGAATGGTCGAGGACGTGCAGGACTCGCATGGTCTGGATTTCCGTTTTTGTTGTCGCGTTATTGGTGAGTTCGGGTCGCGTTCAGCGCCTGGTCCAGCGCGGAGCCCTGATCGGCCAGGAAGCGGTGCAGTGCGGCGCGCGCGCGTTCCTTGTCGTTGTCGTACGGGACCGCGAGCATCACGGCGGCGCCGTCGTCGCCGCGCAGCATGGCCTTGTTCGCGGCCTGCCACAACTTGCCGACGTAATCGCTGCCCGTGTAGTGCCCGCCGACCCATTTGAAGGCCCAGACCATGATCGCGCCCTGCGGCGTGCGCAGGATGCCCTCGTGCAGCGTGAGCGGCGTGCCGGCCACGGTCTCGCTGCGCGCCGCGCTTTCGACTTCGTGCCAGACATCTTCGTAGCCGCTCAGGCGGTTCATGGAACTGATCAGGTTCTTTTCCGGGTCCTGGTTGCGGTAGTACAGGACGGTCAGGCTGACGGGCAGGCTGCCTGCCTGGTAGGCCTGGTGGAAGCGCGCGTCCGGTGCCATGTAGAAGGGCTTCCAGTCCGCGAAGTCGGCGGTCCGCGGTGCGGTGACGGCGACATCGGCCAGGCGCACCGGCGCCGGGTTGTGGTTGGCGCGCTCGCCCAGCAGCGCGAGCGCCGGCCAGAACGCGCACACGAGCACGACGCCGACCACCATCGCCGGCACGCGGAACGGCGTGCCGGCGCCTTGCGCGACCGATGCGGGCATGGTCGTCGGCGCGGGCACGGAGGTGGATGGCTCGGCGACGTCCTCGCGCCAGAAGCTGCCGATCCAGAACATGATGAACATGACGAGGCCGAAGAACAGCCAGCCGTAGATGATGTGGTCGACGCCCGTCGCCAGCGCCATGCCGGACAGGTGGCCGATCATCACGATCATGTACGCGCGCAGGCCGTTGGCGATGACCGGGACGACCATCGACAGGGCGACGAACAGCACGCGCCGCATCGTGGAGCGATAGGTGAGGTAGGCGTACAGGCTGCCCAGCGTGATCGAGGAAATCAGGTAGCGCACGCCGCTGCAGGCCTCGACGACGGACCAGCTCCCGGTCGGCAGTTCGAAGCGGGTGCCGCTGCGCAGCACGGGGATGCCGGTGGCGCGCACCGCCCACACGGTGAAGTCGGCGGTGAACTGGATCAGCGGGGCGACGAAGATCTCGCCGAACGGCACCGCGAACAGCAGGAACAGCAGGGGGAAGGCGAGCGAGCCGGCCAGGCGCGGGCCGAACAGGGCCAGCGCGGCGACGGGAAACATCGCGACGAACGTGTATTGCGACACGACCTGCACCTCGCCCAGCTGCGCGGCCAGCCAGCCGGCGCCGAGCACCGCCAGCAGCAGCAGCGCGGGCGGCCACGGCCTGGGCGGATACAGGCTGAAATTCTCGCGCCGGCGCCACACGAGCCAGAGGCTGATCGGCAGGATCACGTAGCCGTGCGCGAACGTTTCGGAACTGTTCCACACCGAGATGATCGAGCGCACCGTGCCGAGGTACAGCAGGAACGGTGCGAGCAGCGCGAGCACGATCAGCACGGTGCCCTGGCGCGAGATTGGGGTGGCGGTGGCGTTCATCACACCGGGCGGCGGTTTCAGGAACATTCGAGACTCTCCCCTATGCAGGCCAGGTTGCTGGACCAGCTGTAGCGGCGCTGGACCTTGGCGCGGGCGGCCGCGCCGATCGCGGCCGCGGCGCTGTCCTGGCCGGCCAGCAGCGCGGTTACGACGTCGACGAAGGCCGCGGCATCCTCGGCCAGTACCAGTTCGCTGCCCGGAATGGCATCGATGCCTTCCAGCGCCTGCGGCGACACGACGACCGGCGTCGCCATCGCCATCGCTTCCAGCACCTTGTTCTGGATGCCGCGCGCGATGCGCAGCGGCGCGACGGAGACGGCGGCGTGCGCGATGTACGGCCGCACGTCGGGCACGGTGCCCGTCACGACGACGCCCGGCAGCTTGGCGAGTTCCTGCACGGCCTGGGCCGGTCGGGCGCCCACGATGTAGAACGTCACGTCGGCGCAGCGTTCGCGCAGCGTCGGGAAGATGTCGGCCGCGAACCACTGCACGGCATCCACGTTGGGCCAGTAATCCATCGCGCCCGTGAACACGAGGGCGCGCTCGCCGGCCGCGTACGGATTCGCATGCGGCTGGTCGGGCGAGAAGTAATCGGTGTCGACGCCGTTGTTGAAGTGGCCGATCTTGGCCGTGCTTTCCGGCGCCAGCTGGCGGAACAGTTCCGCCTCGGGCGCGGAGACGAACAGCGACGCGTCGTAGTCGCGCGCCACGCGGCGTTCGTACGCGAGCAGCTGGCGCGCCTCGTAGCGGTACAGCCAGTTCATCGGCCACGATTTCTGGTCGGCGTACTGTCGCCACTTGTCCGAGTCGACGTCGCAGAAGTCGACGACGCGGCGCGCCGAGCGGTACGGGTCGGCGTATTGCGCCATCGCCGACGAGAACACGAGCACGCGCTCGATCTTATGTTTCGCCACGGTCTCGTCGACCCAGCGCGCGAGCGAGGCGTCGCGGTAGTATTCGAGCGAGAGCGAGCGGTTCTTCACCAGCGCCTGCAGGCTGCGCACGCGCGCCAGCAGGGGCTTCATGCCGGCGAAATGGCTGCTGGCGCACAAGGCCTCGACGTGCGGCACGTGTTGCCAGTCGTCGGGATCGTCCACGAAGGTGCCCAGGTGCACGCGATAGTGCCGCGCCAGGTGCTTGAGCAGGTGGTACGAGCGGATCTTGTCGCCCTTGTTGGGCGGGTACGGGATCCGGTGGATCAGCAGCAGCAGGTCTTGCACGATGTCTTCCTTATCACCCCAGATTACGGACGATGTAGGGGCCCATGAAGTTCGCCACCGGCAGCGGCAGCTTCTTCCACATCTTGATGAACAGCTGGTATTTCGGGTTCAGCGGATTGTTGTCCGGCAGCGCGCTCGCGCCATACAGCTTGTACTCGTAGGGCAGGTGCTGCGCCGTGAAGCCCCAGTTCTTCTTGAAGTCGTAGGCGCCGGTGCCCAGCTTGCTGCGGCCGAAGTCGAACAGCCGGCAGCCGCGCGCGGCCGCCGCCTGCATCAAATTCCAGTACATGAAGTCGTTGCCGGCCACTTCGCGCGCGAGGTCGGTGCCGCCGCCGTAGTAGGGCACGACTTCGTCGCGCCAGTAGAACGACAGCACGGCGGCCACGAGGCGGTTGTCTTCCGTGACGATGGACCGCACTTCGCATTCGTTGCCGAAGACTTCCTGCAGCATGGCGAAGTATTTTTTCGGGAACACGGGCGTGCCCAGGCGATGCACGCTGCGCGCGTACGCTTCGAACATGCGGTCGACGTTCGTATCGACCTCGCCGCGCAGGCCCAGCTTGATGCCCTTGCGGACCATCGCGCGCTGCTTGCGCGGGATGGCGTTCATATTGGCTTCGTCGTCGCCCGAGATCTCTTTTCTGAAGGTGACGTACAGTTCCTTCGTGTGCCAGCCCGGGTCGTCCGGGTGGAAGCGCTGCATGCCGCGGTATTCGAGGTGGCCGACGCCGAGCCGTTGCGCGAGTTCGTGCGCGGCGTCGTCGAGCATCCTGCGCGCCGCGTCGTTCGTCGCGGCCGGGCCGCCGTACACGCAGAACGGCATCGCGCCGAGCGAGTGGCCGAACAGGCGGCTCCTGATTTCCGCGAGGGGGAGGACGCCGAGGATCTGGCCGTCCTGCTGCACGTAATAAAACCAGGTCTTGATGCCGAACGAGCCTTCGATCACCTTCTGCCAGCCGGACAGGTGGAAGAAGGTGGCGTCCGGGCAGGCGCGCACGAAGGCGTCCCAGCGGCCGTATTCATGCGGCTGCAGCGCGTGCAGCGTCATGGGAGAGGTGGCCAGGACGGGCGCGGCCCGTTTGGCGGCGGCGGCTTCGATGATCGAGTTCATGGGCGGTTCAGGAAGATGTTGTCCATGCGATCCCACGCGAAGTCGCGCGCGAGGGATTCGATGCGGCGTTCCATCCGGTCGATGTTGATGTAGTGGCGGAAGCGCGCCTTGGCGCCGAGGCCTTCGGGCCGCGGCTGGCCTGGGTCGACTTCCCACGGGTGGAAGTAGAACAGGGCGGGCTGGCCGTCTTCGCGGTTGACCTTGGCCATCATCCAGCGCGACAGCGCATACGGCAGCAGGCGGAAATAGCCGCCGCCGCCGGCCGGCAGGTTACGGCCCATCATCTGCACGGTCGTGATCGGGATTTCCAGCAGGCCGTCCGTGCCGTTCGGGTAGAACGCGAAGCGCGGCGCTTCCGGCATGCCGTAGTGGTCGTGCACGACCGGGTAGATGCTCGAGCTGTAGCGGTAGCCGGCGTCCAGGAGTTCGTCGAGCGCCCACAGGTTGTCGCGTCCGATCGAGAAGCTCGGCGCGCGGTAGCCCAGCACGGCCCGGCCGCCGATGTCTTCCAGCAGCGCTTTCGCGGAGCGGATGTCGTTGGCGAATTCGGTGCGGGTCTGGTCCGACGCGCGCAGGTGGCCGTAGCCGTGGCTGGCCAGTTCGTGGCCGCAAGCGACGATGCGCTTCACGAGTTGCGGATAGCGCTCGGCGATCCAGCCCAGCGTGAAAAAGGTAGCGCGTACGTCGTGGCGCTCGAACAGCGCGAGGATGCGCTCCATGTTGGCTTCGACGCGGCATTCGCGGCTCGGCCAGCTGGCGCGATCGATGTAGGGCGCGAACGCGGAGACCTGGAAGTAATCCTCGACGTCGCAGGTCATCGCATTGCGGATGCGTTGTCCCGGGCCCGGCACGGGCCGCGGGGCGAGTTCGACCATGTTCATTCTTGGTTGTCCATAGGCTGGGTTACCGCCCCCTGGGGCGTGGCGACGATCTTCTTCAGGATCGACAGTACGGATACGATCGACTTCTCCAGGCGCATCATGCGTTCGTCGAGCACTTCGACGCTGCTGGCGCGGCGTTCGCCGTTGCGCTGGTCGATGGTGCGCAGGCCGGCCGGATGCAGGTCGGTCCGGTAGCCCGCGTCCAGGTCGGTGCCGGGCGCCGCGTCGGGCAGCGTGTCCGGCGCCGGCGTGCCGATCGGATCGGGGACGTCGAATTCCTCGCTGATGTCCTTCACGACGGTGTTGATGTCCTGCTCGCCGAACGCGTGCATCTCTTCCAGATAGCCCATCAGCAGCACGCGGTCCATCAGCGTGTTGACCTTGCGCGGGATGCCGCCGCTGTAGGCGTAGATCGCGGCGTGGGCGCCCTCGTCGAAGGACGGGTCACCCTTCCAGCCGACCGTCGCCAGGCGGTGTTCGACGTAGGCGCGGGTTTCCTGCGCATCCATCGGGCCCAGGTGGTAGCTGGCGATCACGCGCTGGCGCAGCTGCTGCATGCCCGGGCTGTGCAGGGTGGCGCGGAATTCCGGCTGGCCGAGCAAGAAGGTCTGCAGCAGCGATTTGTCGTCGGTCTGGAAGTTCGACAGCATGCGCAGTTCTTCGACCGTGCGCGCGGACAGGTTCTGCGCTTCGTCGATCACGAGCAGCGCGCGCCTGCCCTGGTGGTCGACGTCGCACAGGAATTTTTCCAGGCGCGTGAGCAGGTCCGTCTTGCTGGCGCCTTCGTACGGCAGGCCGAACGCCGACACGACCATGCGCAGCGTGTCGTCCGGGTCGAGGTGCGTGTTGACGATGTGGGCGGCCACGATCTGGTCGGACGGCAGCCGGTTGAACAGGTTGCGCACGAGCGTGGTCTTGCCCGCACCGACTTCGCCGGTGATGACGATGAAGCCCTCGCCCTGCGACAGGCCGTACTCGAGGTAGGCCATGGCGCGCTTGTGGCCTTTGCTGCCGAAGAAGAAATGCGGGTCCGGACGCAGCTGGAAAGGTTTGGCGGAAAATCCGTAGAAAGACTCGTACATCGTATGCCTCCGCGGGCTCAATACTGGACGGAAAGCGTCGCCACGATGGCATTCTCGTGGTAGTCGCGGTTGTCGAACACGCCGATGCGGCCCTTGGAGTGGCGCAGGTCGAGCGATCCGTTGATCTTGGTGTTGAAGCGGTTGCTCAGGCCCACGTTCAGCTGGCGGATGTCGTTGGTGATGCCGGTCCGCAGCGATTTCACCTTCGCGCCGTACAGGCTGGCGTGCGCCGAGGTCCGCGTGGACAGCTTGTAGTCGGCATTCACGTTGGCGCCGCGCTGGTCCGTGTCTTCGTTCAGGGAGCTCAGCTGCGTCGGCAACAGCGTGCTGTCTTCCTGCTGCAGCGACAGGGCGGCGGTCCGTTCCTTGAACACGGACAGCAGCAGGCTGCTGCGCGCGCCCTTGAACGTGACCGAGCCCTGCAAGCGCTTGTTGCGCATGTAGCGGTTGCTCAGGTAGTTGATGCTGTCGACCAGCGTGGGCGGCAGGCCCGTCTGCGCCATATAGGCCTGCACGACCTGCGCGCGCACGACCGGGTCGGGATACGCCCCGGCGAACAGGCGGCTCAGCATCGCGGCCGTGTCGAGCGCGGCCGGCAGCAGGAATTGCGAGCGCGTCGTGGTGACGATGTCGGCATAGGTCAGCGCCCAGATGCTGCGCTGGGTGCGGTAGCTGGCGTCGAACGATCCGGTCTTGCCGAAGTAGCGGTGGCCGAACGAGGCCTGGACCTTGGTGCGCGTCGACGGTTGCCAGATGAAGCCGCCCGACCAGCTGGGGCCGCTCGTGTTTTCGGACAGCGCGCGGTATTCGTACTTGTCGTAGCCGACGGTGGAGGTCAGGCTCAGGTGCGACGCGACGAGGTACTGCAGGCCCGCCAGGCTGTTCTCGGTCGTCGTATCGCCGGTGCGCTGGGCGCTCATGTCCTGGTGCGAATAGTGCACGTTCCAGCCGAGATCGGTGAATGCGGGGCCGCTGACCAGGTCGATCGCGCGCGTGCTGGCCAGGCTGTTGCCGAAGCCGGCGCTGCCGCCTCCCTCGACCGAATCGCGCGCCAGGCGCGCCGTCATCGTGGCCGTCGCGCCGAACCGGTGGCGCAGGTAGGGGCTGATGCTCCAGGTGCGGATGTCCGCGCCGTTGTTGGCCGTGTACGAATTGTTCGGCACCGGGCCGAACGCCGACACCGCCTGGCGCGACCCGCTGGCGCTGGCGTCCACGTACAGCAGTTCCTTGACGGCGATGGCCTCGGCCGTCATCTGGTAGCGGCGGTCGCTGTTGCGCACATTGGGCGTATCGGTGTTGCTGTACGCGTATTTGCGCCATTCCGCGCTGGCGTTGAACTTGAGGCGAGGGCCGATGCTTGCGACGCTCAGGCTGGGCGCCGCTTCGCTGACGAAGCTGCCGTGCGCCTGTTCGTCGGCCAGGTTGCCGATGTTGTCGGAATACGATTCACGCAGCTGGACGACGGGCGTGACTGTCCATTCCGCCCGGCAGTCGTTCGACAGCAGCAGCGCCGCCAGCGCAAGCGGCGTGAGCCGGAGCGCGGCACTGCCAGGCCATTTGACCAACCGGTGAGCGGACAAATTAGCCGTAGTGATAGTCATACGTTTCTTCGATGCCGGGGAAGTCCCTGGTCTTGTTATAGATGAGATTGACGTTCGGGTAGCCTTCCAGCTGGTGCAGGGCTTCCTTGACCGCGTGCTGGGTCGTCGTCTGGGCTTCGACCACCATCACGATCTGTCCCATGTGCGAGGCCAGCACGCGCGATTCGCTCGTCAGCAGCAGCGGCGGCGAATCGAAGATCACGATGCGGTCCGGATAACGGTTGGCGATCTCGTTCACCAGCGTGCTCATGGCCGAGCTGGCCAGCAGTTCGGTCGCGCGCGGCGTGCTGGTGCCGGCCGGCAGGATCGACAGCGTATCGACGTTCGTGCGCAGCATGACGTCGGCCATGTCGATCTTGTCGTCCAGCAGGATGTCCATCAGGCCGCGGTGCGCGGGCAGGCCGAGCGAACGCAGCACCGACGGGCGCGCGACGTCGGCGTCGACGAGCAGCACGGTGTGGTCGAGTTCCATCGCGATGCTCATCGCCAGGTTGATCGCGCAATAGGTCTTGCCTTCGCCCGGCAGCGAGCTGGTCACCATGATCAGGTTGCCCGGCTTTTCGCCGGTGGCGCGTTCGGCGAACGCGCGCTGCAGCAGCGGGCGCTTGATGACGCGGAAGTCTTCCAGCAGGCGCGTGCGGCCGCCGGCCGCCGTGACCATGCCCAGGTCGCGCATGCGGTTCAGGTCCAGCTCGACGCGGCGGGTCGAAAATTTCTGCGCGGGGCGCGGATCGGCATCGGCCGCTGCGGGCGCCGCTGCGGGCGCGGCCGCGGGTTTGGCCGATTCCGGCGGCGCGACAGGCGCCAGGGCCACGGGGGCGTTCGGCGCGGCTGCGCCGGCCGCTTCGATGGCGTCGACCGCGGCCGTTTCCGCCGACTTGGCGACGGCGGGCGCGTTGCGCTGCAGGTCGATCCGGCTTGCCGCTTTTTCGATGATGCTCACGGTGTACTCCTTAATCTTAAAGCGTGGGGCGGACCAGGATTGCGGCCATCCCGATGCCATAGGCACTGAACAGCAGCAGCACGGATCCCCCGAGCGCGACCAGGCGGCGCTTGCGCTTGACGGTCTGCTCCGGCGTCCAGTTCATGCCGATCGAGCCGAGCACCGGCAGGCCGGTCACTTCGCGCAGCGTGCTCTGGCTCAGGAACGTCGGACGCAGTTGGCTCATCAGGAACGCGACGGCCAGGCCGGCGATGAGGGCGCCGGCGAACACCAGCGAGAACAGGCGCAGGCGGTTCGGGCCGCTCGGATGGTTCGGCACGGTCGGCGGATCGATCACGCGGAACGTCAGCATGTCGGTGGCGGACGACAGGTCACCCGACAGGCGCGCCGATTCGCGGCGTTCGACCAGCTTCTGATAGTTTTCGCGGTTGACCGTATAGTCGCGGTTCAGCTGGGCGAACTGGGCCTCGATTTCCGGCGCCGTCGTGCTCTGGCTGCGCAGGCGTGCCGCGCGGTTCTCGTATTCGGCGACGCGGGCCCGCATCGACGCCACGCGCGCCTCGGCCTGCGACAGCGCCACGTTCAGCTGCTGCAGCATCGGGCTGTAGCTGGCGCCCGGGTCGAGGCTGCGCTTCTTGTTCTTGGCCAGGTCGGCCTTCTGCGCCAGCAACTGGTCGAGCAGGCGGCGGTTGGCGATCACGTCCGGATGCTGTTCCGTGTACTGCAGGCGCAGCATGTCCAGGTTCTTTTGCGCGGTCGCGATGCGGGCTTCCAGTTCCGGGTCCACGAGGGCCGGGTCGACCGTCACGGTGCCCGGCTTGGCCGGTTCGCCGTCGATCTGGTGGCGGATCGCGTTGCGTGCCTGTTCCGCTTCGGCCAGTTCGAGCTTGGCCTGGCTCAGCTGGTCGTTCGCCTGCAGCAACTGGCCGCCGAAGTCGCCGCTGCCGCCGCCTTCGCGCGGGAGCATGCCCAGGTTCTTGAGCTTGAATTCCTTCAGCGAATTCTCGGCCGCGGCCAGTTTTTCTTCATAGGTCTTGATCTGGTCGTCGATGAACTGGACCGCCTTTTCCGAATCCTGCTTCTTGCCGCTGAAGCTGCCTTCGACGAAGATCGTCAGCAGGGACTGGACGACGTCCTTGCCCAGCTTGGGATTGTCGGCGACATAGGTCAACGTGTAGATGTCGTCGCGCTCCGTGCCGGTGACCTTGATCTGCGACATCAGTTCATCGACGATCTTGTCGTGTTCCTTGGTGTCCTTGGCCTTGACGTCGAGGTCGACCATGCGCATCAGGCGTTCGACGTTCGGACGACTGATCAGCGTACGGCGCATGAACATGACTTGCTGCTCCAGGTTGGGCACGGTCGTCATGCTCGACAGCAATGGTTTCAGGATGCTCTGCGTGTCGACATAGACGCGTGCCGATGCTTCGTACTGATTGGGCAGGCGCAACACCACCGCCCAGCCGATCAGTGCGACAACCCAGGTAATGACGACGGCATGCCAACGGTATTTGCCAATCGCCTTGAGGAAGTTAAGAAGTACGGCTGTGATCTCTGCCATCTCGTCAGTCTCGCCATGAACGGCCCGCTACCTTTTCGGGAGGGGCCAAAAAAATAATCAAATACCTCGCATGATCGCTTGTACCCCGAGCAATTGCAATTACACGCGAGAAAAATATGGTGAGCTCATTCGGAAGTGCCTCATCTGCAACACTAATGCCACCAAGCAATCTGAGGACCAAGCGGGTTTTTGCTTAACATCCATGAATTATTAGCACGGATTTAATAAAAATCCGTTAAACCGTTGTATGCCTTCAACGCCAGCGCAGTGCGTTGAGCGATCTCATCGCGTAGACTAGCGGCGCAGCAATTGCTCAAGTTCAAGCGCTTTATTGTAATGTCTAAAATGCAAAAAGGGGTGCACGGTTGATGCCGCTTCGAAATAGGGAGCGTGCTCCCGTCAACCCGTCTTTCCATCCCCGGCGGCGCCGGATAGCGGCCGTGCTGGGCGTACTCGCGCTGTCCGCCTGCGTCCTGCCGGGGCTGGCCGCGGCAACCGACCTGCGGGCGATCGTCCCGACCATCAAACGTTCCGTCGTGGGTGTCGGCACGTTCGAGCGGACCCGCAGCCCGTCGACGGTCTTCGTCGGTACCGGTTTCGTCGTCGGCGACGGCCTGGACGTCATCACCAACGCCCACGTCGTCCCGGTCAGGCCGGCCGACGGCAACGTCGAACAGCTCGGCATCGTGCTGCCGGATGGCGAAGGCGTGCGCTTCCGGCCGGCCGAGCTGGTGGCGCGCGACAACGAACACGACCTGGCCCACCTGCGCCTCAGCGGCACGCCCCTGCCCGCGCTCGAACTGGGCGATTCGGACACGGCCCAGGAGGGGCAGGAACTGGCGTTGACGGGTTTCCCGCTCGCGATGGCGCTCGGGCTGCACGCGGCCACGCACCGGGCCCTGCTGGCGGCCATCACGCCCATCGTCCGGCCTTCGCTCGGCGCACGCAGCCTCGATCCGCGCCAGATCGCGGCCCTGCAACGCGCGCCCTTCAATATCTTCCAGCTCGACGGGACGGCCTATCCCGGCAACAGCGGCAGCCCGGTGTACGATCCCGCCACCGGCAAGGTGCTGGGCGTGATCAATGCCGTGTTCGTGAAAGGGCTCAAGGAGACGGCGATCACGGCGCCGAGCGGGATCACGTATGCCATCCCCGCCAACTATGTGCGGGCGCTGCTGCAGAAGAAGTAGGCAGAAAAGCGGCGCGCGCGTCATGATCAAACACAATTTCTATTGTGCGCAGTCTTTTCGTTGGGCACTATGTTATACAATACGAAGCTGTTAATGGCTTTATAACAACGGCTTTACCGAAAGGGATCTGACGTGGGCAAGTACAAGGCGAACCTGGTGAAACATTCGGCGATCTTGTTCGCCGCCGCATGCGCGCTGGCGCTGGGTGGTTGCGCAACGCGCGGCCAACAGCCGATCGAGACGCAGGTGACCGACAGCCAATACCTGATCGGGCCGGGAGATGCCGTCAACATCATCGTCTGGCGTAATCCGGAAGTGTCGATGTCGGTGCCGGTGCGTCCGGACGGCAAGATCACGACGCCGCTCGTCGAAGACCTGCCGGCCGCGGGCAAAACCTCGACCGCGCTCGCGCGCGACATCGAAAAAGCCCTGTCCAAGTACATCCAGCAGCCCGTCGTCACCGTCGTCGTGACGACCTTCGTCGGCAATTACGACGAGCAGATCCGCGTGATCGGCCAGGCCACGAAGCCGCAGGCGCTGCCTTACCGCCGGAACATGAGTTTGATGGACGTGATGATCGCCGTCGGCGGCACCACGGAATTCGCGGCGGGTAATCGCGCCAGCCTGATCCGGAACGTGGACGGCAAACAACAACGGTTCAACGTTCGCCTCGACGACCTGATCAAAGAGGGTGACATTTCGGCCAACGTGCCGATGCGTCCGGGTGACGTTCTGGTCATTCCAGAAAGTTTCTTCTGACAACAACGTCCGTCGATATTTTTTACATCACCCAGGGTTCCAACATACAATAGTAGTTGCTGGGTGGTACGGCACCAAAATAAGCGCCTGATTTTAATGTAAGTTTTTCTTGCTGGCAGCATGCTGGCGCAGAACTTGCTTGTTCAGGTACTGGTCGCCCTCAGTGAGAGCGACAACATTTTGGGGAACGCACGTGGCTACCGAAAATCAAAATAACGACAAGATTGAAACGGCGCCGTCCTTGACTCAACGGGGCGCGGCCCGCCGTCGCCTGGCCAAAATCGGCATGGGCGCCGGGGTTCTGGCGACGCTGGAAAGCAAGTCGGCGATGGCATCGATGGTCTGCCGAGCGCCGTCGGGTTCGCTGTCGAACGGCCTGGCCGCCAGCCATTACGCGAACGGGAAGGCGCCTGCCTGTAACGGATTATCGCCGGGCTACTGGAAGCAGCCGCAACATGCATGGCCGGTGTCGCGCGACCTGATGTTCACGAGCGTGTTCTACGCGGTCGGCAACGGCTCGGCCTGCCCGGTCCGGGCTGCGTCGTACAGCAACGGCGACTACTACAAGCCGGGGTCGTACTTCTGCGCCAAGCTGGATGACATGCTGAACCCGCAGGACTTCGACAACAACAATGTCGGCATGCACCTGGTGGCGGCTTACCTCAACCTGCAGGCGAAGTACATCGACTTCATCGAACTCACCGACCTGCAGACCATGTGGAGCGAGTTGCAGACCACGGGCCGCTACAGCCCGACCGCCGGCGTGTACTGGGATAATGCCCAGGTCGCTAACTACCTCAGCTCGATTCACGACTGACGGGCGGCGACACGCATGTGGCGTTTGACGCCTGGCCAGGCGCTGGCCTGCCGGGAATGGGATGGGGAAGCCGTGCTGTACAACGACTTGTCGGGCAGTACCCACCTGCTGGATGGCGCCGCGCTCGACCTGTTGCTCGCCCTGCGCGACGAACCCGCCGATGCCGCCACGCTGGCCGGCCGCCTGGCCGAACGCTTCGATGCCGGCGACGATGACCTCGTTTCCCTGATCGACGAGATGCTGGCCGCGCTGGCCGGGCTGGACCTGATCGAACCATGCTGACGGTCGGTTCGCTGTCGCGCGCCGAACTGCGGGCGCGCCTGTCCGGCGCCGGCCTCGTGTTGCGCACGGGGCCCTTCGCCAACCGCATCCGCAGCGACGTCCCGCCATTGATCGACAGCCTTGCGCTGATGTATGCCGATTATCCGGTCGAGCCGGACGGCGGCTTCGTCGACTTCCACCTCGATTTGCGGCGCTCGGGCGGCCTGCGCCGCTGGTACCGTTCCCAGGTTCATTTTGCGTACGACGGCACGACGCCGTTCCAGCCGCTGCCGCTGGGGCAAGCGTATCCGATGCTGGAATGGACGATGAACTGGTGCGTCTCGCACCGCGCCCACGGCTATCTGATCATCCACGCGGCCGTGCTCGAAAAACATGGCCGCGCGATCATCCTGCCGGCGCCGCCCGGTTCCGGCAAGAGCACCCTGACGGCCGCCCTGCTGGGACACGGCTGGCGCCTGCTTTCGGACGAGATGACCCTCGTGCACCTCGACGACGGCGTGCTCGTGCCGCTGCCGCGCCCCGTCAGCCTCAAGAATGCCTCGATCGACATCATCCGCACCTTCCGTCCCGACGCCGTGCTGAGCCGCCCCGTGGAAGAAACCACCAAGGGGACGATCGCCCATCTGAAGGCGCCGCCGGACAGCATCGCCCGCGCCCTTGAGCCGGCCCGGCCGGCCTGCATCGTGTTCCCGCGCTGGGAGGCCGGCGCCGCCATCGCATTGGAACCGTTGCCGAAAGCGCGCGCCTTCATGCAGGTGGCCGACAACAGCTTCAATTACCAGGTGCTGGGCGCACGCGGTTTCATGGCGCTCGGCCGGCTGATCGACGCCAGCGATGCGTACACGTTCCGCTACAGCAGCCTGCCTGACGCGATGACACTGTTCGACCGCCTGGCGCAGGGAGAGGCATGATGCGCCTGCCCGTACTGGTGCGCGTGCTGCGCGATCCGGCCGTCGCGCACGGCCTGGACGCCGCGGGCTGGGACTTGCTGCTGCGCCAGGCCGACGCCGCCAACCTCGATGCGTTCCTGCTCGTGCTGCTGGAAGATGCCGGCCTGCTGGACACGGTCCCCGCCGCGCCGCGCGCGCACCTGGAGTGGACGCGCGCGGGCGCGGCCGGCCATGCCCGCGCCGCGCGCTACGAAGTCCGCCAGATCGGCCGGGCGCTGGCGGGTCTGGGATTGCCGCTGATCCTGCTCAAGGGTGCCGCGTATGCGATGGCCGGCCTGGATGCCGGCCGCGGACGGCTGTTTTCCGACATCGACATCCTCGTGCCCAAGACGCGCCTGCCCGAGGTCGAGGCGGCCCTCATGATGCACGGCTGGATCACCACCCACCACGATACCTACGACCAGCGTTACTACCGGGAATGGATGCACGAGCTGCCGCCGATGCAGCACGCCCGGCGCGGCAACTCGATCGACGTGCACCACGCGATCCTGCCGGAGACGGCGCCGGTGCGCCCCGACCCGGACAAGCTGCGCGCCGCGGCCATCCCGATCGCCGGCGCGCCCGGCCTGGCCACGCTGGCCCCGGCCGACATGGTGCTGCACAGCGCCGTGCACCTGTTCTTCGACGGCGAATTCGACAAGGGCTTGCGCGACCTCGTCGACATGCACCGGCTGCTGGGCGAATTCGGCGCGCAACCCGGGTTCTGGGACGCGCTGCCGGCGCGCGCGCGCGAACTCGAGCTGGGACGGCCGCTGTACTATGCGTTACGCTATTGCCCGCGCCTGCTCGGCACGGTCGTCCCGCCGGCGGTGCAGGCGGCCGTGGCCCCGGCAGGGCCGAATCCGGTCCTGTTGTGGCTGATGGACCGGTTGTTCGGACGCGCGCTGCTGCCGCTGCATGTGAGCTGCGAGGGTATATCCAGCAGCCTGGCGCGCTTTGCGCTGTACGTGCGCGGGAACTGGCTGCGCATGCCGCCGCTGCTGCTGGCGCGGCATCTGTTTCATAAAGCGTTTATCACGAAGCATGACGAGTCGCAGGCGGCCTGAACCTTTTAGGCGCGCCCGGCGACCCCAACAGGAGCGGCCACTGCCGGGGGAATATGTCGGAACCGTTTGATATCGACCAGGACTGGGACGCCGTCGTCGTCGGCACCGGCATGGGTGGCGCCACGCTCGGTTACGCGCTGGCGCGCGCCGGCCGCCGCGTGCTGTTCCTCGAAAAGGGCGCCGCCCACCCGGACCTCGTCGGCCGCTACGCCGAAGACGACTTCCCGCGGCCGGAAGCGCCGCAGCCGGCGCACCGCGACATCCTCGCGCGCGCCGGCCGCTATCCGGACCAGATCGTCGACCGCTCCGGTCCGCGTACCCAGCGCTTCGTGCCCTTCATCGGTTCCGGGGCGGGCGGTTCGAGCGCGCTGTACGGCATGGCGCTGGAGCGTTTCTTTCCCTCCGATTTCGCCGCGGCCGACCACTACCAGGCACCGCCCGGGGCCGATCTGCCGCCGCGCTGGCCCGTCGCCTACGACGAGCTGGCACCGTACTACGACAAGGCCGAGCAATTGTTCCGCGTGCGCGGCACGGCGGACCCGTTGCGTGCGGACGGGCAGCGCGAGCACTTGCTGCAGTCTCCGCCGTTGACGCCGGCGTCCGCGGAACTGTTCGGCTTTTTCGAAGGCCGCGGCCTGCATCCGTACCGGTTGCCGCTGGCCTGCGAGTTCGTGGCCGGCTGCAGCGGTTGCCAGGGTTATCTGTGCGGCCGCGCCTGCAAGAACGACGCCGGCCGGATCTGCCTGGAACCGGCCTTGCGCGACCACGGCGCCCGCCTGCTCGACGATTGCGAGGTCGTGGCGCTGGAAGCCGACCGCAGCCGCGTGACGGGCGTCGTGTGCGAACGACGCGGCGCCCGCTTCACCGTGCGCGCTCCCATCGTGGTGCTGGCCGCCGGCGCCCTCGAGACGCCGCGCATCCTGCTCGGCTCGGCATCCGGCACGTGGCCACAAGGCGTCGCGAACGCGTCCGGCCTCGTCGGCAAATACCTGATGCGCCACCACATCGACCTGTACCTGATCGCGCCGAAGCTCAAGGGTGAGTTCGACAATCGTCAAAAAGAGCTCGCCTTCAACGATTTTTATTTGTTGGACGGACAGAAACTCGGCTCCGTGCAATCCTTCGGCCGCCTGCCGCCGCCGGCCACCCTGGCGGCCTCGGTGGCCGACGACCTGCGCCAGGGACCGCTGCCGTGGGTGGCGCCGTTGTTCAAGCTGGCCAAGCCGTTCGTCACGCCGGTGCTCGACGGGTTCGTGCATCGGCGCATGATCCTCGCGGCGACGCTCGAGGATTTCCCGTATGCCGACAACCGCGTCGAACCGGCGCGCGACGACGCGGAGAACGCCCGCCTGGCCATCGAATACCGCGTGCGCGACGCCGACCGCGCGCGCATCGCGGCGTTTCGCGCGCGGATGCGCGCGGTGCTCGCGGGCTACAGCGTGAAACTGATCAAGCAGGCCGAGAACAACCAGCGCATCGCCCACGTGTGCGGCACATGCCGGTTCGGCGACGATCCCGCACAGAGCGTGCTCGACCGCAATAACCGCGCGCACGGGCTCGCCAACCTGTACGTCGTCGACAGTTCGTTCTTCCCGTCGTCCGGCGGCACCAACCCGAGCCTGACGATCGCGGCGAACGCCCTGCGCGTGGCGGATTATCTGCTGGCGCAGGCCTGACGCGGCTTTATTTATTCATCATCCATCGACAAGGAGATCGCCCATGCGGCTTTCCGACTTAAAAGGCCATTGGGCGCTGGTCACCGGCGCGTCGTCCGGCATCGGCGAGGAATTCGCCCGCCAGCTGGCGCAGGCCGGCATGCGGCTGGTGCTCGTGGCGCGGCGTGAAGAGCGGCTGCTGGCCGTCGTCCAGGCGTTGCGCACGGAGTACGGCGTCGAGGCGCGGGCCATCGTGGCCGACCTGGCCGATCTCGCCGCCGTGGCGCGCATCCGCGCGGAACTCGACGGCGCGGGCATCCGCGTGCGCCTGCTGTGCAATAACGCGGGGGCAGGGCGCTGGGGGCGGTTCGAGGCGACCGATGCGAGCGTCTACGACGAACTCAACACGCTCAACACGACCGCGCTCGTCGCGACGTGCCGCCGCTTCTTCGACCATCTGGCCTCGTTCCCGAGCAGTGCCGTGATCAATGTATCGTCGGCCGCGGCCTACCAGCCGGTGCCGTATATGGCCGTGTACGCGGCGAGCAAAGCCTTCGTGCAGAGCTTCAGCCAGGCGCTGCATGGCGAGTGGAAGGCGCGCGGGATCCTCGTGCAGACCCTCGTTCCGGGCCCGACGGCCACGGAGTTCGACGCCAAGGCCGGCGCCTACGAGAGTGCCCTCGTCGAGCGCGATGCGCCGGCCGACGTCGTGCGGGCATCGCTGGCGGGACTGGAGCGCGACGTGCCGGTCGTGAACGCGGCCAGGGGAACCTACAAGCAGCGCGTGTTTGCCGGGCTGGCGCCGCACGCGATGGTCATCCGCGAAGTCGGCAAGATGTTCAAGCCGCCCGAAGGCAAGTGAAACGGCAATAAAAAAACCGCGGTCGAAACCGCGGTTTTTTCATGAAGCCGGTCCGGCAGGCGGATTAGGCCTTCGGAGCGCGACGACGACGCTGTGCGCCGACCAGACCCAGCATGCCCATGCCCAGCAGCATCATGGTGCCCGGTTCCGGCAGGGCGAAGGTGTTCGAGCCGTCGACCTTGAAGACGATGTCGTGCGCGGTGTCCACGGTGTAATCCGGGAACAGGGCGCTGCCGCCTTTCTGGAAGTTCAGCGTAGCCGAGTTGCCAGCCGGGAAGTTCAGGTTCGATTCGAAGTTCACGCCGAACAGCAGGTGGGTCACGCCTTGCAGGTAGGCCGGGTCGATGAAGTCGCCAGTCTCGACGATGTCTGCGTTCAGCTTGGTCGAACCCTGGCCGCCGGCGCCAGCGATCGTGAAGGTCGACTGGGTGTTGTTCGGCACGATGGTCAGCAGGGCGATCAGCTGGCCGTCGTCGAAACCGGTGCCGCCGGTGGTCGAGGCGTTGGCGGCGGTGTCGTAGTAGATCGCGACTTTGTTGTCGGCAGCCGTGCCGGCCAGACCGAACGTTGCGGTCGTGCCTGCCAGGCTCGTGACTTTTTCGGTCAGCTTGGCGACGATCGTGAATTCGAAAGCCTTGCCGGCGCCTTTGGTGCCGTTGGCGTTGAAGTCCAGGCCCGAGTCGAACGCGTTCGTCGTGTTGCCGTCGATGCTGGCCAGGTTCGACTGGTACAGGAATTGGAAGTTCTGGCCGACGCTCAGCGGCGAGCCGAACGGGCCGACGCCTTTCGCAACACCGCTACCGGTCGTGTTCCAGTCCAGGGTCGTGGCATCCGATGCCAGGACGTTGGTGCCATCCTTCAGGGTGAAAGCTTGTGCCGACGATGCGGCGAGTGCGAAACCAAGGGCGGCTGCGACCGGGATCAGCTTGCGAAACGACTTCTTCATATTGGCTCCAAGTAATCTGCTGGTTAAATTTGTCGGGGGAGTAGCCCGTTTTGATCGCGGGCTTATACCCAAGCTAAAGCAAGCCCCATGCCAGCCTGTGCTACCCTGTTTAGAATCAAGGACTTAAACAATAAAACAAGAGAAATCGTAAACTGCCGGATGCGTGATGTAAAAAATTCCGACAGTCAATTAATCGACGTCGGAAAGCACGGTGTCGTCGTCGTCCACCCTGTGCGCCGGCGCAAAGCGGTGGAAAGCACGCACCCCTTCCAAAAAGGCGGCCATGCGTTGCGGCGCCGGATAACTGGCGAACGCATCGGCCACCCGCCGCGCCGCGGCCGTCAAGGCCGGATCGTCGAGCATCGCGCGCACCTGGCGTGCCAGTTTCTTCGCGCGGAAGCGATCGGCGCGCAGCAGCGCACCGGCGCCCGCCTTGATGACGCCGCTCATGTTCAGGAACTGGTCGAGATTGCTGGCGACGCCCAGCACCGGCACGCCGGCGGCCAGGGCCTGCTGGCTGGTCGGACTGCCGCCGTTGCACACGACCAAGCTGGCGCGCTGCGCCGCCAGGTCGCCCGGCAGGTAGGGCGCGACGAAGGCGTTCGCCGGCGCACTGGCCACGTCGATCGTCCCGGCGGTGGCCGCGATGACGGTCACCGGCAGCGGCGCCAGTGCTTCCAGCACGAGCGGCAGCAGGCGGCCCTGGCCGGAACTGCCGAGCGTGACGTAGACGATGGGTTTGTCTTGCGGCACTCGGTCCCACCACTCGGGCTTGGCCAGCGGCGGTGCCCAGATGATGGGACCGATATACGCATGCTGCTGCGGCAGGCTTTTCGGCGGGAACAGGTCGGGAACGTCGGCGTACATGCTGTAGTCCGCATCCGTATAGACCTTGCGCAGGTCGGTGCCCAGCGAGGGCAGGCCGTAGTTGCGGCGCACGCGGTTGAGCGGGACGGAATGCGAGGCGAATGCGACCGGACGCGCCATGCGGAAGATCGCATTCGCGATGCGGATCGGCAGCAGGCGCGTCAGCGGGATGTGCGGCACCGCGTAATGCTGCACGACGTACGGGCTCCAGTACGCATTCATCAGCGACACGTAGGGAATCCGGCGCAGCCGCGCGCTGACGGACAGCGACAGGCGGAAGTCGCCGACGACGATGTCGGGACGGACGGCGTCCAGGACGCGCAGGTCGTCTTCCACGTAGCCGGTGAGGGTCGCCGTGTTGTACACCGGCTTGCCGCCCGCGAGCGCATCGAGGAATTGCTGGCTGGGAATGCTGTGGATGGTCCAGCGGGTGAACTGCGTCCCGTTGAAACAGAAGTCATAGCCTTCGGCGCAGGCGAAATGCACGTCGAAGCGCGCGGGATCGAGGGATTGCGCGAGCGCGATGGGACGTCCGACGTGGGCCAGCGTCACGGCTTCCGCAAAGAACAGGATTTTGATACGTTCCATAGGGGCGTTGATCGTGAAAGGGTTGCGGGAACGTGCCAGGCAAACGACGCCGGCGGCGCGGGATGCCCGCGCCACCGGTTACTTCATCAGTTCTTCGAGCGGCTTGCGCAGCGAACGGGCCTGGGGTGCGGGACCGGCGCCGAGGCGGCCCATGAAGACCGGATGCCCGTTGCCGGTGCCGATCAGCTTGTGCAGGCGCTGCTGCAATTGCCGCGCCGCGCCATGCAGTTTCTCGACGGTCGAGAACGATTCGCCGTGCTGCACGTAGGCCGAAAAGATCAGGGGCGTCATCTCGGGCTGCATGGCCAGGCCCAGGTGGGTGAGCGTGAGCCAGAAGCGCTGCACGGCGCGGCCGGCGGCGACATGATCCTCGACGGTTTCCGGCGCGTGTCTGGCCATGATGACGAAGTGCGCGGCGCAGCGCAGACCCGGCACGAGGTCCATCTGCAGGCGCGGCGCCCAGGTGCCCATCAGGCGGTTCATCATGGACAGGCGACCCCAGCTGACCATCGCCCATTTCATCAGGCGCAGGGTGGCGGCGTCGACGCCCAGGGCCTGGTCGGGCACGCGGTCGGGGCTGTGGCGCGCGTTCCAGTGGATGATGCGGCGGTGCACCTCGTAGGCTTCCGGCATCGTCAGGCGCAGCTTGGCGTTCGAAAACATCAGGCGCGCGGCGGCCATCTTGCCGCCGAAGCCTTCGATCCAGCGCACGTCGTAGCCGTCGCCGACGGCATCCTCGAGGGCGCGTTTTTCCTCGGGCAGCAGGGCGCGCGTGCTCATCGCGCGGCGCTGCACGCTGCGGGTCGTGATCGCGCCGATGAGCGGACTCGGCGTCACCGTCGGATCCTGCACGAAGCGCACGTCGAACACGGGCAGGTGATCCTGGTCGTCGGGACGCCGGGTGATCTCGGTCCGCAGGCCGTGGGCGGTGGCGGCGATCGCCATCGTTTCCAGCAAGGTGCCGTGCGACAGCTGGCTCGGGCGGCCGCGGAAGTCGTACACGGTATCCTCACGCGTGTCGTAAAAGTGCACGGCGACGTGGTCGGGGCCGAGCACTTCGAAACGCCAGACCTGGGTGTTGTCGCCGCTCGGCGCCCAGCGCGCCAGGTCGAGGATGTCGTGGATCGTCTGCGGGAGGTTCATGCCTGTACCGCTTTCCCTGCCAGCTGGCGCGTCATCTGGCGCTTGCCCACGGCGATCATCAGGCGGTGCAGCGGATTGCCGTTGCCGCCCGGGCGCCAGGTATGGGCCAGCTTGTTGCGATAGGCGTCGAACTGCACGCCGTGCGGTGCCGCCAATACCTTGCCGCGTCCGAGCAGGATCTTGAGCGCCTCGGTGGCGACGATGCCGGCGCACAACTGGCAGGCCATGAAGGTCGACGGACCGCGGCGTTCCACGAAGTTGACGGCCTCCGGCACCACGAGATAGGGACGATGCAGGCCGGCCGGCGCGAGGCCGACGACGAAGCGGATCGCCTTGTCCAGTTCCGGCAGGTCGCCCCACTGGAAATATTCTTCGAACGTCATCTGCCCCGGCATGAAGTTCAGCAGGGCGGCTCCCATGCCCAGCGGCGCGGCCGTCGTGGCCGGGATGCCGAGGCGGGCGCAGGCGGCGAACGTCTGCTGGCGGGCGTCGAACGCAAAGAAGTCGAGCGCGTCGACGTACAGGTCGACGCCGTCCAGGAATTGATCGAGATTGCCCTGGTTGACGCCGTCAGGAAAGATCTTGATGTCGATTTCGGGATTGATGTCCTTGGCCATGCGGGCCAGGACCTCGGCCTTGGGCTGGC
Source organism: Massilia luteola (assembly GCF_034420155.1). Classification (NCBI taxonomy): domain Bacteria; kingdom Pseudomonadati; phylum Pseudomonadota; class Betaproteobacteria; order Burkholderiales; family Oxalobacteraceae; genus Massilia; species Massilia luteola. Next base: position 74,469 of record NZ_JAXOFN010000007.1, read on the forward strand.
CGACCGTCGACATCATGGCGCCGACCTGGCGGTTGAAGTTGACGATGTCGAAGGTATCGAAATCGGCGATATGAAATTTTGTCACGCCCAGGCGCGCGAGGGTCAGCAGGTGTACGCCGCCGACCCCGCCGCCGCCGGCGATGGCGACACGCTTGCCGCGCAGGGTCTGCTGTTCTGCCGGCGTCACCCAGCCGATATTGCGCGAAAACGCCTGTTCATAGCGGAACGGATTTGTCATTGATGAGGAAAAACGGTTTTATCGATAAAAGGGCCGCAGCGACGAGATCTGCAACGCACAGCCCTTTTTATGCGTGCTGTTCGTCCATGCGCAGGAGGCGATTGATGATGCCTCGTTCTTCGCGCGGCGAGAAGAAATAGGGATAAAACGAACGTTCGGACACGTTGTTATCGGCGCTGAAAGTGCCGCCGAATTTCTGGATCTGTTCCGTTACAAATTCCAGATTTACCCGCAACAGGTAGGCCGGTGCCTCGACGCGCGGGTTGATTTTCAGTTCGCCCTCCTGCTGGAAACCGAGCATGCGTTCGTAAAAACGGCGATGGCGCGGATTCACTTCGATGACGATATCCGTACATTGGTGGATGTCGCGGGCGTAGATCACGGCCAGGTGAAACAGGTTGGCCAGCGAAGTCTTCGAACGTACCGACGGGTCGAACGCCAGCTTCGTGAACTCGCACAGGCGCGCGCCATAGTTGCGGTGTGCGTCCAGCTCCTCCTTGAAGATCTGGTCTGCCATCAGGCCGATCGGCGAGTCGATACCGATCGTGAGCGTACCGACCACGTCGCCCTTGTCGGTGGCGGTGAGGGTAATGCGATTCGGGTCGTCGCTGAATTGGTGCGTCCCGGAGTAACCACGCCAGGCATACATCTTGTTGATCAGCATACTTGCCGAATTTCGCCCGTCCGCAGTATCGGTAAGCCGGATTCCATACGAATCGTGGTTCACGATGACATCCTCATATTGCGAGGGCGTCATATTATCGCGATCGCTGAAATCATGAGCGTCCGATAGGGATGCGGCAGAACTACCCTCTGGATCCTTGAAATCGTCGAAAGTCGTCATCGCAGGATTCCCCAATTGTTTAAAAACGCCCGCGTACGGCGGACGGAAGTTCCGGACCCCGGCCCTGGCGCTGCCGGGCACGGATTATTATTTAATTATTAATGTATATTAGCTTCTTACAAAGCCTTTAGCAATGCGCGCGCGTCATCCGCCTGGGCGAACGATTTATCGGTCGCCAGAAGCTTGTCGAGCTCCTTGCGCGCGCCCGCCTTGTCCCCGGATTTGCTCAGGCCCACCGCCAGGTGGTAGCGCACTTCCGACGAGTTCGGCGCCATGCCGCTGGCCTTCTGCAGCAACGGTACGCCGCGGGCCGTATTGCCCTGCTCGACCAGCAGCCAGCCCAGCGTGTCCATGATGCCGGGGTTGTTGTCCGCCAGCTTGAATGCCTGCTCGGCAGTCGCGAGGGCACGCGGATCTTTTTCTTGTTGGTAAGCGTAGGCCAGGTTGTTCAGCGCGGCGGCGTTGTTCGGGAGGCGCTTGACGATGTCTTCCAGGCGCGCGATCGCCGCCTTGTAATCCTTGGCGGCCAGGCTGTTCTCGGACACGTACATGCCGGTCAGGACGTCATCCGGGTGGTCCTTGAGCCACTGCGCCGCGCGTGCCTGCGCTTCCTTGCCTTTGCCGGCCAGCGTCATGGCTTGCAGGGATTTCACGAAGATTTGCGGTGCCTTGTCGAGCGCCAGGGCCTTGTCGTAGGCCGGCAACGCTTGCGCCGGCTTCTTCTGCGCCATCAGCACGTCGCCTTCCGTCGCATAGCCGACGGGCGACTTGGCGTTGGTCTTCTGGATCTCGCGGGCCATGGCAAGCGCCTCGTCCGCGTGGCCCATGCGCATGGACAGCTCGACCTGGGCGAGGCGGGCGGCGATCAGGTCCGGCTGCAGCTCGATGGCGCGCTTGAGGTCATCGGCGGCGGCATTATTGTTCTGCATCAGCATGTGCACACCGGCCAGGCGCAGGTGCGGCGCGGCCGATTTCGGCACCAGGTTCACCAGCTTGCTGTAGGTTTCCAGCGCGCCGGACGTGTCCTTGTTGGCGATCTGGGCCTGGCCCAGCAGTTCGACCAGTTCGGGATTGGTCGGGTTGGCGGTCTGGAACTTGCGTGCCAGGGTCAGGGCTTTCTGTGGCTGTCCCGTACGCAGGTAGTGCCGGCCGAGCGTGATCGCGGGGACCACCGAATTCGGATTCGAATTGCTGGCTTTCTCGAACCACGTCGTCGCCTCGTCGGCATGATTCTGCATCATTGCCAGTTCACCCAGGGCGCGCATCGCATCGGCGTTGTTCGGTTCCTTCTGCAGGACTTTTTCGTAGCGCTGCTTGGCGGCGTCGGGTTTCTTTTCGACGAGGTCCAGGCGTGCCAGGTTCTGCACGGCCGGAATGAAGGTCGGCTGAATGGCCACGGCCTTGTCCAGCGCGGCGCGGGCGGCGGGAATATCGCCCCTCACCATGTTGACCGCACCTTTCAGCGTCAGCACCTGGGGATTGTCGGGCTGCTGCTTCTCGAGGGCATCGATGGCGGCCAGGGCCTTGTCGTAATGCTTGAGGCTGACTTCCGTCTGGACCAGGGCCATTGTGGCGTGCGCCGACTTCGGATCGAGCTCCGTGGCCATTTCCAGTTCGGACAGGCCGCGTGCCTGGTCGCCCTGGGCCAGCTTGGACAGGCCGAGCGAGGTGCGCAGGCCGGCCGCCTTGGGCGCCAGCACGGCGGCTTTTTCCAGGTAGGCACTGGCTTTGTTGAAGTCATGTACCTGCATATAGGTTTCGCCGGCCAGCGCCAGGACCTGCGGATCGTCCGCCGCGCTCTTGAGGGCCGGTGCCAGCGTGACGGCCGCATCGGCCGGCTGGGCGCTCCTGAGCTGGACTTGTGCCAGCAGCTTGCGGGCATAGACGTCGTCCGGATTGCTTTCCAGATATTTACGCAGGTGCTGGTCGGCCTGTTGCAGGGAGCCGAGATTCAGTTCGGATGCGCCGGTCAGCAGGATGCTGGGCATGTGGTCGGGTGCGACTTTCAGTACGCGTTGCAGGGCGTCCTGGGCCGCCTGGTATTTACCTTGCGAGAATTCGTACAGCGCACGGGTATAAGTGACGAGTAGATTGCCCGGAGCATTCTTCTCAGCGGCATCGATTTCCTTCTTTGCATCCGGGAACTTGCCGCGGGTGATGTCGATGTACGCTTTTTCGATATGCGCGGTACGATGGTGCGGATTCAACGCCAGCGCCTGATCGAAGGCGGCGATCGCCTCGTCGGCCTTGCCCTGCGTGCGCAGCATGGTGCCGCGCGCCATGAAGACATCCGGATTCTTCGGATCCTTGGCCACCGCCTCATCGATATAGTGGGTGGCGGCATCCCTGTCGTGCTTGGCGACGGCATAGCGCGCCAGGCCGAGCAACGCATCGCCCGAATTGGCGTTCAGCGCCAGGGCCTGGTCGAACGCCTGTTTTGCCTCGTCGAGCTTGCCGGTTGCCAGCAGGGCTTCGCCGCGCAGCGCCAGCAGCGGCGCCGACTTGGCGGCCGCCTCTGGCGTGACGTCGTCGAGGATTTCCTTGAATTTGCCTTGCTGCGACATCGCCTTGCTCAGCAGGGGCAGCACGCGGTCGGCCGCGATACCGACCGAGCGGGCTTTACGGAATTCCTTTTCGGCCGAGGGGAAATCGCCCATGCCGAGTTCCAGGGTGCCCAGCTCGATGCGCGCTTCGCCGTTTTCCGGGCTCTTTTCGACGGCATTCTTGAGCTGAATCATTGCCGACTTCAGGTCGCCCTTCTGCTGGTACTGTTTGGCATCTGTCAGCAGCTGTTCGGTCGACTGCGTGGAGCGACCGCAGGCGGACAGCCCTGCTACTATGAAAGCGCCGGACAGGATGGCAGCAGTGAGTTTGAGCTTGTTCGGGTGACGCGGCATCTGGATTCCTCGAGATATGGATCATGTCCGCATTGGTGTGCGGATTCCTCTTCAACAATAATACCTGAAGGAATAGTAACAAAGCCGTACAAGTTGGACGTCTTGTTGCAAATCCCCCCATCAAAGTGGTAGAAGTCGCCCCCTTTTGACGCGATATCTCGTGGATATGACGCTCATCTTACTTTTCCGGGCCGCTGCCGCCCTTGCGCAGGCGGCTCAGCAGGGCTTCGACATTGTCCCCGACGGGCAAGCCATGGCGACGTAACAATTGCACGTGCAATACCAGATTCTCGAGCACGAGCTTGGCCGACACGGCCAGCAGGGTCATCAGGCGATCTTCGGTACTGAAATTTTCCATGGAGGCAGCCATCTCGCACAGGTGGCTGGCGACCAGCTGGCGCAGGTCGTCGTCGGGGAAGGGCAGGTCCGCGAAGTCGATCGGATCTTCCTGTTCGACTTCGCGCATGAGGGCGGCGAGTTGTTCCGGCTGGATCGGCATGAATGGCTCCGTGGTGGTCCCGGAACCATTCTACCGGGGGGCTCACATATTGCGACGATATTGTCCGCCGACCTCGAACAGCGCCGTCGTGATCTGGCCCAAGGAACACACGCGCACGGCGTCCATCAGGCGCGCAAACACGTTCTCGTTGTCGATGGCGGCTTGCTGCAGTGCGGCAAGGGCGGCCGGTGCCGCGTCCGCGTGGCGCTGGTGGAAGTCTTCCAAACGCGTGAGCTGCGACTGCTTTTCGTCGTCCGTGGAGCGCGCCAGTTCGATCGTCGCCGGTGCCTGGGCGCCCTTGGGATTGCGGAAGGTGTTGACGCCGACGATGGGCAGCGAGCCATCGTGCTTGCGGTGCTCGTACAGCATCGACTCTTCCTGGATCTTGCCGCGCTGATAGCCCGTCTCCATCGCGCCCAGCACGCCGCCGCGCTCGGCGATGCGCTCGAATTCCTGCAGCACGGTCTCCTCGACGAGGTCCGTCAATTCCTCGAGGATGAACGAGCCCTGGTTCGGATTCTCGTTCTTGGCCAGGCCCCATTCTCGGTTGATGATCAATTGAATGGCCAACGCGCGGCGCACGGATTCGTCGGTCGGCGTCGTGATCGCCTCGTCGTACGCATTCGTGTGCAGCGAGTTGCAATTGTCGTAGATCGCGATGAGTGCCTGCAAGGTCGTGCGGATGTCGTTGAAGTCGATCTCCTGCGCGTGCAGCGAACGGCCCGATGTCTGGATGTGGTATTTCAGTTTTTGCGAGCGGTCGTTGGCGCCGTATTTGTCGCGCATGGCGACGGCCCAGATGCGGCGCGCCACGCGGCCCAGCACCGTGTATTCCGGGTCCATCCCGTTCGAGAAGAAGAACGACAGGTTCGGCGCGAAGTCGTCGATGTGCATGCCGCGTGCGAGATAGGCTTCGACAAAGGTAAAACCGTTCGACAGCGTGAAGGCCAGCTGCGAGATCGGGTTCGCGCCCGCTTCCGCGATGTGGTAGCCCGAGATCGACACGGAATAAAAATTGCGCACCTGGTTCTGGACGAAGTATTCCTGGATGTCGCCCATCACTTTCAGCGAGAACTCCGTCGAGAAGATACAGGTGTTCTGGCCCTGGTCTTCCTTCAGGATGTCGGCTTGCACCGTGCCGCGCACGTTCGCCAGCACCCACGCACGGATCCTGGCCGCTTCGTCCGCATCCGGCTTGCGGCCGTTGTCGCGCTCGAACCTGTCCAACTGCTGGTCGATCGCGGTGTTCATGAACATCGCGAGGATGGTCGGCGCCGGGCCGTTGATCGTCATCGAGACGGACGTATTCGGACTGCACAAATCAAAACCGTCGTACAGCACTTTCATGTCGTCCAAGGTCGCGATCGACACGCCGGAGTTGCCGACCTTGCCATAGATGTCCGGCCGCAGTGCCGGGTCGGCGCCATACAGGGTGACGGAGTCGAACGCTGTCGACAGGCGCTTCGCGTCCATTCCTTGCGAGACCAGTTTGAAACGGCGGTTGGTGCGGAACGCGTCGCCTTCGCCGGCGAACATGCGGGTCGGGTCCTCGCCCTCGCGCTTGAATGGGAACACGCCCGCCGTGTACGGGAACGCGCCCGGCACGTTTTCCAGCATCAGGAAGCGCAGGATCTCGCCGTGGTCCTCGAAGCGGGGCAGGGCGACCTTGCGCACCTTGTTGCCGGACAGCGTGGTGTAGGTGAGATTCGTGCGGATTTCCTTGTCGCGGATTTTGACGACGTGCTCGTCGCCGGCATACGTCGCCTGCAGCTGCGGCCAGGACGCGAGCAGTTTTTTCGCGTCGCCTTCCATCGCGTTGTCGCGTTCCGTGATCAGGTCGTCGAGGACCACTTCGCGGTTGGCGGCGGCCAGCATGCGCTTCGTTTCCGTCAGCTGCTGGCGCTCGCGCGCGAGTTTGACTTGCTTGCCGACGTTGCGGTGGTAGCCGCGCACGGTGTCCGCGATTTCGGCCAGGTAGCGCGTGCGCGCGGGCGGCACGATCACGTTCTTGCCGCTCGAGTATTTGGCGGCGGGGCGGGGCAGCCTGGATGCTTCGGTTTTCAGGCCGAAGCCGGCCAGCGCCGGCAGCAGGCCGAGGTACAAGGCCGTCACGCCGTCGTCGTTGAAGCGCGACGCCTGCGTGCCGTAGACCGGCATCTCGTCCGGCGACTTGCTCCACGCTTCCTTGTTGCGCTGGACCTGCTTGGCCACGTCGCGCAGCGCGTCCTGGGCGCCCTTGCGGTCGAACTTGTTGATGGCGATGAAGTCGGCGAAGTCCAGCATGTCGATCTTTTCGAGCTGCGATGCGGCGCCGAATTCCGGCGTCATCACGTACATCGACACGTCGACGTGCGGCACGATGGCGGCGTCGCCCTGGCCGATGCCCGACGTCTCGACGATGACGAGATCGAAGCCCGCGACCTTGCACGCGGCGATCACGCCAGGCAGCGCCTGCGAAATCTCCGAACCCGCTTCGCGCGTGGCGAGCGAGCGCATGAACACGCGCGCCCGCAGTTCCCCATCCTTGTTCCACGGGTTGATCGCGTTCATGCGGATGCGGTCGCCCAGCAAGGCGCCGCCGGATTTGCGGCGCGACGGGTCGATCGAGATCACGGCGATGTTCAGGCGGTCGCCCTGGTCGAGGCGGATGCGGCGGATGAGCTCATCCGTCAGCGACGATTTACCGGCGCCGCCCGTTCCCGTGATGCCCAGCACGGGCACTTGCAGGCCTTCGGCCGTATCCATGATGCGCTTGCGCAGCTCGGTGCTTGCTTTACCGTTTTCCAGCGCCGTGATCAGCTGCGCGAGCGGGCGGTGGCGCTGCTCGATCGATCCCGTCTGCAACGGTTCGAGGGTGGTCGGGGCATAGGTCGACAGGTCGACGTCGCACGCTTCCAGCATAGCCCGGATCATGCCGACGAGGCCCATGCGCTGGCCGTCTTCCGGCGAAAAGATGCGCGTGACGCCATAGGCATGCAGCTCTTCGATCTCGTGCGGGACGATGACGCCCCCGCCGCCGCCGAACACCTTGATGTGGGCGCCGCCGCGCTGGCGCAGCAGGTCGATCATGTACTTGAAATATTCGACGTGGCCGCCCTGGTAGCTGGAGATGGCGATGCCCTGCACGTCCTCGGCGAGCGCCGCGGTGACGACGTCGTCGACCGAGCGGTTATGGCCCAGGTGCACGACTTCGGCGCCATTCGTCTGCAGGATGCGGCGCATGATGTTGATCGAGGCGTCGTGGCCGTCGAACAGCGAGGCGGCGGTGACGAAGCGGACTTTGTTGGACAGTTTGGCGTGTTCCGGCAGGTCGAGCTTGGCGGCGGGCGTGATGTCGTTCATGGTGTTCCCTGGAAAACGGAAGCGAACTTTTGGTTCTTTGTACGGTATATGACGTTAACGTAAACGTCAAGAATGGGATCGGGATCGTGTCGAAGCCGTAGGGTGGGCACCCGTGTTTGATGCCCCCGGCATCAAACACCCACCAAATGCCGGCGCATCGAAACGCATGGTGGGCTCGGGAGCCCACCCTACGGCAAAGGCGGGCAGCACATCGTCAGGCCGCGCGTTTCTTCACGGCGCCGGACAGCAGCTCCTGCCTGCGCACGCGATACTCGGCCACGGCCTTCTCCTTGACGTGCCCGAAGCCGCGGATCTGCTCCGGCAGCGCCGCCAGCTCGACGGCGACGGCATGGTTTGCCGCATCCAGCGACGGCAGCAGCGCTTCGATCATGTCACGGTATTCGGTGATGAGGGCGCGCTCCATCTTGCGCTCGGCCGTGTAGCCGAACACGTCGAGCGCCGTGCCGCGCAGGCCTTTCAGCTTGGCCAGCAGCTTGAACGCACGCCACATCCACGACCCGAATTCTGCTTTCACCAGGTGGCCCTTGGCGTCCTTCTTCGCGAACAGCGGCGGCGCCAGGTTGAATTTCACGCTGAACTTGCCGTCGAACTGGCTTTGCAACTGCTCGACGAAGCGGCCGTCCGTGTACAGCCGTGCGACTTCGTACTCGTCCTTGTAGGCCAGCAGCTTGGCATACGACTTCGCCACGGCCATCGAGAGCTTGCTGCCCAGCTTGAGCGTCGCCTCGCGTTCGCGCACGCGCGCGACCAGCGTTTCGTACTGCGCCGCGTAAGCCGCGTCCTGATAACCGGTCAGGAACTCGATGCGCTTCGTGACGACCGAGTCGAGGCTTTGCGGCATCTGGATCAGAACGGGCTGCGCCGGCATCGCCGTGCGTTCGACGCGCTTGAAGTCGACGGCGGCGCGGCGGCCCCACAGGAAGCTGCGCTGGTTCGACGCGACGGCCACGCCATTCAATTCGATGGCGCGCAGCAGCGACGCTTCCGACAGCGGCACGAGGCCCTTCTGCCATGCGTAGCCCAGCATGAACAGGTTGGCGGCGATCGAATCGCCCATCAGCGCCGTGGCCAGCCTGGTCGCGTCGAGGAAGTCGGCGCCGGCCTCGCCGCCGACGGCTTCCACGATCAGCGAACGGACCTGGTCGGCCGGGAATTCCCAGTCTCTCTGTTGCGCGAAGGTGCCGGTCGGCTGCTCGTGCAGGTTCACGATGACCATCGAGCGGCCCGGACGCATCTTCGAGATGGCGTCGGCCGCGCCGGCCGTCAGCATGTCGCAGCCCAGCACGAGGTCCGCCTCGCCGGTGGCGATGCGCTGGGCGCGCAGGCGTTCCGGCGTTGCGGCGATCTTCACGTGCGACGTGACGGAGCCGTTCTTCTGGCTCATGCCCGTCATGTCCAGCACGGACGCGCCCTTGCCTTCGAGGTGGGCCGCCATGCCCATCAGCGCGCCGACGGTGATGACGCCCGTGCCGCCGATACCGTTGATCAGGATGTTGTATGGCGCCGCGATCGACGGTAGCGATGGCGCCGGCAGCGCGCCCCAGCCGTCGTCGCCGTCCTTCTTGCTGGCGCCGGCCTTGTTCTTCTTGAGCGTGCCGCCTTCGACGGTGGCGAAGCTCGGGCAGAAGCCCTTCGCGCACGAATAATCCTTGTTGCACGCCGACTGGTCGATGGCGCGTTTGCGGCCGAATTCCGTTTCCTTCGGCAGGATAGCCACGCAGTTCGACTGCACGCCGCAATCGCCGCAGCCTTCGCACACGGCTTCGTTGATCACCATGCGCTTCGCCACGTCCGGGAACTCGCCCTTCTTGCGGCGGCGGCGCTTCTCGGCCGCGCAGGTCTGGTCGTAGATCAGGACCGTGACGCCGGCGATGTCGCGCAGTTCGCGCTGCACGTCGTCCATCTTGCTGCGGTCGTACAGCGTGACTTCGGCCGGCAATGCCGAGCGGTCTTCATAACGCGACAGGTCTTCGGTGACGAGTGCGATGCGTGTTACGCCCTCGGCCGCCATCTGGCGCGCGATCAGCGGCACGGACGTCGTGCCGTCGACCGGCTGGCCGCCCGTCATCGCGACCGCGTCGTTGTACAGGATTTTATAGGTGATGTTGACCTTGGCCGCGATGGCGGCGCGCACGGCCAGGTAGCCGGAGTGGAAATAGGTGCCGTCGCCCAGGTTCTGGAACACGTGCGGCACGTCGGAGAACGCGGCCTGGCCGATCCACGGCGCGCCTTCGCCGCCCATATGTGTCGTCAGCTTGTTCATCTCCGGGTAGATCGACGTGGCCATCACGTGGCAGCCGATGCCGGCCAGCGCGAACGAGCCGTCGGGGACCTTGGTCGACGTGTTGTGCGGGCAGCCGGAGCAGTAGAACGCGGGACGGAACGGCGTCGTCACGGCTTTCATGAGCACCGCATCCTTCGCTTCCAGGAAGGCCAGTCTCGCCTTGATCAGGTCGCGCGTGCGGTCATCGAGATTCAGGCGGGTGATGCGGCCGGCGATCACGCGCGCCACCTGGGCGACGGAGAAGTCGGCCTTCGGCGGCAGCAGCCATTCGCCGCGCGGCGCGACCCATTCTCCCTTTTCGTCGAACTTGCCGATCACGCGCGGGCGCACGTCGTCGCGCCAGTTGTACAGCTGTTCCTTGAGCTGGTATTCGACGACCTGGCGCTTCTCTTCGACCACCAGGATCTCGTCCAGGCCCTGGGCGAATTCGCGCACGCCTTCCGGCTCCAGCGGCCAGATCATCGTCACCTTGAACAGGCGCAGGCCGACTCTTGCAGCCATCGCTTCGTCGATGCCCAGTTCCTCCAGCGCTTCCAGCACGTCCACGTACGATTTGCCCGACGCGATGATGCCGAGCTTCGCATCCGCGCTGTCGATCGTCGTGCGATTCAGCTTGTTCTCGCGCGCATACGCGAGCGCCGCGTAGATCTTGTAGTCCTGCATCAGAGCTTCCTGATTGCGCGCCTGCTGGCCCAGCGGGATGGACGAGAGCCGTGTATTCAGGCCGCCTTCCGGCATCGCGAAGTCCTGCGGAATCTTCACCTCCACGCGGAACGGATCGGCGTCGACCGACGCGCTCGACTCCACCGTGTCGGCCAGCGCCTTGAACGCGACGGCCAGGCCGGAAAAGCGCGACATCGCCCAGCCGTGCACGCCCAGGTCCAGGTATTCCTGCACGCTCGACGGGTACAGCACGGGGATCATGCAGGCGGCGAAGATGTGGTCGGACTGGTGCGGCAGGGTCGACGAATAGGCGCCATGGTCGTCGCCGGCGATGAGGAGCACGCCGCCGTTCTTCGCCGTGCCGGCGTGGTTCATGTGCTTGAAGACGTCGCCGCAGCGGTCCACGCCCGGACCCTTCGCGTACCACATCGCGAACACGCCGTCGTATTTGGCGGGGCCGATCAGGTCCACGGTCTGCGTGCCCCAGACGGCGGTCGCCGCGAGATCCTCGTTCACACCCGGCACGAACTGGATGCGCTTCGCTTCCAGGTGGCCCTTGGCCTTCCACAGGTTCTCGTCCAGGCCGCCCAGCGGCGAACCGCGGTAGCCCGACACGAAGCCGGCCGTGTTCAGGCCCGCCTGTTCATCGCGCAGCTTCTGGATCATCGGCAGGCGCACGAGGGCCTGGATGCCGGACAGGAAGATCTTGCCGGAGGTGGCGGTGTACTTGTCGTCGAGGCTGACGTCTTTGAGGGGAACGGGAACGGCGGGCGCGGCAGGCATGGACGCGGATGCGCCCTGGCCCAGGACGGTGTCAGGCATGGAGTCTCCAAACTTTGTGTTTTCAGATGGACCCGTGCCGGTGGTGCGCCGGGTAGGCGCTGGCCGGATCGGGCCCGGATGCCGCTTTGGCGGCTGTTACAGCAAGTGTAGTGACAAGTTGACGTATACGGAAATACGGATTGGGGATAGCGCCATAAGAAAAAATGATGGCCCAGCCCGGCCGCGCCCGGATCAGCCGTCGAGGGAACGCGCGCCGACCCAGAGACCCTCGGCGCACAGCCCGTGCGCCACCTGGACGACGAGGCGGCTGACGGCGGCCGCCGCATTGGTGAGCGGGATATTGCGCGAGGTGCAGAGGACAACGGTGCGCGCGATGGCCGGATCGCGGATGGCGAGGGCGCGCATGGCGCCGCGTTCGAGCTCGGCCTGGACCGGCGCCACCGGCAGGATGGTGGCGCCCATGCCGGCGAGGATGGCCGACTTCAGGATCGCGATCGAATTGATCTCGATGACATCGTGCGTGGCCAGGCCCGCGGCCCGTGCCGTGCTTTCGATGCGTGGCCGCACGCCGTGCTGCAGGCCCGGCAGGATCAGGATCGTGTCCAGGGCGGCGCGCAAGGTCAGGCTGTCGCGGCCGGCGGCGGCGGGGGCGTCGGCGCGGCAGATGAAGCGCAGTTCTTCCTCGACGAGCGGGGTGGCGACGAAGGCGCCGAGCTGGCCGTCGTCGAACAGCACGGCCAGGTTGATGCGGCCGGCGCGCAATTGTTCAGCCAGGCTGCCGGTGATTTCCTCGGTCAGCTGCAGCGTGATTTCCGGATAACGCTGGCGGATGGCGGTCAGCAACGGCAGCGCGAGGGCGTCCGAAATACTGTGCGGCAGGCCGAGCGTGACGCTGCCCGACGGCCGCTCGGCCGATTGCACGACGGCCGCCTGCGCATCCGCGACCTGCTTGAGGATGGCCAGGGCATGTTCGTAGAACAGCTTGCCGGCGTCGGTGCTCAGCACGCCCTGGGCCGAGCGGTGCAGCAATTGCACGCCCAGCTCTTCTTCCAGCTGGCGCAGTTGCTGGGTCAGCGCGGGTTGCGCCACATGCAGGACCAGGGCCGCGCGCGACAGCGAGCCGTGGTCCACGATGGCGACGAAGTAGCGCAGCTGGCGGAGTTCCATTTTGTAAATACTTGTATCTTTATGGCTACAAAAAATAAACCAGAAGTTTATTTATGGAAACTATCTTGTCATCAAGTTGTTATACTCGAAGTCGCCTGAGGACCGTCAAAGTGCGGCGAGATTAACACACCCCAAGACCCGTTCATGCTCAAGAAAGTCGATTCTTCGCAGTTGCGCGTAGGGATGTTCATCCACGACCTCGATTGCGGCTGGATGGAACATCCGTTCGTCCGCAACCGCTTCGTCATCGCGAGCGAGGACGAGATCCACAAGATCCTGACGGCCGGTATCCGCGGCGTGACGATCGACTGCGCACGCGGGCTGGACGTGACCGATGCCCCCACGATCGCCGAAGCCGAGGCCGCGACGGAGGCCGAGGTCGCTGCGATCGCTTCCCGGCCGGTGGCGCCGCTGCGCACGACGCTGGCCGAGGAATTCGACCGTGCCATGGCGATCCGGCGCCAGGCCGCCGGCCTCGTCAAGACCGTGATGCAGGATGCGCGCCTGGGCAAGGCGGTGGAAATGGACAAGGTGTCGCCGGTGGTCGAGAACATCACGGCGTCGATCCTGCGCAATGCGTCCGCGTTGCTCGGCCTGTCCGTCATCAAGAACAAGGACGACTACACGTTCCTGCATTCGGTCAGCGTCTGCACCCTGCTGGTCGCCTTCTGCCGTTCGCGTCAGATGGATGCGGAGACCATTTACCAGGCGGGCATCGGCGGCCTGCTGCACGACACCGGCAAGGCCCTGGTCCCGGACGAGATCCTGAACAAGCCGGGACGCCTGACCGACGCGGAATTCGAGATCGTCCGCCGCCACCCGAAAGACGGCTACGACATCCTGCGCCGCTCGCCCGAGATCGGCGCCATTCCGCTCGACATCACGCTGCACCACCACGAACGCCGCGACGGCACGGGGTATCCGGACCGCCAGGGCGAACGGGACATCAGCGAGCTGGCGCAGATGGCTGCGATCGTGGACGTTTACGACGCCATCACGGCCGACCGCTGCTACCACAAGGGCATGCCGGCGGCCGAGGCCCTGCGCAAGATGTATGAGTGGAGCAAATTCCATTTCAATCCGGCGTTGACCCAGGAGTTCATGCGTTGCGTCGGCATCTACCCGGTCGGGACCCTCGTCCTGCTGGAATCGGGCCGGCTGGCCGTGGTCGTCGAGCCGCACGAAACGAGTTTGCTCACGCCCAAGGTCAACGTGTTCTACAGCACGAGGAGCCAGACCTATATCAAGCCGCAGACGGTGGATCTGGCGCGCGGCGTGGGCTTCGGCGGCGGCGACAAGATCGTGCGCCACGAATCGCCCGAGAAATGGCAGGTCGACCCGCTGCGTTTCATGCAGTTGGCCTGAGCCGTCCGGCGGCGTTCAAAAGAATTCGGCGGTGTCGTTGGAGGCGACGGTCTGCAACAGGCCGTGTGCGACGAGGTCGTCGTAGTGGCAGGCGCGGTTGCGCCCGTTGCTTTTCGCGTAATACAGCGCCTGGTCGGCGTGGCCCAGCGTGACCACCGGCGATTCGTAGGCGCTGATGCTGACGAAACCGACGCTGACCGTAACGCGTCCCACCTGCGGGAAGTCATGGCTTTCGACATTGGTACGGAAGCGTTCGATGATCTTCCAGGCATTGTCCAGCGTGGTCGAGCGCAACAGCACGACGAATTCCTCGCCGCCGAAGCGGAACACGCGGTCCTGGGCGCGGAACGACGATTGCAGCAGGTTCGCGATCAGGATCAGCACTTCGTCGCCGTACAGGTGGCCGAACTTGTCGTTCACGGCCTTGAAGTGGTCGACGTCGACGACGGCCAGCCACTGCTTTTCTTCTCCCTGGTGCTGGCGCCGCTCGGGTATGCCCGGCAGGCGCAGGTCCTGGTCGTGGGAATGCTGCAGCATGCGCGCGAGCTGGTCGTCGAAGGTCTTGCGGTTGAGCAGGCCGGTGAGGGAATCGCGCTCGCTGTAGTCGAGCAGATTCTGGAAATTCCGATACACGCCGACGATGCCGCCGATCACATAGACGGTGTCGTGCGAAAACGCCTTGTCGTCGCGGATTTCCAGGCAGGTCGTGGCCTTGTCGCCGAACCAGATCGGCAGCCACAGCACGCGCATGCCGTCGGCGGCGATGGCTTCCGCGCTGGCCTGGTGTTCGGCCAGGCAGCGTTTCAGTTCGGGGAGGGCGGCCACGGGATCGCCCAGCGCGCCGTCGGTCCCTTCTTCCAACTGTGCCGCGCCACCTTTCGCGACGCTGGCGCGTGCGCGCAGATATTGCTGTCCCGAGACGGTCGTGATGGCCAATATGCGCGTCTGCGCCGCACCAGCCAGCTCCTGCACTGCCGAGATGACGGAGATATCCAGCATCGCGTGATCGCGATGGCCGGTCATGTCCACCATGTGTTTCAGAAGCGAGTCCATGTCGTTCTCAGCAATGTAATCAACCGACCTGCAGGCTGGGCACAGCCGCCGTCGCGTTCGCAGGTATCAGGTGTTTCACAAAGAGCAAGCGAAACAGGATATAGCGTTTTTGTATTCTAAGCAATTATGCAAATGCAATTTTTTTAGCCTGAGTGAATTTTCTCAAACTCATATGGCACCGTGTTCGCTCGGAAGAAGGGCATTTCGATTCCTCGAAACAAAAAATAATTCCACGTAGCAAAGTTGTGTGTCGTCAAGTTGCCATGCGGCATCAAGTCTTATAGTGAAATTACTGGCACGGAACGCAGCAAGCCAGCTAGAAAGTGACTTGACAGCGCCCTCCGGCTAGTAGCAGTTCTTATTAACCCACCATATGGGAGTTAGTCATGAGCAACTTCATCTCCGCAGTCAAAACCTTCGCTGCCGACGAGAACGGTGTGACAGCCATCGAGTATGGCTTGATCGCTGCCTTGATCGGCGTGGCGGTGGCTGCCACGGCGAAAACGCTCGGTACCGACCTGTCAGGCGTATTCACGTCCATCTCTGGCAAGTTGACCGCCGCAACGTCGTAATGTAGCGGAGCAGCCCTCCGGGCCCCCCAGGGCCCGGAGGGCTTTTTTTTGGGGGCTGTGATGCAAATCGAACAATACCGCGATTCGCTGCTGCTGCTCATGGTGAGCATTGCCGCCGTCAACGACCTGGCGACGCGGCGTATCCCGAACCGTCTTCTGTGCGCCGGCCTGGCCGGCGCATTGACCCTGCACGGGCTGTCCGTCGATCCGGGCGCCGCGTTGTTGTCCGCGCTTGGCGGCATGCTGCTGGGCCTGGCTATCTTCCTGCCGTTTTACCTGGTGCGCGGCATGGCCGCGGGCGACGTCAAGATGATGGCCGTCGTCGGCTTCTTCACCGGTCCCGCCGATGCGTTCCAGATCGTCGTCCTCACGTGGTGCGCCGGCGGCGTGATGGCGTTGCTGCTCGTGGTGCTGCGGAGCCGGGTGCGGGCGGCTCTCGTCAACATCGGTCACGTGTTGTTCGGACTTTTCGTTCCTGGCACGAAATTATCCGACACGGCGCCCGCGCAGAGTGTCGGTTCCATGCCTTACGGACTGGCGATTGCGTTTGGCACGATCGTCGTTTTGGTCACTCATTATGGATGAGCCCGCTCTTGGCGAAGCTCAAGGGTGGCCAAAAGACCGGTCGTTAGAATGATTCTGACCTGTTTCGGAAAACATGCAAGGCAAGGGGGTTCCGATGTTTGACACGCTATCGACAGGCAGTACCGCGACGCCGCCGCGCGCCGCGCAGGCGGCGCCAGCGGGTGGTCCGGAGATCGCGCCGGTGCTGCCGCGCCAGGCGAAGACCGTGCGCGACACCGGTCTCGAACCGCGCTTCCTGACGGACCTGGTGCTCAAGGCGATCCAGACCGGCGGCAAGACGCCGTTGACGCATCTGGCCGGCAAGCTGCGGCTGTCGATCAGCGTGCTGCGCGACGTCCTCAATCCGCTGATCGCGGAACAGCAGGTGGAAGTGGCCTGGTGCGGCGAGTCCGACATCGACATGCAATACCAGCTGACGGCGCTCGGCCAGCGCGGCGCCGCCGACGCCCTGGCGCGTTGCCGCTACGTCGGCCCGGCGCCCGTCACGCTCGCGTCGTATCGCGCCGTGGTCGAACGCCAGGCGCTGCGCCACGCGGACGCCGAACGCATCACACCCGCGCAGCTGGCCGGCGCGCTCGGCGAGGACGGCCTGACGCCAGGCGCGCGCGACGTGCTGGGCGCGGCATTGTACGCGCGCCGTTCGCTGCTGCTGTACGGACCCTCCGGCGGCGGCAAGACGACGCTGGCGCGCAAGCTCGGACGGCTGTTGCCCGGTCCCATCGCCGTGCCGTATGCGCTGATGGCCGGGCGCCAGGTGATCCGCCTGCACGATCCGGCCGTACACGTGGCACCGCCTCCGACTGCGCGCCAGCAGGAAGAACGGCGCAGCTGCGATGCGCGCTGGACCGTGTGCCAGCGCCCGCTCGTCCACGTCGGCGCCGAACTGGGACGCGACATGCTCGATCTGCGCTTCGACGCGGAAGAAGGCGTGTACCACGCGCCGCCGCACCTGCAGGCGAACAACGGCATGCTGGTGCTCGACGACGTCGGCCGCCAGCGCATCGCCGCCGCCGAGCTGCTGAACCGCTTCATCGGTCCGCTGGATGCCGGGTGCGACCAGCTGTCGCTGCAGGGCGGCCAGGCCGAACTGGTGCCGTTCGACGCCGCCGTGGTGTTTGCGACCAACCTGGTTCCGGGCGGCGTGTTCGACGATGCCGCGCTGCGCCGCATCGGCTACAAGGCCGACATCGGCGCGTGGCCGCCGAATGCATACCGCGCCCTGCTGCGCCGCCAGTGCCGGCTGCGCCGCATCGATTACGACGATGCCGCGGTCGATCACCTGGTCGACCGGCTGCACCCGCAATCCGGACGCGCGCTGCTGGCCTGCTATCCGGGCGAGTTGCTCGACCGGGTCACCGATTTCGCCGGGTTTGCCGGGACCGAACCGCGCCTCACCGTCGCGGCGGTCGAGCAGGCCTGGCGCAGCATGTTCATCGCTTGTGCGACGGAGGCCTGACATGAAGAACAAGCGTGCCATCGTCGTCATGGCTGTCGCGATCCTGTTCGGATTCGCGGCCGTCGTGTTCGCGTCGCGCTGGTTGCTGAAGCAGCCGAGCAGCGGCCGCATCGTCGTGGCGGCGACCGACGTCAACCTCGGCCAGCGCCTGACTCCCGAGATGTTCAAGCTGGCCGACTGGCCGGCCGACAGCGTGCCGAAAGGCGCTTTCACGGATCCGCAGAAACTGGGTGGCCGCGTCCTCAGGACCAATCTGCTGATGGGCGAGCCGGTCAGCGAAGCCAAGCTGGCGCCGGCCGGTACGCTCGGCGGATTGTCGGCCCTGATCACGGAAGGCAAGCGCGCGATCACGGTGCGCGTGAACGACGTGATCGGCGTGGCGGGCTTCGCGCTGCCCGGCAACTACGTCGACATCATCGTCAGTACCCAGAAGGACGTGCCGGCCGGCACCGGCGCCCGCCAGCAGAACATCTCGAAGATCGTGCTGGAAAGGATCCTCGTGCTGGCCGTCGCCCAAGAAGTCAACCGCGACGAGACTAAGCCCAAGGTCGTCAATGCGGTCACGCTGGAAGTGACGCCGGAGCAGGCCGAAAAGCTCGACCTGGCGCGCAGCGTCGGCACGCTGTCGCTGGCCCTGCGCAACCAGGTCGATCCGCAGTCGGCCAGCACCGAAGGTGCGACCAAGCTGACCCTGCTGCCCGAGGCGCCGCCGCCGGCACCGCGCAAGCCCGCGCCCAGGCCGGCACCGGTGGTGCGTCCCGCGCCGGTGGTGGTCAAGGTGGCGGCCCCGGTGCGACGCGATTGCGTCAGCGTGCTCAACGGCCTGCGCGCGTCGCAGGAGTGCTTCTGAACTTCATTCAGGGTAAAGCCATGAACGGATGCTTGACGCCATCACCGATGCTTCGCTGCCTGTTCGCCGCCGGCCTGGCGCTGGCCGCCACCGGATCCGCAGGCGCGGCCGCCCGATCGAAAGCCCAGTCCGCGGAGAGCCCGGCCGGGGCCGCACCGCCGCGCGCTGAAATCGGCCCCAACTGCAAGGGCGAGGCCGCGCGGCCGGCCCAGCTGGCGCTGCAGATCGGCAAGTCCAGCCTGATGCGCCTGCCGGAGCCGGTCCAGCATCGCAGCGTCGGCAATCCGCTCGTCGTGCAGGCCCTGATGGTGGCGCCCGATACGCTGTATATCGCGGGCGTCGACGTCGGTACGACCAATATGATCATTCAGGGTAAAAGCGGCCTGTGCAGCGTGCTCGACATCACCGTCGCCATGGACCCGTCGGCCGTACAGGCCACGCTGGCCGCCGCCTTGCCGGACGAGCACGACATCAAGGTGCTGGCCGCGGCCGATGCGCTCGTGCTGACGGGCACCGTGAGCGATGCCACCGCGGCGGCGCGCGCCGTCGAACTGGCGGCCGCTTATGTCCGGCGACCGTTGCGCGGGCTGACGGTGCCCGACAAGGAAGACGCCGCCAGCCAGAGCCAGAGAGAAAACCAGAACCAGGGCGGCGCGGCGGTTGCCGCGGCGCGGGTGGTCAACATGCTGTCGGTCCGCGCGCCCCAGCAGGTCCAGCTCGAAGTCAAGATCGCCGAAGTGTCGAAAACCCTGCTCGACCGCCTGGAAGCCGGCGTCACCTGGCGCTTCGGTTCCGGCAGCTGGGGCGCCACGCTGCTGTCGAACTTCATCAGCGGCACGGCCAACGCGTCGCTCCAGGCGAGCAAGGGCACCGGCCGCAGCCTGACAGGCGCGGCCGAGAAGCAGGACGGCTTCGTGCGCGTGCTGGCCGAACCGAACGTGATGGCGATCAGCGGCCAGGAAGGCACGTTCCTCGTCGGCGGCAAGTTTTATATCCCGGTCGCGCAGGACAACAATCGGGTCACGCTGGAAGAGAAGGAGTTCGGCGTCGGCCTGCGCTTCACGCCGACGGTGCTGAGTGGCGGACGCATCAACCTGCGCGTCGCGCCCGAAGTTTCGGAATTGTCGCGCGAAGGCATCGGCGTGTCGGCCACCGGTTTTTCCGGGACCGCCATCATGCCGGTCGTGACGACGCGCCGCGCCACCACCACGGTCCAGCTGTACGACGGCCAGAGCTTCGCGATCGGCGGCCTGATCAAGAGCAATCTGGTCGCGAACCTGAAAGGGTTGCCCGTGCTGGGCGAATTGCCCGTGCTGGGCGCCCTGTTCCGCAGCACGGACTATCAACAGGACCGCACGGAACTGGTATTCGTGATCACCGCCCACCTCGTCAAGCCCTTGTCCGGCAATGCCTACACGCTCCCGACCGACAAGGTGGGCGAGCCGTCGCGTGCCGGACTGATGTTGGGTGGGCGCCTGGAAGGGCCGCCGCCGGCGACGACGGCGGCCATGTCGACCCCGGCGCCGACGGCACCGCCGGCGCAAAGCGCGGGCGGCTTCGAACTGAAATAGGAGAGAGCGATGGTCATCGGATACAAGCGCATGGCGTGCGCGGCGTTGTCAGGCATGCTGCTGTACGGATGCGGCACGACCCCGCGCTTCAATGAAAACTTCGGCACTTCCGTGCGTGCCAACGTGGCGGCGCAGGTGCTCGATCCGGCCGCCGTGGCCAACACGAATCCCGCTGCCGGCATGGAGGGCTCCACCGCCATCATCGCGCAGGGACGCTACCAGGATTCGTTCAAGGCGACGGAGCCCCCCATCAGGCCGTTGATCATCAACGGGGCGGGCGGCAAATGATGCGACGCCCGGGTTTGAACTGAACAATTTGCGCCCACTAATCCCGATGACCAGAAGCCGTTCCGAGGAGCCCGATGAAAGCCCTGCTGATCAGCCGCGACACCCAGCTTTACGCGGAGATCGCCTCACAAGGCGCGGCGCGCGTGCCGCCATTGAACGTCGCCGCCAGCCGCGCCAGCCTTCGCGATGCGCTCGATCGTCCGCTGTCCGATAGTCCGAGCCTGATCATCGTCGACATCAGCGACGCCGATGCCGCCGACGGTGACCTGCTGGAGCGCCTGACCCGCCACTACTCGGCTGCGCATTTCATGCTGTTGACCGACAATCATCATCCCGATCTCCTGATCCGCGCCATGCGCGCCGGCGTGCGCGAAGTCCTGCAACTGCCGCTGGTGCACCGCGCGCTGCACGAGGCGATCGACCGCATCGCGGCCAGTGCCGGCGTGGCCGCGATGCGCGACGGGAAGATACTCGCGTTCATCGCCTGCAAGGGCGGCAGCGGCGCGACCTTCATCTCCACCAATTTCGGCTACGCGCTGGCCACGCTGGCGGACAAGAAGGTGCTGTTGATCGATCTGCATCGCCAGTTCGGCGACGCCACGCTATACGTGTCGGACCAGAAGCCGGCCATGACGCTGTCGGACGTGTGCCAGCAGATCGCCCGCATCGACGGACCGTTCCTGGAATCGTGCCTCGTGCACGTGGCGCCCGGATTCGGCGTGCTGGCGGCGGCCGACGATCCGGGCCAGACCACCGAGGCCAAGCCCGAACACATCGACACGATCCTGCGCGTCGCGCGCCAGCACTACGATTACATCCTGCTCGACGTCGGGCGCCAGATCGACGCGGTGTCGCTGCGCGCGCTCGACAGCACCGATGCGATTTATCCGGTCCTGCAGCTGGCGCTGCCGGACATCCGCGACGCGCGCCGCCTGCTCGACATCTTCCGCTCGCTCGGTTATGTCACCGACCACATCCGCCTGATCGTCAACCGCTACGAAAAGGGCGGCAAGCTGCGTCTTTCGGATTTGCACGCGGCGCTGGGCGCGGAAGTGCTGCACACCGTCCCCAACGATTACATCGCCGTCACCGATTCCGTCAACCAGGGCATTCCGGTGCTGCAGCTCGCGCGCGGCAGCGCCGCCGCGCGCAGCCTGGCCGACCTGGTCGAAATGGTGACCGCGCGCCGCATTCCCGAGGCCAAGGGCCTGTTCGACCGCCTGTTCGGGCGCAACGAAGACGATTGATTTTTTCGAGGAGCCGTCCCATGTCCCTGCGCGAACGCCTGTCCGTGACGGACGAGGAGCGCCAATCCCAGCCGGTACCGGCAGCGGCGCAACAAGCCTATCAGGAGTTGAAGAAGACGATGCACCAGATGATCCTCGACCGGATCGACCTGGAGCGCCTGAAACGCCTGACGAGCGAACAGTTCAAACACGAGCTGGCACTGCTGGTCCAGCGCATCATCGAAGAAGAGCGGATCGTGCTGAACCAGCAGGAGCGCCATCACCTGGTGCTCGACATCCAGCACGAAATGCTCGGCTTCGGCCCGCTCGAGCCGCTGTTGAACGATCCGACCATCTCGGACATCCTGGTCAACACCTACGACAAGATCTACGTCGAACGGCGCGGCCGCCTGGAACTGACCGACGTCAGCTTCCACGACAACGCGCACCTCATGAAGATCATCGAGAAGATCGTCTCGCGCGTCGGCCGCCGCGTGGACGAGTCGAGCCCGATGGTCGACGCGCGCCTGCCGGACGGTTCGCGCGTCAACGCGATCATCCCACCGCTCGCGGTCGACGGACCGCTGGTGTCGATCCGGCGCTTCGGCGCGACGCCGCTCACGGTGCAGAACCTGCTCGACTACAAAAGCGTCACGCCGCCGATGATCAAGGTGCTCGAGAGCCTCGGTCTCGCCAAGGTGAACATCCTGATCTCGGGCGGCACCGGCAGCGGCAAGACGACGATGCTGAACCTGATCTCCGGCTTCATCCCCGGCAACGAGCGCATCGTGACGATCGAGGACGCGGCTGAACTGCAGCTGCGCCAGCCGCACGTCGTGCGCCTCGAGACGCGCCCGCCGAACATCGAAGGCAAGGGCGAAGTGACGCAGCGCGCGCTCGTGCGCAACTCGCTGCGCATGCGCCCGGACCGCATCATCCTGGGCGAGGTGCGCGGACCGGAAGCGCTGGACATGCTGCAGGCCATGAACACGGGTCACGAAGGTTCGCTCGCGACCATCCACGCGAACACGCCGCGCGACGCGCTCGCGCGCCTGGAGAACATGGTCGGCATGGCCGGCGTAAGCCTGACGCCGCGCGCCATCCGCCAGCAGATCGCCGCCGCGATCACCGTCGTCCTGCAGGCGTCGCGCCTGGCCGACGGCACGCGCAAGGTCGTCAGCATGCAGGAGATCACGGGCATGGAAGGCGAGATCATATCGATGCAGGAAATCTTCCGCTTCGAGCAGACCGGGATCGACGCCGACGGCAAGGTGCAGGGACATTTCTGCGCCACCGGCGTGCGGCCGCGCTTCTCCGACCGCCTGCGGATGTTCGGCACGGCGGTACCCGAGGACACGTTCGATCCCGACCGCGTGTTCACCTGAACCGCACAGCCGCGGAGCTTCGCATGGACATCCTGTTCTACGGATTCATCGTCTTTCTGTTCGCCGCCGTCATCCTCGGCATCGAGGGCGCTTATCTATGGTGGGTGGGCACGCACGGCGCCAGCGCCCAACGGATCGCGCGCCGGCTGCAGCTGATGTCGGGGAACCAGGGCCGGAATGCCGAACGCATCTCGATCCTCAAGCTGCGCCGCTTCGGCCGGCACGAACTGACCGACCGGTTGCTGCAGCGCTGGCGCTTCGCGCACCGCATCGACCGGCTGCTCGTGCAGTCCGGGATGGCGTGGTCGGTCGAGCGCTTCCTGCTGTGCTCCGGCGCGGTCTTGCTGGTGGCCGTGTATGCCGTGATGCAGTGGCCGATGCCGCTGCCGGTGCGCGTCGGGATCGTCGTGCTGTGTGCCCACGTGCCGTTGCTGCTGGTGCGGCGCGCGCGCGTGCGCCGCCTCGTGCACATCGAGGAGCAGCTGCCCGACGCGGCCGACTTCATCGCGCGCGCGCTGCGCGCCGGCCACTCGTTTTCGAACGTGCTGCAAATCGTCGGCAACGAACTGCCGGAACCGCTCAGCGGCGAATTCCGCATCGCGCGCGAGGAAATCAATTATGGCGTGCCGCTGGGCGAAGCGCTGCACAACATGGCGTCGCGCGTTCCGCTGACCGACCTGCGCTACCTCGTGATCGCGATCCTGATCCAGCGCGAGACCGGCGGCAACCTGGCCGAGATCCTCGGCAACATCGGCCACATCATCCGCGGCCGGCTGCGGCTGGCGGCGCAGGTTCGCGTGCTGTCGGCCGAAGGACGCATGTCGGCCTGGATCCTCGGCCTGCTGCCGTTCGCCGTGGGCACGATGCTGGTGCTGGTGAACCCCACTTACGTCATGGTTCTGTGGACCGATCCGTTCGGCGTCAAGCTGCTCTGGACCGCGCTGGTGATGATCATCATCGGCGTGATCTGGCTGAAGAAGGTGATCCGCATCCGCATCTGAGGAGACGTCGATGTCTAGCGCACAGCTGCTGTTCCTGTTGATCGTCTTTGCGATCGTCTGCTGCCTCGCGTGGATCGCGGCGGTGCTGTTCGCGCCCCCCGCGCTGCGCGCCCGGCTGGCGAGCTTCATGGGCCGCAGGGACGATGGTCCGGTGGAGCGCAACGGGTGGGTCGAACGCGTCGCGCGCGCCGCCAAGCCGCTGACCAGGCTGTCGGTGCCGGACGAGGGCTGGGAAAAGTCGGCGCTGCGTACCCGTTTCATGAACGCCGGCTGGCGCAATCCGGCGGCGCCGACGCTGTACTTCGCCTCCAAAACATCTCTGGCGCTGGGCCTGCCCGCGCTCGTCGGCCTCGTGCTGGCCTTCGTGCCCGCCACCATCGCCGGTTTCGGGACGGTGTTCTTGCTGCTGTTCGCGGCGACGTGCGGCTACTATTGTCCGAACGTGATTCTCGAGCGCGTGATCAGGCGCCGCAAGCGCGACATCTTCGAAAACATTCCGGATGCGCTCGACCTGCTCACGGTATGCGTGGAGGCCGGCCTGAGCCTCGAGCGCGCGCTGGTCAAGGTCGCCGCCGAGATCCACATCAAGAGCGTGACGCTGGGCCAGGAATTGCAGCTGGTGCTGATGGAGATGCGCGCCGGCTTCAGCAAGGAAAAGGCGCTGCGCAATTTCGCGCTGCGCATCGGGCTGGAAGACATCGATTCGCTCGTTGCGATGCTGATCCAGTCCGAGCGCTTCGGCACCAGCATCGGCGACGCCTTGCGCGTGTATTCGGAAACGCTGCGCTGCAAGCGCCGCATCGTGGCGGAAGAGGCTGCCGCCAAGATCGGCCTGAAACTGTTGTTCCCCCTGATCTTCTGCATCTTCCCGACCTTGTTGATGGTGTTGCTCGGCCCTGCCGGCATCCAGATCACCAAGCTCTTCGGAACTGCCCTGGGCAGTTCCAATTGATTCGACGGAGATTGTCATGCGCACGCGTATCCGGCTCTATACCATGCCTTTGTTGTGCAGCGGCGTGCTGCTGTTGGCCTGCAGCACGCCGTCGCCGCTGCCGGAAGTCGGCACGACCGTGTCGTCGACGGCGGACGACAGCTATCTGCGCGGCCGCAACCTGTACCTCGCGCGCCGCTACGACGAAGCGATCGCAGCCTACCAGGCCGCGCTGCGCATCGACGCCACGCACGTCAATGCGCGCAACGGGCTGGCGATCGCCTACGCCGAGCAGCGCGATTTCGCCCGCGCGATCCCGATCTGGCGCGAGCTGACCCGCAACGTCACCATGGCGTCCGGCCCGGCGTCCGGCTTCCTGTTTGCCAACCTGGGCTATGCCTATCTGCTCAGCGGTGATTTTGATGCGGCTCAGGTCGCACTGGAAAAAGCCTGCCTGCTCGATCCACTCAGCCAGCGCGCCTGGCAATACCTGGGCGAGACGCTGCTCAAGCTGGGCCAGGAAGCGCGCGGCCGGCAGATGCTGCGCCAGGCCGAGGCCTTGCGCGAACACGATTTCCGCGCCGACTATGCGACGGCGAACGGCGGCACGCGGCTGCCGGCCATCGAGCAGGCGATCAAGACCGACCAGCACCCCGACGACGAGGAATGGGCGTCCGTCGAAGTGATCCACAGGGATGACGGCCTGCTCGAGTTGCGGCGTATGCCGGCAAAGGCCGCGGCGCTGCGCGGCGAACCCGTCGACATCACGTCCTGGCAGCCGCTCGTGCCGGACGTGGTCGCCCGGCTGGAGATCACCAATGGCGACGGCCGCGAGGGCCTGGCACGCTTCGTGTCGCACCAGTTGCGCGATCCCGGGCTCAAGGTCGTGCGTTTGACCAATGAAAAAGGGTTCGGTGTGCGGCAGACGCGTGTCGAGTACCAGGCGGCCTTCCGGACGACGGCGGAACGCCTGGCCCGGCATGTCGGCAGCGGCGAACCGGTCGAGGTCGGCATGGCCGGGCATGCTGACGTGCGCCTCGTCATCGGTCACGACCTGCCGCTGCAACGCATCACCGCACGGTCGCCGTCGGGTCCGTTTGTGGCGCAGGCGGGCCGGACCGACGCACCCTGAGCGGCCAGTGTCGATTCCACAACAGTAGCGGGCGACAGGCTGTCCCGAAATTCGGAATAATGGCGACTTGAC
This sequence comes from Massilia luteola, assembly GCF_034420155.1. Classification (NCBI taxonomy): domain Bacteria; kingdom Pseudomonadati; phylum Pseudomonadota; class Betaproteobacteria; order Burkholderiales; family Oxalobacteraceae; genus Massilia; species Massilia luteola. Next base: position 100,694 of record NZ_JAXOFN010000007.1, read on the forward strand.
CATTCGGGAGAACCGCCATGAAGCTCACTCGTTTCCAGTCCGCTATTGCTCAGTCTGTGCTTGCGACGTCGCTGCTGGTCTCGCTCGCGGCCTGTGCCCCGACGCCGACCCGCGAAGGCACGGGCGAATACGTCGACGACTCCTTGATTACCAGCAAGGTGAAGGCTGCCTTTGCCGCCGATCCGATGGTCAAGGCAACCCAGGTCAACGTGGAAACATTCAAGGGGACGGTGCAGCTGAGCGGCTTTGTCGATTCACGCGAATCCGCCGCGAAGGCGGTCGAACTCGCGCGTAGCGTAAAAGGCGTGAAGTCCGTCAAGAACGACACCGTCATCCGCTGAGTGACGTTACGCCGCACCGGCATGCGGGACGTTGCGTGCCGTATGCGCACGCTTATTGCCAGCTGACTTTGCCGAAGCCGTTCGTCGTGGCATTGCGCGTGGCCGGCTTGCCGTAGACGGTGGCCGAACCCATGCCGCTCAGATTGACGTTGGCTGCCGTTTTCGCGTACACGCTGGCCCCGCCGAGACCGGTCATGTCCAGGTCGACCGTTTCGGCGCGCAGTTGTTGAGCGTCCAGGCCACCGACGCCGCCCAGTTGCGCGCGGAGTAATTTCGTCTGGCCGGCCACGGTGATATGTCCGGCACCGCCCAGGTGCAGTTCGATGCGCTCGGCCCGGCCGGGATTCAGCGTCAGACCGCCGACGCCGCCGAGGCGCGCGTCGACGTCGCGATATTGTCCCGTGAACCGCACGGCGCCGGCGCCGTCCAGCGCGAGTTTCAGCTTGTCGCCGCTGAAGCCGGAGACATCGCTCGAGCCGACGCCCTGCGACACGAATTCCTGCAGGTTCGGCACGGTCAGGTCGGCGCGCAACTCGTTCTTGCTGTTGCCGTCGAAACGGGTATTGTTTTCCATGTCGATCACGAGCGTATCGCCGCGCTGCGTGGTCGTCACCTTCGCCACGTACCGGCGGTCGCCGGACACCACGAGCGACGGCGTCGGTCCCTGGTGCAGGTTCAGGCGGATCACGCCGCCCAGGTGCACTTTTGACACGCTGGCATCGACATTACGGTTTTCGCGGACGAGGTCGTCGGCCACGGCGGCATGCGCGCCGATTGCCAGGGTGGTGGCGAGGATGGCGCTCTTGATCAGTTTGTTCATGTCGGGTCTCCGTTGGTTTGCTGTTGAAAGCACTATAGGCAATCGCGCTGGCTGGAACCCGGCGATTGCGACGGATGGCAGCATTGGCGGTACAGGCCGCGAAATCGCCGCATTTCCCCGCAAATCATCCGATCGCACTTGGATTCTCCCATCCCGCCGCCATGTTCTGTCGACAGCGAGGCGCATGCCGGACGATGAGAGCGCAATGATGAAAGACGAACACTACGATGTGCTGGACGTGAACGGCGGCCGTCCCGTCAAGATGTGGACGCGCGGCGTCCCGGTGGAAGAGGAAGCGAAACGCCAGCTGGCCAACACGGCGCGCATGCCGTTCATTTATAAACACATGGCGGCAATGCCCGACGTCCACCTGGGCAAGGGCTCGACGATCGGCAGCGTGATTCCCACGTTGGGTGCGGTGATCCCGGCCGCGGTCGGCGTCGATATCGGCTGCGGCATGATGGCGGCCAAGACGACCCTGAGCGCGAACGACCTGCCCGACAATCTGGGCCTGCTCCGCAGCGCCATCGAGCGCTCGGTGCCGCACGGGATCTCGCCCAGGACGCGCGGTGTCAAAGGACGCGACCAGGGATCGTGGGATACGCCGCCGCAAGCCGTCGACCAGGCCTGGATGGCGCTGAAGGACGAGTTCGACGTCATCTGCCAAAAGACGCCCAGGCTGAAGCACACGAACAATTACAAGCACCTGGGCACGCTGGGCAGCGGCAACCACTTCATCGAGATCTGCCTCGACGAACAGGGTTTCGTCTGGTTCATGCTGCACTCCGGCTCGCGCGGCGTCGGCAATGCGATCGGCACGCACTTCATCGAACTGGCCAAGCAGGACATGCGCACGCACCTCGCCAATTTACCGGACCAGGATCTGGCCTATCTCAAGGAAGGCACGCAACACTACGACGATTACGTCGAGGCCGTCGGCTGGGCCCAGAAATTCGCACGGGTGAACCGCGAAGTGATGATGCAAAACCTGATCGCGGCCGTGCGCACGGTCATCAAAAAACCGTTCGAAACGCATGTGGAAGCCGTGAACTGCCATCACAACTACGTGCAGAAGGAACACCACTTCGGCAGGGACGTGCTGGTCACGCGCAAAGGCGCCGTGTCGGCGCGCGAGGGCGAACTGGGCATCATTCCGGGGTCGATGGGGGCGAAGAGCTACATCGTGCGCGGCAAGGGCAATCCGGAGAGCTTCCACAGCTGCAGCCACGGCGCCGGCCGCACGATGAGCCGCACCGAGGCCAAGCGCCGCTACTCGGTCGAGGACCAGGTGCGCGCCACCGAGGGCGTCGAATGCCGCAAGGATGCCGCCGTCATCGACGAGATCCCGATGGCCTACAAGGACATCGACGCGGTGATGCGGGCGCAGAGCGACCTCGTCGAAGTCGTGCACACCCTGAAGCAGATCGTCTGTGTGAAAGGGTGAGGGAGCGGGGATGATCGAACTGGACGGCGCGGCCGGCGAGGGCGGCGACTACGCCTTCGCCATCGGCACGGCCGGCAGTTGTACATTGGTCAAGATGATGGTCGCGCTCGCGGGCTGTGGCGGCTTCACGCTGGACGAGGTGTCGATGCGTGCGCGCACCAATGCACAGGTGATCGAGACCTCCTCTCCGTACGTTTCGGTGTCGAACGGCACGATGGTGTGGATCGCTGCACGGTGACGTTGCGCTGATGCCGTATTTATTTCTTCTCAAACAATTATATTGGTCCAGGTAATTTGCAGATATGCACATTAGCGTCGAATAATTTTACATTTATATTGCATAGGCGAAATTCTCTATATAAATCAAATGCATTTTGTTACTGGCATAGGTTTTGCTTTTATCGGCCTCGGGTACTTTTGATAAACGTTTCAGATTAACCAGGAACCGAGAATGAAATTCAAAACCACTGCCGCCATGCTGGCACTGGCTGTTTTTGCAACGGGCGCACAAGCGACCGACCTGTCGTTTACGGGTCACTTCAATCATGACAATGACGTGCAAAGCTTCATCTTCACGGTGAGCGGCGCGTCGACGGTGAGGTTGCGCAGCTGGTCGTATGCCGGCGGCGTCAATGCCCATGGCGACACGATCGCGCGTGGCGGCTTCGATCCGATCCTGGCGTTGTTCGACTCGACGGGCGCCAAGCTGGACGAGCAGGACGACGCCCACTGCCCGGACGTCGCGAGTGATGCGGTGACGGGGCGCTGCTATGACGTCAACTACACGAACGCTCTGGCGGCAGGCACGTATACGGTAACGATCCAGCAATTCGACAACTTCGCCCACGGCGCCAACCTGTCCGACGGCTTCGATTTCGACGGCGTGGCCAACCAGAACTTCCGCAACGGCTTCGTGGATGCGGCCAGCGACAAACGCGATGCGCACTGGGCATTCGATATTCTGAACGTCGACACGGCGGTCGTGACGCCGCCGGCGGATGTGCCGGAGCCTGCGTCGCTGATGCTGCTGGGCATTGGCGCGCTGGCGGTGGCGGGGCGTCGCAAGCGTCCGTAAACAGAGCTGAGTAGATAAAACAAAAGGGTTACGAGCGTGGGCTCGTAACCCTTTGTTCTTGCTGCATATTCTTGGTGCCGGCTGCAGGACTCGAACCCGCCACCTGATGATCATAAATCAACTACAAACTCCCGTAATCAACAGGATTTTTAAATAAAATCAAAAGCTTAGCTTACCCGGCTGTACCGCATCTTACCACGCCTTACCGCTGTCAGTGCAGCCGATTTGCAGCAAGGGGCCTCAGCGAACTTGATGAAGTCAAGTCTACCCAAACCGCTGCGGCTGCTACGATAGTCGAAGCTGAAACTTGAGTAGCGGTAAAAATAGGGCTACTGGTCTTCAGCTTGTCGGGCGCTGCGGCAGAGCCTTGCTAACCGCAAACGGCAAGGCCGTCGGCAGCTGCCCGCGCTACTTTGCTTCAGTTATGGGTTTCTTCCGGACCACTTCGCGGTACAGACGGCCCGACACGAGTCACATAAGTACGGCCACGGCGTCCCTAACAAAATCCATTTTGCGTCACCGCGAGGGCATTGCCCTGGATGCCCAGACACAAGATTTTCCGCAGGATTCCATACTCAATCAAATGATAAAATTAACTTATTTATAATTATTTTTGGGAGGCCTCCTTGAAACCGCTCATAGTCATCGGGGACAAAACGAGCCATGGCGGCACCGTCATCACATGTTCGCCGTTTTCCAATACACACGGTAAAGGGTGGGCCCGGGTCGGCGACATGGTGTCCTGCCCCCGTTGTCGCGGCGTCTTTCCTATTGCCGAGGGGGACCAGAGCTTGGTCGACGACGGAAAGGCCGTCGCGTACGCCGGCTGCAAAACTGCCTGCGGCGCCACACTCATCGCCAGCCAGATGTTTTCGTTCACCGAGCCCTCGAGTGGGGCAGGGCAGGGCGCTATTCCCGCCACAGTGAACGATTCGTTGATGCATGGATTTGGTCATGTTGGCGCGGGATTCGCCAGCGCGTACGAAGAGGAGTCGGCCGTAGCGAGTGGCGCGCAGTTCCGCGGTCGGTTCCAACTGGTCGACGCAACCACAGGCGAACCGGTTCGCGACCAGGCCGTACGCGTGCGCTCCACGGGAGGCCACTATCTCACCGGCCGCACGGACGGAAATGGCTTCACGACATGGGTGGAGCGCGATGCGCGCGAAGCGTTGGCGTTCGACCTTATCGAGGACGGTAAGGCATGACTGGACCAGCGAACACTCCACCAGACGGAAAACCGCCGCTGGCCACCGGCGATATGTCTCCGGAAGGCTCGACCACTGTCGTGCCCATCAACAAGCCGAAGCTCGACTACTCCGACAAGAAAGTCCTGTGCTCCGCGATGTGCCAGTGTCAGACTCAGCCGAACATTGGCGTGGACGGGCGCCGGCTCAAGCAGGAGTGTGTTTCAGGCCGGCTCAAGGCACTCGATGCGACGCTCCAGCACACGAGTCCGTACAAGGCCGAGTTCACCTATGACATGACGAAGCGCCCGCCAGAGCCCTTCCTCGACAAGGAAGTCGACACGAAGGCGCGCACGCTCTGGCCCGGCTGGACGAATACGCTCTGGCCGAAGGACCCGTCCCGGCCGCCGTACAAAGCCGGCCGCGGCTATACGCGCCGGCCGGATGTGGTCATCGTCAAGGACCCGATGAAGCCGCCCACCCAGGACAACATCAAGCAGGTGGTCGAGATGAAGTTCCCGGACGACGAATACCGCCCGCGCCAGCGCGAGGACTACATCGTCATCGCTGGCGACGAATCGAAGATGGTGCCTCTTGAACTCAAGGACTGCGACTGCAACCAGCGCGAGCCCGATAAGTCCAAGGTACCGGTTGAGCAGTTGGGCCCGGCCGCCGCGATTCTTGGCATAATCTACATGGTAGTGACGAAGCGGCCGCCACCAGTGCCCGCGTATTAAGGACAGGACATGACGGAATTACCCTTCGACCCGCTCGAGCTGATGCGTACCAACCCCGAGGCCATGAACGTGCCCGGCGGCGTGCTCACCAAGCAAGGGCCGCAGAAGTACGTTGGCTGCGTGCCGGCTATCGCGGGCACGCTTTTCTTCGTGGATGCACACCTGCCGGACGTGCGCGCCGCCATCGTCGAGTGCTTTGACGACTACCAGACGACCGCGAATCCCCAACTGACTTGGCTTTTCCGTGAGGAACCGCCAGAGGGGCCAAGCAAGATGGCTATCGACAAGGCGAAGCCGCTCAAGACGATGCTGGACAAGATGGATGCGAACGACGCAGTGAGCTTCCATTACACCAGCGGCAAGCTAGCGCACGACGCCGGCCCATGGGAGTTTCACGTAGTCGGCCTGCCGGCCTGGCGTGCGAACATGGGCGGCTGGGGACTTTGCGCCATGCGGTTCAGCGTTCCGTTGTTGTTCGTCGAAGAGTACCCGGACACGTTCCGGGACCTGTTCATCAACTGTGCACGGCGCCTGTGCGTGGCGCATGGCTACGCGGGGCATAGCTTGGTGTTGTCCGCCCTGCGCTATGACGAGAACCAAGCGTTCGAGACGTTCTTGGCGACCAAGCTGCGGGGCTTCGACGCCGGCAATCTGGTCGCCGGCGCCGCCACCGCGCACCTGGGTATCAAGACCGTGAGCTGGCTCACGGCCATCGACAGCGCGTACCTGGAGAAAATCGGTGGTGAGCCAGCGGTTCGGTCGGAGTTGCCGATGGACTGGTTCGGTCTCTTCGACTACAGCGGAGGGCTCGTCATCCAAGCCGGCCCGCGGCCGGAGCCCGCGCCCGACGATGAAGACCTTCCGGCACGACTGGTGCTTCCCGATATGCTTCTGCAGCCCGTGCGTGCGCTCGCCGTTCGATTGCACTATGCTTCGTCCGAGAGTGAGCCGCGGCTGATAGGCCTGGCGGCCGAGAAGTGGCTGAGACGTTTCGACGTAGCGCCCGAGCAGCTGATGGCCTATAAGGCAAAGCTGCTGAAGGAACCCAAGATTCCTGCATTGCCAGCGCCACCCCCGCCCGAGGACAGCCCGTCGATTTGACCGTCGTGTCTGCGCACGAACAAAAGGGAGGCAGCGCCTCCTTTTCCTTATCGCCGATTGCTGCCACACGTGCTATGTTGCTACGTCAGTTTCGCACCCTCTATATCGCTCTCTTAGATCGACTGAGAACGTAGGACAGAGAATGGTCGGACTGACGGTGTTTGGTGCGCTCGTTAGTTCCAGCATCTGCCCTGCACAAATACGGAACACTCCTCTATACGTCTTAGAGTGTCGCGTTCATCAGTTGAATCTACCGTCGATAGCGGACCGCCGGAGTGGCTTTGTTAAGTCAAGCTTGCACAGTTCCGCCTACGCACGGGTTACACAGCGGTTACACGAGACTCAGAAAACAAAAAGCCCAACCATAAAGGCTGGGCTAAGTGCTTGATTCTTTGGTGCCGGCTGCAGGACTCGAACCCGCCACCTGATAATTACAAATTAGCAAAGAAAACAGTATGTCTTTGATTATTAATGGAATTGTACCGTAATTTAGCGAACTTAAAAGTATTTTAGAATCAGTAATTTACCGTAATTTTGCGAAATCGGCAAGAACTGATCGATGTGCCGTTTATGTACCGCTAACCGATCATCGCACTACTCTAGCAGCTGTCCACCCTTTCAGACCTTGTTCCTATTGCATCTCTCCTGCAGCTAGCTTGCGGAATTCTTGTGCGATCCTTGTGAGTTCGTTGCAACGTTCTTGCGAACAAGATATAATGGTCTTGCGTTGTCCTTACATGGGCGAGACCAATCAGAGAGCCATCAAAGTGCAGATCCAAGATCTTAACTATTTAGAGAACGCCTTCTCGGCGTTTATCGAGTCATCTATCCACCGTGTCGCTCATTCAGGAGACATGGTTTATTCCTATCGCATTACAGCGGGCGAGGTGAAAGCAGGAACCGGCCGTCAACGGTTGCATGATTCTGTTATCGGCGAGTACACACAATTTTTTGCAAATCATAATGTAGCGGCCCAGTACGACGGGAATTTCAATTCCTTCAATGTTGTAGTCGATCTAAACCGTTGTGTCTTGCGGCCTGATCAGGCGAAATTTTTGGCTGCCGCAATGGAAACGTTTCGCGCAGAAAATACCTGATGGTTTAAAAGCAATTTCGGTATTTAAAGTCAGCCATTGACGGGAGCCCACGAACAAATTGATGGGAAAACGTTTGAGCCGTTTCATCACTATTTTTGGATGTTAGAAAATGTTTTATTCTCGTAGACTTAATAGGGAAACTGGCCGTGTAGAGGTATGGGAATGCGAATGGTCCAATCTCGGCACTGGCATGGCCCGGAAAGAATTCATCCGTAAATTCGGCGATGAAGAAAATGTTCAGTTTGAGCATGACGAGTATTCCGCTGCCTCAGCTGTGTGTTGGGCTCCAGGAAGAACAATCGGGAACATTGCAGTTAGTTCCGAGGAAGTATTCGGTCATTTTGAAGGAAATTCCGGTACTGACGCCATCCTGCCCTGCCATATCGTTCCTTGCGGAAAATTCAGGAATGGCGCTGCCCGTTGGTATTGTAAAACGCACCAGATGCATTGGGGAACCAACGCTGATATAGCGGCGCTGCCGGAATCTGGCGAGGTGAGGTGTAGTAACCACGCAATGCAGATGAGCTACGTGGTGAATCCTCTTGAAGTGAGCTTCAATGATTACGAAGAAATTGGGATTTGGTGTTCGTTGCCACCGGCCTTATCCAGTCGCCCAATTTTAAAAAGAGCTCCGAAAATACATGTTCATAAAAGGTTTTCGGGAAGTGAAAGAAAAACTCTCGACCGCGACTTTGATGCCATCGTATGCTCTTATAACCAAGCGGCGGGGTTATTCGACAGTACGGAGATTACTCAAATTCAGGTTACTCCCCCTGCTGCGTTCGAGTTTGTTCGATCCTTGGAGCAGGAAAACCTAATGCATTGTGTAACCTGTAAAAAGTGCAAATATCCGCATCTTGATCTTGGTAGCTTCGCCAGGATACCTCATGCAAAGCATTTTTGCGGAAATTGCGGAAACGATAGTGTTTGGAGTGAAGAGAAAATCGTATCAACTCCTCTAAAGCCACTGCACGATCAGTTTAATAACAGCAACACTTACATTAAGCCTGATACTCAGCTAAATCTTGACGATTATCCTAATCATCATTTCGATATTTGGTCGTCAACGCCGGCTGTATTGTGGACTGCCGATAGGCCACAAGCCCTCGGTATTCATGTTCACATCTATGAAGGGGAAGGGGTTCGTCGTGTCGTCGATGAAACGTTCGGCGAGGTGATTTACAAAGGAAAAAAGCTCGACCGGAAAATACTCTGGGGCAATATGACGGCTAATACCATATATTGAATATGGGCCGGCTGATGGAACTTTAGCTGCAAAACTTAGCGCGGTGTTTTGCCGCGCTAAGCAGCTTGGAACTGGACCGTGACTCGGGAAACAGAATGAACGGAAACATTCTCTATTTTTCCTTTTGATGGATCAAATAAAGCTAGGTTTACGCCTCCATCAACCGAGCTTCGATACATAACTCCGTCAAAGCCGCATTTCTTCGCAAATTCACAAAGATATTGGCTTGGGATATAGTCGTAGGCTGCCGATTTCGGAAGAATTGGACGTGTCAGTTCTTCGCCCAGTCGTTCCAAGAATTGAACGTCTTCACACATTTTCGCAACAGCTTGACTATCCGGTAAAATAAATGGGGAAACGGTTTTTCTTGGATGTCGAAGGTCTGCGATTTTAAGCCCGGGAGCCAAGGTAACTTCTGCAACCGAAATAAAATCTCCTCCGTGAGGTCTGACTTCAGAAATTGCAGTGTTCGGACTAGAGGCGATGTAAAGATAAGGTATTCCTGCAGGATTTGCGCGCCCATGAGATGCCAGTTTCGGTGGTGGTGCCCCCATCTCTGCCGTTCCAAATGCTACTTCAGAGGCCTGAATTCTTGCCCGATACCATCGCTCAGGGACATCGGCCTGATCAATAAGAAGATACGGCAACAACTCACGCAGAACTTCAAGGTCTACGCTTGTGTTTGGGAAAAAGCGATTCGAGTGCATCAGCTCGACGCGGAGATTTTGCCAGTCTGTTAGACCCTCCGCCTTTCTGTCTTCTACGGCCTTGAATTTAGCGCGTACGATTTCGCCATCATCTAAGATGTCGCTCAGGAGTTCCTTTGCATGAGCTGAATCTAGGCGCTCGAAGAGCATCCAATCCGCCTTTAAAAATTCTATAAGTGTCTTTCCGGCAGGATCTCGTTTGTACGCTCCGACAATTAGCTCAAACTGTTCGCGCAACTCAATGGGATCAACTAACGGTTGAGCGGAAGCACCGCAATAAGAGCAGGCTCCGGTGGCATGAGATAACGTAGGTATTAACTCTCGTCGTAGGTGCCGGTCATCGAAGCATTCGGGGCAGCAATAACGCGATGCGGTCATGCTTTTTCTTGGAAAAATGCTGCGAGAGTTTCAATGTGATGGTTCATTGAAAGCTTCTTGGCGTATCCTAAACCAGGAAAGTGTCCATTAGCACGTAAGTCTAAGAACTCTTCCACAGCTCGTGTACGACGGATATTTGTGTGCTGTGAATTAACTTCGACAGAAAGCTTCTCAAGTGCTTCAGCGAACTTACCCGCTGGGTCAGCTGGAGTATCGTAGCGAATCGACTTAAAGTGATGAATAAACATCTCGTCGTCTTTTGACGGATCGATGCACGTCAAGTGTATCGCGACGGAGTAAGCTGGGCCCCCTGTTTCGCTATAATCGTCGCCCACAATTAAGAAGTCGCCAAATCCCGTCATGCCTTCTTCTTCGAAAGTCACGTGCAGATCGGAAAAGCGTTCATATTCTGGGTGTTTCCGGTTGGCTCGCTTTTCGAATCCGTCTCGAATGAGAACGCGTTGTTCGCCTTTGAAATGCCTTCTGTATAAACGATTATCGCCAACAAAAACATGACGGACCTGCAGTTCCAATCGTTCTAGCTGATCTGCCAACGCTCGGGCTTCAGTGAAGCCGCTGTGAATAAGGGTGATAGGGCGGTCGGCATAATTGTTACAAAAAGCTATGATGTCGGCCACCTCCATGCCTTCTCTTAAGAGGATGCCGGGGTGAATGTTTCGATGGCCGTTGAGCTCATTTTGCATAAACGCTGCTAAGGCTGCAGGGTCGTCGGTATGCTCCCCATTGGCGGGATTGATTATGAGAACAAGCTCCCCGCCGGCCAAGTTTACTGCCTCAATTGCCCGCTTAAGGCCATTTAACCCTTCTTTAACGGGTTCGACAATCGGTGTAAAGCCAGCATTGGCCATCAGGCCAGCGCACTCGCGGATAGTTAGCAGATCAAATTGTTTACCACGGAAGTATGGGTAATACATTCAATTAGGCCCAAGTAAGGGCTTCCGATACCGGGGTTGCAAGCGATGCAATAAGTCTACCGTGATCTCTTTGGTGAACAGAAGTTGAGAACACTAATGGCTTCAAAGACTTGGGCAACGCCCCTGCCAACTCCGACACTGGAAGCAAACTGCGAGTTTCTTTTAGAACACATATCATACACTCATGTAGTTCGAGTGGTGATAATTTTGCAAATATTTTCTGCAGCTCAGCGTGGAGGCGAGTATTCGGTACCTCGGGTATCGGGATTCCAAACGCGCGCAAGACCTCGAAGGCCTCTGCACGGTGAAGCGAGTCAAGAACGGTCAAGGGACATAAGTCATTCAGGTAGTCTTGCGCTTCGCGAATAGTTGATATCTGAAGTCTATTATTAAGCAACATTACACCGACATAAGTCGGAACTTTACTAAGAACTGCATCTACATGATTTTCACTCGTAATTATATTTACGCGGGAAAACACCTTGAAGTATGACTCGAGTTGTGTGGCAAGCCTATCGAGGTTATCACGCTCGGATTTGATTTCGTACACGGTAGATCGGCCATTCAGTATGACTAGGTCAGCCTTGGATGTGCCAATTCGAAATTCCGACAACATCGATGCAGTGTTGAGAGAATGCTTCCCTAGCAAGATTTTATGCGTGACCGCTGCTCGATAAGCATACTCGTAACGAAAATCCTTCCTCGCCAACATAGAAAAAGCGGACTCAAATAGTTCGCTTATTGGGTCGGTCTCATCAAAGGCTTTGTATAACAATGATTCGGCGAGTAGCCTCGCGAAGGTCCGCGACTTTCCTAGCTTAGCTAACTCTTGGACAACTACGGACGAGAACATCCTTGCGGCAGCCGCAAGTTGCGGGCTTTCAGTCGTTCTCATAGTTGCCATTTTGAAAAAATCGAGATTGGTCGTGCCGAGGGATGCTGTGGTTGTCTTCTCGGCACTCTTGAAGCTGAGAAGGCAGTTAACCTTTCATTATAGCATGGTGTTGACTCTCTACAGTCTAACGCAATCGTTCTTCCTTGTGTTTTCTGAAGCAAAACGGTCGAAGTGTCGTTCGCGTCCCGCGCTGTCCAGACGCGGAAAAATTGCTTGGCTTCACCGAAGATTCGCTAGATCGAGACAACGCCACACGTCGGTAATCCCCCCGCAAAAAGAGCGCGTTTAGAAGTAGAATTTTCTACTTAAGACTGAAGAAAACTCTACATGAAGACATCCCGCTTTACCGACAGCCAGATCATCGCCATTCTCAAGCAAGCCGAAGCCGGCAGCCCGGTCCCGGAGCTGTGCCGCGAACACGGCATCAGCAACGCCACGTTCTACAAGTGGCGCACCAAGTTCGGCGGCATGGACGCGTCCCTGATGGCCCGTATGAAGGAGTTGGAGGTAGTGGGCCAGCCTCGTATACGGACGAGTGCTTTGGCCGGAAGGGGTAAGAACGATGGTTGCCATGAGCCTCTGTGACTGCTGAGTGTACTGAAAGTGTACTTTTTGCGTTCCACAAAGACAAATGCCTTAGGTCGATTAAACCTAAGGCACTGTTTTCAAAGCTAAATTTTGGTGCCGGCTGCAGGACTCGAACCCGCCACCTGATGATTACAAATCAACTGCTCTACCTGATGAGCTAAGCCGGCAATGTGGCCAGAATTATACCCTTATTTGATCCGGGTCAACGTCGGGCGGCCACCTTTTTTGGGTGGTTCGTTGTCGTCGTCGGGTACATGCGACACTTCGGATGCGGTCTTGGCCGGGACCGCGGCCAAGCCGGGGGCCGGGCTTGCGGCCGGCTCCGGTGACGGCGGGGGCAGATCGGCGGCCATCGTCGTGACGTCGAAGGCCATGCCCTGGCCGTTTTCGTTGGCGTAGATCGCCAGCACATTGTGCACCGGGATGTACAGCTCGCGCGAGACGCCGTTGAAACGCGCCCGGAACGTGATCGCGTCGTTGTCCATTTTCAGCCCGGAGGTTGCGCCGTAGCTGATGTTGAGGATGATTTCGCCCTTTTTCACGTATTCCATCGGAACCGTGGTGGCGGCGTCGACCTTGACGGCCAGGTAAGGCGTATAGCCGCTGTCCGTGCACCATTCGTAAATGGCGCGCAACAGGTACGGCTTGGTGGAGATGTCTGGCATGGTGTGATCGAAATGATGCGAGATGTTACACGCCAGTGTACTTCGATTCGCCTGTGGCGTCGTAAACTGGCGTGCAACGGAGGTGGCGCTTTAGCGGCGCATCACCTTTTCGGACGGGGTCAGGGCTTCGATGTAGGCCGGACGCGAGAAGATGCGCTCGGCATACTTCATCAGCGGCGCCGCCGTCTTCGACAGTTCGATGCCGTAGTGATCCAGACGCCACAGCAGCGGGGCGATGGCCACGTCGAGCATCGAGAACTCGTCGCCCAGCATGTACTTGTTCTTCAGGAACAGCGGGGCCAGCGTCGTCAGGCGGTCGCGGATTTCGGCGCGGGCCTTGTCGTGGCTCTTGTCGCCCACCTTGTTGCGCTCGTTTTCGAGCGTGTTGACGTGGACGAACAGTTCCTTCTCGAAATTGAACAGCATCAGGCGGGCACGGGCGCGCATGAGCGGGTCCGCCGGCATCAGCTGCGGATGCGGGAAACGCTCGTCGATGTATTCGTTGATGATGTTCGATTCGTACAGAATCAGTTCGCGCTCGACCAGGATCGGCACCTGGCCGTACGGATTCATCGTCGAGATGTCCTCGGGCTTGTTAAACAGGTCCACGTCGCGCACTTCGAAGTCCATGCCCTTTTCGAACAGGACCAGACGGCAGCGCTGGGAGAACGGGCACGTGGTGCCGGAGTAGAGAACCATCATGGTTTATAGTTCCTTCAAGAAACAAAGGGGTGAAGCGCCAGGCGGCTCACCCCGAATAGACATTGCCCGCATTATAACCGGGCAATCAACTCACTTTACGTCTTTCCAATAAGAAGCATTCAAAGACCAGGCGAGGAAGGCGAAGAAAGCGAGGAAAATCACGACGATCGCACCCAGACGTTTGCGAAAGTCGCGCGCCGGTTCGGCCATCCAGTCCATGTACGCGACCAGGTCGGCCACCTGGGAATCGAACTCCTGCTGGCTCAGCGTGCCCGGCGTCACTTGCTCGAAGCCGGCGAAGCGGTGCACGGTTTTTCCGTGCTCGTGGGGATCCTCTTCCTCGACCATCTTGGCCGTACGCACGCCCTGCAACTGCCACAACACGTGCGGCATGGCGACGTTCGGCACGACCATGTTGTTCCAGCCGGTCGGACGGGTGTCGTCCTTGTAGAAAGTGCGCAGGTAGGTGTAGATGTAGTCGGGGCCGGAGCCGGCGCCCGAGGCGCGCGCGCGCGTGATCACCGACAGGTCCGGCGGCACGGCGCCGAACCAGGCTTTCGCATCCGCGGGACGCATCGCGATCGTCATCATGTCGCCCACCTTCTCACCCGAGAACAGCAGGTTGTTCTTGATCTGGTCTTCGGTCAAGCCCAGGTCACGCAGGCGATTGTAGCGCATCGACGATGCGGAATGACAGTTCAGGCAGTAGTTGACGAACAGCTTGGCGCCGTTTTGCAGCGAGGCCATATCGGTGCGTTCGGGCGCCCGGTCGAGCGGGAACGTCCCTTCGTTCGCGAACACGAATCCCGGCAGCAGCGCCAGGACCGCGAGCAGTTTTTTTGAAAATAGCATCTTGGTGTCCTTTGGCTTGGGCGGAACACTGCCGGGGGGCAGTGTTCCGAAGATCAATGCGGGGTGAACGTGACGCGATTGGGCACCGGCTTGAACCGTCCCATCGAGCTCCACCACGGCATCAGCAGGAAGAAGCTAAAGTACAGCAGGGTGCAGGCCTGGGCGACCAGCGTGTAGGCCGGGGTCGGCAGCTGGGTGCCCAGGTAGCCGAGTACCAGGAACGCCAGGAAGAACACGGCATACACGTATTTGTGCCAGCTTGGACGGTAGCGGATCGATTTCACCGGCGAATGATCCAGCCACGGCAGCAGCGCCAGGATCACGACGGCCGAGCCGAACAGCACGACGCCCCAGAATTTCGCGTCCAGCACCTGCGGCAGCATGCCGATCTCGGCCAGGATGGCGACCGCGGTCACCGCGATCTTCGTCTTGTACGACAGGCGCGAACGGAGCCAGATGAACACGACGTAGGCGGCCAGGCCGGCCATCACGACCCACATGAAGTCCGACGTCGTGGCGCGCAGCACCGAGTAGAACGGCGTGAAGTACCAGGTCGGGGCGATGTGCGGCGGGGTCTTGAGCGAGTCGGCCGGCAGGAAGTTGTTGTATTCCAGGAAGTAGCCGCCCATTTCCGGCGCAAAGAACACGACGCTGCTGAAGATCAGCAGGAACATCGATACGCCGAACAAGTCCTTGGTCGTGTAGTACGGGTGCGAAGGGATGGCGTCGACGCCGTGGCCGTCCGGGCCGAGGTTTTCCTTGACCTCGATGCCGTCCGGGTTGTTCGAACCTACTTCGTGCAGGGCGATCAGGTGCGCCGCGACGAGGCCCAGCAGCACCAGTGGGATCGCGATCACGTGGAAGGCGAAGAAGCGGTTCAGCGTAGCGTCCGACACGACATAGTCGCCGCGGATCCACAGCGACAGGTCCTGGCCGATGAGCGGGATGGCGCTGAACAGGTTGACGATCACCTGGGCGCCCCAGTACGACATCTGGCCCCACGGCAGCAGGTAGCCGAAGAACGCCTCGGCCATCAGGCACAGGAAGATCGCGAAGCCGAACAGCCAGATCAGCTCGCGCGGCTTGCGGTACGAGCCGTACAGCAGGCCACGGGTCATGTGCAGGTACACGACGATGAAGAACGCCGAGGCGCCCGTCGAGTGCAGGTAGCGCACGAGCCAGCCCCACGGGACTTCGCGCATGATGTATTCGACGGAGCCGAATGCGAGGCCGGCGTCCGGCTTGTAGTGCATGGTCAGGAAGATGCCGGTGACGATCTGCATCACCAGGATCAGCATGGCCAGCGAGCCGAACAGATACCAGATATTGAAGTTCTTCGGGGCGTAGTAGCGGCCCCACTGGTCGTTCCACAGCTTCGACAGCGGGAAGCGGTCGTCGACCCAGGCCAGGGCCCGGTGGCTTTTCGGCGCGTCGGCCGGGAGTTTGGTTTCCTTGAACGCTGCGCCCATCTTATGCCTCGCCTTTCTCGTCTTTGCCGATCAGGATCCTGTTGTCGGACAGGTACATGTACGGAGGCACGTCAAGGTTGGCCGGAGCCGGCTTGTTCTTGAAGACGCGGCCCGACAGGTCGAACGTCGATCCATGGCAGGGACAAAGGAAGCCGCCGTGCCAGTCGTCCGGCAGGTTCGGCTGGGGTCCTTCGGTGAAGCGGGCGGATGGAGAACAGCCCAGGTGGGAGCAGATGCCGACGACGACAAGGAGTTCCTTGTGTTTCTCGTATGCGCGGAACTCGTTCTTCGCATAGACCGGCACCGGCATTTGATACGATTTATCGGAATTCGGATCGGCGACCAGGCTGTCGTTCTTCGGCAGGCTGGCCAGCATTTCGGGAGTGCGGCGGAGGAGCCACACGGGCTTGCCGCGCCACTCCACGACTTTCAAGTCGCCCGGTTTGATGTCGGAAATATCCGCCTCGACCGGTGCACCGGCCGCCTTCGCTCGTTCGGAGGGCTGCAACGTACTGACCAGCACCCCGGCCGTTGAAACACCGACAACGCCACCCGCCGCGCATGTAGCCACGAGCAAGCCTCGCCGGCCTGAATCGACCTGCTTCTCATTACTCATACCAACTCCATTCGTCAAATGCGAAATGTTGCAATGCAATACGTTGCAATACGGTATTAACCTTTTATGCAACGGTCGATTATATGTGAACAGTTTTGCAAATTAAAGAAAAAACGTTTGCGTTGTCGCGCCCCTTTCCAAATGCGCATTTTTGTGTTCGCGTCCTCGACCACACACTCATCTCGGCCACCGGCTGCACTGCACGTTTCCTGTATCATCGCTGTGAACCTGGCAAGGTTTTTAAAAACACAAAGGAGGTCCTGGGATGGCTATGATGGAAGAGTTCAAAAAATTCGCGCTGAAGGGCAATGTCGTCGACCTGGCGGTCGGCGTGATCATCGGCGGCGCGTTCGGGCGGATCGTGGATTCTCTCGTGCAGGACGTCATCATGCCGCCGATCGGCAAGCTGTTCGGCGGCCTCGATTTCGCCAGTTACTACCTCCCGCTCAACGGCCAGCCATACGGCCTGCCGCTGGCGGAAGCCAAGAAGGCCGGCGCCGTGCTGGCTTACGGGAATTTCTTCACGATCCTGCTGAACTTCCTGATCCTGGCGTTCGTCATTTTTCAAATGGTCAGGCTGATGAATCGCATGCGCGCGCCGTTTGCCAAGGCCGAGGAAGAGCAGCAGGCGGCCGCTGCGGTGGCAACGTCCGAGGAAGTCGTTCTGCTGCGTGAAATCCGCGACGCGCTGACGCTGAAGCGATAGCCGCGGAGCCGCCCGATGCGCCGCTACTGGCTGCTGTTCGCACAAACCGTCACGATCGCCCTCGGCATCTATGTCGTGATCGCGGCGCTGCAGCCGGCGTGGATCGGACGCGCGCCCACGCAGATGGGCATCGGCGGGCCGGGGCGGGCGGT
The DNA here is from genome assembly GCF_034420155.1 of Massilia luteola. Classification (NCBI taxonomy): domain Bacteria; kingdom Pseudomonadati; phylum Pseudomonadota; class Betaproteobacteria; order Burkholderiales; family Oxalobacteraceae; genus Massilia; species Massilia luteola. The sequence goes on from NZ_JAXOFN010000007.1 coordinate 118,404, forward strand.
GCCGGTGCTGCAGGCGCCGGGCGGCGGTCCCGCCCCGGCCAGCTACCGTGATGCCGCCGGCCGCGCCATGCCCGCCGTCGTCAACATTCTCACCAGCAAGGCGTTGCGCGAAACCCATCCGCTGCTGAAGGACCCGTTCTTTCGCCGCTTCTTCGGCGACAAGACGCCGCCGCAGGAACAGATGGCCAGCCTGGGCTCGGGCGTGATCGTCAGCGGCGACGGCTACATCCTGACCAATTACCACGTCGTCGAAGGCGCCGACGAGATCGAGGTCGGCCTGGCCGACGGACGCAAGGCCGCCGCCAGCATCGTCGGCACCGATCCGGAAACGGACCTGGCTGTGATCCGCATCAAGGCAGACAAATTGCCCGTGATCGTGCTGGGCGACCCGGAGCAGGCGCGTGTGGGCGACGTCGTGCTGGCGATCGGAAATCCGTTCGGCGTTGGCCAGACGGTCACGCTCGGCATCATCTCCGCGCTGGGCCGCAACAACCTGCACATCAACCATTTCGAAAATTTCATCCAGACGGACGCCGCCATCAACTTCGGCAACTCGGGCGGCGCGCTCGTCGATACGCGCGGTAATCTGCTGGGCATCAATTCGGCCATTTATTCGCAGACGGGCGGTTCGGTCGGCATCGGCTTCGCGATTCCCGTGTCGACTGCGAAGACCGTGCTCGATTCCATCATCAAGCACGGTCAGGTTGTGCGCGGCTGGATCGGCGTCGAATCGCAGGACATCACGCCCGAAATCGCCGACAGCTTCGGCCTCGCGCGCGACCGCGGCGCCATCATCGCCGGGGTCGTGCGCGGCGGCCCGGCGGACCGCGCCGGCATGCGCCCGGGCGACATCCTGCTGGCCGTGCAAGGCAAAAAAGTCAGCAGCACCAACGACATGATGAACCTCATCGCCGCGCTGCCGCCCGGTGGCAGGGCGGCGATGACGGTGATGCGCAAGAACCGCGAGACGACCATCGACGTCACCGTCGGCCGCCGTCCGCGCCAGACCCCCTGATTATCCGGACCTTCCATGCACCTGCGCGACCTTACGCAATTCCTTTCCGAGCTCAAAGAGAACAACACCCGGCCCTGGTTCATCATGAACAAGCCCCGCTACGACATCCTGCGGGTCGAATTTCTGGAGGTGCTGACGGAACTCATCAGGGAGATCGGCCGGTTCGACAAGCAGATCATCGCCTGCGATCCGAAGAAGGCGATGTTCCGGTTCCAGCGCGATACCCGCTTTTCGCACGACAAGACGCCCTATAAAACGCATTTCTCGGGCGGCATCGCGCCCGGCAACAAGCGCCGACCCAGCGAAGGCGGCGGACCGACGTATTACTTCCACATCGAAGCCGACGGTACGTTGCTGTACGGCGCCGGCGAATACCTGCCGCCGGCGGCGCGCCTGAAGGCGATCCGCGAGCATGTCGTCAACGATGCGACAGGGTTCGCCAAAATGTTGAAGAATAAACATCTGCGCGAGGCATATGGCGACCTGCAGCCGGAAGACAAGTTGCAGCGCCCGCCGAAGGGATTCGATCCGAACCATCCGCTGGTCGAATACCTGAAGCTCAAGAGTTATTTTGTCTGGAACGAAAAGAAGCTGGACATCAACGCCCCGGACAAGCTCGTGCCGCAGCTTGCGCAGGGATTCAAGGACGCCACCGCGCTCGTCAACTGGTTGCGCGCGGTGCCGCAGACATTCGAAGAGTAAAGGGAGTCACACATGGCGTTGCACCACGCAGTATCGGGTGAGCGGATCGCACTCCAGCGGGGCGAAGACGACATCGCGAATTTCACGTCGATCGCATTGATCAAGACGGATCACATGGAATTGATCAGGCTCGTGATACCCAAGGAAAAGCCGCTGCCGGAACATTGGGTCGAAGGCGAGATGACCTTGCTGTGCCTGGAGGGCGAGATCGCGTTCCAGGCCCACGGCCGCACGACCATCCTGCAGCCGAACGAGATGGTGTACCTGGCCGGCGGCGAGCCGCATGCGATCCATGCCAACCAGGACGCGGTCGCGTTGCTGACCATTTTGCTGCATCCGGGCGATAACTCGGGTGGGCCGACGCGGAACGCGCCGAGCGCCTGATCCCGGCAACGGATTGGTGGGCACGTTTCATTTGAGGCCCCCGGCCTCAAACGCCCACCCTACGGCATCGTATCGTTGAACGGGATGCTCACCCAACCGCATCGTATCGTATCGTGGTCCGGGATACGCATCCAAGCGCATCGTACTGTAGGTTGGGCTCCCCGAGCCCGCCATCACGTTGCGTAATCGCGTCCTGTAATCAGGCCAGCTCGTCGCGCGGATCCCGCGCCAATAATCTCGCCACCATGTCGCTGGCGGAATCGCCATCGAACAACACCCCGGCCACCGCATTGGTGATCGGCATGTCGACGCCCACCCTGGCCGCCAGCTCACGCACGGCCTTGGCGCAGGGCACGCCTTCGGCCACGTGGCCGAGTTCACGGACGATGGTGTCGAGCGGCTTGCCCTGGGCCAGTGCCAGGCCGACACGGCGGTTGCGCGACAGGTCGCCCGTGCACGTCAGGATCAGGTCGCCCATCCCCGTCAGGCCCATGAAGGTCGCGGTATGGCCGCCCAGCGCCGTGCCGAGGCGGGTGATTTCCGCGAGGCCGCGCGTGATCAGCGCGGCGCGCGCATTCAATCCGAGTCCCAGGCCGTCGGCCGTGCCGGTGGCGATGGCGAGGATGTTCTTGACGGCGCCGCCCACTTCCACGCCGACCATGTCATCGCAGGAATACACGCGGATATTGCCGCCATGTACGAGCGCGACGACGCGCTCGCGCAGCGTCTTGTCGGTCGAAGCGACCGTCAGCGCGCAGGGCAGGCCGCGCGCCACTTCCTGGGCGAACGACGGGCCGGACAGCGCGGCGCCCGGCACGGAAGCGCCCAGCACGTCGCGCACGACCTGGTGCGGCAGCAGGCCGGTCTCGTACTCGAACCCCTTGCACAGCCAGACGATGTTGGGAATGGCGCGGCCCTTGAGCTGCTGGAGCAGCGGACGCAGGCCGGCCACCGGGCAGGCCGCGATCAGCAGCGGCTCGGCGCCGGGCTGGGCCACGGTGTCGACAACGTGCGCGACGGCCGCGCCGAAGTCGGCCGTGACGTCCAGGCCGGCCGGCAGCGGAAAGCCGGGCAGGTAATGGGTGTTTTCGCGCGCGCCGGCAGCCTGCGCCATCTGCGCGGGGTTGCGTCCCCACAGCAGGACGTCGTGGCGCGCGGCGAGCGCGATCGCCACCGCCGTGCCCCAGGCGCCGGCACCGAGGACGGTGATCTTTTGGGGTGATTTCGGTTCGTGCATGGGAGGACGGGCTAGATGCCCCAGATGTCGGATGCCTTGACGTAGCCGCTGATGCCGTCGCGGTGGCGCACGCGCACCCAGTTGCCGGCTTCCGGATCGACGAGCTCGAGCAGGACGTTCTTTTCGGCCGTCATCACGACGGGCGCATTGTCTTCGGGCGCGGCGCGCACCTTGGCGGAGGCCACGCGCACGATGACGTTGCGCCTGGCCGACAGGTTTCTCGCTTCGGTCCAGGCCATGTCGCCGGTGGCGTCACGTACCTTGACCCAGTCGCCATAGCTGAGGACGACCTCGACCGGCATGCCGCTGGGAGCGATGAACAACTTGCCGCTGCGGGTGGACGGCGCCTCGTACAGGATCACGGAATGCGCGCCGACTGTCTTGAAATCGAACGCGGCGGCCGCGCACGATATCAGCAGCAGCAGGCTGCCTGCGATGAGTCGATGGCGGAAACGGATGGGGCGCATGTGGGCCTTTGAAGACGATGCACGCTGAGGCCGGGCTGGATCGACCGGCACGAAGCGTGTCGGCAAAAGCGCGTCAATGAAACGAGGCGTCCGGCCCCGCCCGGAAGGGGCGGCGCGGGACGCCCGGGATATTACTGGTTGCCAGCCGGCGTGCCTGCTGCGGCAGCCTGCTCGGCCAGCGCCTGGCGACGCTGCTGGTAGAACACTTCGAAGTTGATCTCGGCCAGGTGGACCGGCGGGAAACCGGCACGGGTGATCACGTCGGCGATGTTGGCGCGCAGGTAAGGATAGATGATGTTCGGGCAACCGATGCCGAGCAGCGGATCCATCTGGTCGGCCGGGATGTTGCGGGCTTCGAAGATGCCTGCCTGCTTGCCTTCGGCCAGGAAAGCAACTTTGTCCTTGACCTTGGCGGTCACGGTGATGGTGACGGTCGATTCGTAGATGCCATCGGCGATGCCTTCGGCGCCGACGTCCAGCGAGACCTCGATGGTCGGGGCTTCCTGCTCCAGGAAGATTGCCGGGGAATTCGGTTGTTCCAGCGACAGGTCTTTCAGGTAGATACGCTGGATTTGGAATACGGGTTGCAGGTTTTCGTCAGCCATGGAACGCTTTCGTGTAATTTTTAAGAAGAACGGCATCATCCTGCCATTCGAGGTGCTTTGACTTGTCAAGGCGCCGGCAATTGTATCAAAACCAATTCGGTTTCAATAGAAGCGGGGCTGGCGCCCCTGCGCATTCTCAGGCGGCAGCGCCGTTGAGCAGTGGGTCCAGCCGGCCCGCCTGGTCGAGGGCGTACAGATCGTCGAAGCCGCCCACATGGGTATTGCCCACGTAAATCTGGGGCACGGTGCGACGGCCGGTGCGCTGCATCATGATCGCACGTTGTTCCGGATCAAGGTCGACGCGAATGCGTTCGATGTCGGTCACGCCCTTGGCTTCCAGCAGGCGCTCGGCGCGTACGCAGTAGGGGCAGCTGGCAGTGTGATAGAGAACGACATGGGCTGTCATGGCAGTATCCTTTCCAATTATTTGATCAGGGGCAGGCCGGCAGCCGTCCAGGCCGCAGTGCCGCCTTCCAGACCATAGATATCTTCGAACCCTGCCGCTTTCAACAGGCGCGCCGCTTTATTGGCGTGTTTGCCGTCTTGATCGACGACAATGATGGTCTTGACTTTCGATTTGTCCAGCTCGCCGGTACGATTGCCCAAGTCTGACAGCGGAATGTGTTTGGCGTCGCGCAGGTGCCCTGCGGCAAACTCGTCGGCGCTGCGCACATCGATCACGGCGGTGGATTTGCCGCGGTTGATCATCTGGGTGGCCTGCAGCGGCGAGGCCTGGCGGCCGCGGGGCGCCAGCGATAACCACAGCAGCGCGCCACCCGACAGGACGGCGATCGCAACAGTGATGAAATGGTCGATGATGAATTTCACGAAGGTTCCGTTGGTTGAACTGAATCATCGCATTATAAAATAGAAGTCGGATCGGTATTTCCTGCTCACTTTTTTCTATAAAGCACCTATGTACAAAATCGTATTCATGCGCCACGGCGAGTCCACCTGGAACCTCGAGAACCGTTTCACCGGCTGGACCGATGTCGACCTGACCGAAAAAGGCGTCAACGAAGCCAAGACCGCCGGCCGCCTGCTGAAGGAAGCCGGCTTCACCTTCGACCTGGCCTATACCTCGGTCCTGAAACGTGCGATCCGCACGCTGTGGCTGGCGATGGACGAGATGGACATGATGTGGCTGCCGGTCAAGAACGACTGGCGCCTGAACGAGCGCCACTACGGCGCCCTGCAGGGCCTGGACAAGGGCGAGACCGCCGCCAAGTTCGGCGACGAGCAGGTGCTGGTGTGGCGCCGCAGCTACGACACGCCGCCGCCCGCGCTGGAAGCCAATGATCCGCGCACGTCGTTCAACGACCCGCGCTACGCCGGCCTGGACAAGGCGCAGATCCCGCTGACCGAATGCCTGAAAGACACGGTCGCCCGCGTGATGCCGGCCTGGGACGAGGAAATCGCCCCGGCCATCCGCGCCGGCAAGCAGATCCTGATCTCGGCCCACGGCAACAGCCTGCGCGCCGTGATCAAGATGCTGGACAACATCAGCGACAGCGACATCGTCGGCCTGAACATCCCGAACGGCACCCCGCTCGTGTATGAGCTGGACGCGGACCTGAAGCCGATCCGCCATTACTACCTGGGCGACCAGGACGCGATCGCGGCCGCCATGGCCGCCGTGGCCAACCAAGGGAAGGCGAAGTAAGTCTTGCTTTCCTTCGTGAAGTCGACGTCCGCGGGCCTGTCCGTCCGCGGCAAGCTGTTGTGTGGCCTGCTCGCATGCGCGTTCGCCTTTGGCAGCGCGCAGGCGGCGCCGCGCCAGACCGAGCGCAGCAAGCAGAAAGCCGCCGCCGAGGCGGCGCGCGCCGGTATCCAGCAAAAGCTCAGTGCCCTCAAGAAGGACATCACCCGCACCGAGAGCGCAAAGGAAGACGCGGCCGACGAGCTGGCCGAGTCGGAAGGAGCGATTTCCGACGCCAACCGCTCGCTGCACGAACTGGCCGACGAGCAGGCGGCCACCAATGCCAAGCTCAAGGATCTCGCGACGGAAGAGGAGCGTCTCGGCAATACCATCGCGGCCCAGAAGCGCCAACTGGCTAAGCTGTTGCGTGAGCACTATGTCGCCGGCAACGAGGACCGCATCAAGCTGCTGCTGTCGGGCGATAACCCGAACCGTATCAACCGCGACCTGCAGATGATGGCCTATGTGTCGCAGGCGCAAGCCAGATTATTGAATTCCCTGCGTGCCAACCTGGCGGCCGTCGAGGCGAATCACGCCCAGGCGCAGAACGCCCAGGACGAGCTGGAAGAAATTGCACAAGAGCAGAAGGCGCAGAAGGCGCTGCTCGAAAAAGAAAAGGGCAAGCGCGCCACCCTGCTGGCGAATTTGTCGAGCAAGCTGACGGACCAGCGCAAGCAGGCGAGCCGCCTCGCGCAGGACGAGCAGCGCATGAGCGGCCTCGTCGATCGCCTGACGCGCCTGATCCGTGAACAGGAAATCGCGGCCGCGGCCGAGCGCAAGCGCCAGCAGGCGCTCGCCGCCGCGCGCGCGAAAGCGGCCGCCGAAGCGAAGGCACGCGCGCTGGCGCGGGCCAGGGCGCAGCGTGAAGAGCGCGAACGCCTGGCGCGTGAAGCGGCCAGGGAAGCGGCCAAGACCGGCAGGCCCGTCAAGCCGTTGCCGCCACCGAAACCGGAACCCGACGAGACGCGGGTGGCCGAGGAGCCGCCGAAACAGGAAGCGCCGCAGCGCAGCGCCGACACCGCGCTCGCCGCCGACTTGCCGAGCGGCGCGTTCGAGAGCCTGCGCGGCCGCCTGCCGGCCCCGATCTCCGGCAAGATCGCCGCCCGCTTCGGCGCCAAGCGCGGCGACGGGCCGACGTGGCGCGGCATGTTCATCAAGGCGCCGGAAGGCACCGACGTGCGCGCCATCGCGGCCGGGCGTGTCGTGTTCGCCAACTGGATGCGCGGCTACGGTAATTTGATCATCATCAACCATGGCGGCGAGTACCTGTCGATCTATGGAAACAACCAGACGCTGATGAAACAGGCCGGCGACGCGGTCAAGCCGGGCGACGTCATCGCCAGTGCGGGCAATACCGGCGGCAACGAGGAATCGGGGCTATACTTTGAGCTCAGGCATCTCGGAAAAGCGTTCGATCCGTCGAGCTGGGTCAGGTTCTAATTTCCGGAAGCATAATCCAGGAACAAGCATGGGCAAGAAACTCAAGAACCTCGGTCTGATCGGCCTCGGCATGGTGGCCGGGGTGGCCGCCTCGGTCCAGTACTCGGCGCTGGCGCAAAAGGGCGGCGACGCCCCGCTGCCCCTGGACCAGCTGCGCCAGCTGGCCGACGTGTATGCCCTGATCAAGAGCGATTATGTCGAGAAGGTCGACGACAAGAAGCTGCTGTCCGACGCCATCGCCGGCATGGTGAACTCGCTCGATCCGCACTCCGTCTACCTCGACCAGAAGGACTTCGCCGAGATGCGCGAAGAGGTGCAGGGCCGCTTCGTCGGCCTCGGCATCGAGATCGCGATGGAGGACGGCTACGTCAAGATCGTATCGCCCATCGACGATTCGCCCGCCTACCGCGCCGGCATCAAGGCCGGCGACCTGATCACCCGCATCGACAACGTGCCGGTGAAAGGCCTGTCGCTGGACGACGCCATCAAGCGCATGCGCGGCGAGCCGCACAGCAAGGTGATGCTGACCATCGCCCGCCGCGGCGCCGACGCGCCCTGGGTCGTGCCCATCGTGCGCGAGGAAATCCACGTGGCCAGCGTCAAGGCGAAGATGATCGAGCCGGGCTATGCCTGGCTGCGCATCAACCAGTTCCAGGAAGAGACCCTCGACGAGGTCGCCGACAAGCTGAAGGATTTATACGCGCGCAACCCGAACATCAAGGGACTCGTGCTCGATCTGCGCAACGATCCGGGCGGCCTGCTGCCGAGTGCGATCGGCGTCTCGGCCGCGTTCCTGCCGGCGAACGACGTGATCGTCTCGACGAAGGGCCAGCTGTCCGATTCGAACGCCACGTTTTACGGGCGGCGCGAATTCTATGCCGTCAAGCCGGGCGCCGATCCGCTCGCCAAGCTGCCGGCCGCACTGAAAACCGTGCCGATGGTGGTGCTGGTCAACACGGGCTCGGCGTCGGCCTCGGAAATCGTCGCCGGCGCCCTGCAGGATTACAAGCGCGCCATCGTGATGGGCAGCCAGACTTTCGGCAAGGGGTCCGTGCAGACCTTGCGCCAGCTGACACCCGACACGGCCGTCAAGCTGACGACGGCGCGCTACTACACGCCCAAGGGCCGCTCGATCCAGGCGCTGGGCATCGTGCCCGACCTCAAGGTCGACGAGACGCCGGACGGCGACGGCCTGAACGCCGTGCGCGTGCGCGAGGCCGACCTGGATCACCACCTGACCAACGAGGCGGCCGGCAGCAAGAGCGCCAGCGCCAAGTCGCGCCGCGACGAGCTCGAGGAAGAGCAGTTCACCGTGGCCGCGATGAAGAACGCCAAGCCGCTCGAATTCGGCGCCAAGGACGATTTCCAGCTGGCGCAGGCCCTCAATCACTTCAAGGGCCTGAAGGTGGAACTGGCCAAGGCCGATCCGGACGAGGACAAGCCGGCGCCGGCCAGGCTGCCGGGGCAGGAACCGAAGCCGGCCGACATCAAGGACGGCGCGAAGCCGCCGGCCCTGGAGCTCAAGACGCCCGTGCCGAAGAAATGATGCGCGCCGCGACGATGGAAAGAGGCTGGCGATGAACGACCAGCAGCTGCTGCGCTATTCGCGCCATATCCTGCTCGACGAGATCGGCATCGAAGGCCAGGACCGCCTGCTGCGCGCGCGCGCGCTCGTGATCGGCGCCGGCGGCCTCGGTTCGCCGGCCGCGCTATACCTTGCCGCGAGCGGCGTCGGGCGCCTGACCCTCGTCGACGACGACACCGTCGACCTGACGAACCTGCAGCGCCAGGTGATGCACACGACGGCGCGCGTGGGCCAGCCCAAGGTCGAGTCCGGCCGTGAAGCCCTGCATCAGATCAATCCCGACGTCGAGGTCGTCGCCTTGCGCGAGCGCGCCGATGCCGCGCGTTTAGGGGAACTCGTGCGCGCTGCCGATGTCGTACTCGACTGCAGCGACAACTTCGCCACCCGCCATGCCGTCAACCGTGCCTGCGTTGCCGCCGGCGTCCCGCTCGTCGCGGGCGCGGCGATCCGTTTCGACGGGCAGATCTCGGTGTACGACGTGCGCGACCCGGCGTCGCCCTGCTATGCCTGCCTGTTCCCGGAGGACGGCAAGTTCGAGGAAATCGCGTGCAGCACCATGGGCGTGTTCGCGCCGCTGGTGGGCATCATCGGCGCCATGCAGGCGGCCGAAGCGCTCAAGGTGCTGGCCGGGAGCGGCCGTTCGCTGGCGGGCCGGTTGCAGATGCTGGACGCGCGCGCCATGGAATGGACCGAGATCGGCGTGGCGCGCAACCCGTGCTGCCCCGTATGCGCGGGACGCCCTGGCGTAGAATAGACCGCCCCCGCCCGGTCGTGCACGCGTCGAAGGTGTCCATTCCGTGTCGGGTATCTTACAATTGGACAATTTTCCGAACGAGTTGGAAAATTTTCCAAGATTGTTTTGACGGCATTCGGCCTTGTTCGGCCTTATACTGCTTTTTCGACCACAACCTTCACATCTATGCAGAACTTAAAGCATCGTTTCGCACGGCAGCGCCGCCAGGGTGGTTTCACCCTCGTCGAAATCATGGTCGTCGTGGTCATCATCGGCATCCTGGGTGCGCTCGTCGTGCCCAAGCTGCTGGGGCGCACCGGCGAATCGCGCGTGGCCGCGGCCCGGGTCGACATCGCCACGCTGATGTCGGCGCTCAAGCTGTACAAGCTCGACAACCAGCGCTATCCGACCACCGAGCAGGGCCTGCAGGCGCTCGTCCAGAAGCCGACCAGCGGCCCGGCCGCCAACGGCTGGAAGGAAGGCGGCTACCTCGACAAGCTGCCCAAGGATCCGTGGGGTACGCCTTACCAGTACCTGTCGCCTGGCCTGCATGGCGAGGTCGACATATTCTCGCTGGGCGCGGACGGCCAGCCGGGCGGCACCGGCGAGGATGCCGACATCGGCTCGTGGGACAACAAATAATCCCGATACGTCGATGACCAAGCGCGCGCGCAGCCTGCCGCGCCGGCCCGGATTGCCGGACCACCGCGGCTTCACCCTGGTGGAGATCATGGTCGTGATGGTCATCATCGGCATCACGCTCGGGCTGGCCAGCCTCAACGCCATTCCGAGTCCGCACCAGGACCTGCAGAAGGAGGCGCAGCGCCTCGCACTGTTGCTCCAGCTGGCGCGCGACGAGGCCATCGTGCGCAACCGCCTCGTCGCCTTCGAGGCCACGCCCGAGCGCTACCACTTCCTCGTGCGCACCGAAACGCGCTGGGAACCGATCGTGAAAGACGACCTGCTGCGCGAGCGCGACTTCAAGAATGCCCCGCTGACCCTGCTGCTGGATCCCACCAGTGCCGGGACCCTCAATCCGCTGCGCATCACGTTCGGCAACGAACCGGTCGACAAGCCGTTCGTGCTTACCCTCGCCAGCGGCAACGACCGCGTCGCCATCCGCGCCGACGGGGTCGGACACTTCACCGTGGAATGAGCCAGCCGATGAGCGACAGGATGCGCATGCGATTCCCGGACCGGCAACGCGGCTTCACGCTGCTGGAAGTGCTCGTGGCCCTCGTCATCGTCGGCACGGCGCTGGGCGCGGGCCTGCGCGCCGTCGGCAGCCTGACCGCGAACAGCAGCGGCCTGCGCGCCTCGATGATGGCGACGTGGTCGGCCGAGAACCGCCTCGTGCAGATCCGCCTCGGCAAGGAATTCCCGGACATCGGCAAGCACGGCTTCGATTGCCCGCAGGGCGACCTGCACCTCGTGTGCCAGGAAGAAGTCATCGCCAGCCCGAACCCGCGCCTGCGCCGGGTCGAGGTCTCCGTGTTCGACATCGAAAACCCCAACCGGCGTATCGTCAAGCTGGTGCAACTCGTATTGAAACCGTGGCGATGATGACCTTGACGCGACGTGTCAACCGTGCGCGCGGCTTCACCCTCGTGGAGCTGCTGGTGGCGATCAGCATCCTGGCCATCGTGGCCGTGCTCGGCTGGCGCGGCCTGGACAGCATCGTGCGTGCGCGCGTGGCCCTCACCCAGCAGATGGAAACGACGCGCGGCATGCAATTGGCGTTCGCGCAGATGCAGAGCGACTGCGAGCACATCGCCCAGCGCGACGTCGTCGACCAGCGGCCCTATCTCCTCATCGGCGCCGACCGTTTTACGCTCGTGCGCGAAGTGTTCACGGAAAACCAGCCGTCGCGCCTGCAGGTGGTGGCCTACCGCATCGTCAACGGCACGCTGATCCGGCGCGAATCGCCGCCGACGCGCGACCTGATCCAGCTCGACGCCCTGTGGCAGGCCGTCACCAGCGATACCGACAGCAACGCGGCCGTGGCCTTGCAGGCCGGCGTGACGGGGATGCAGGTCGCGACCTGGCTGAATAATTCGTGGCGCCAGGGCGGCGTCGATCCCGGCGCGAATGCGGCGGGCACGGCGCAGGCCCCGGCCGCGCCGCCGCAACAGCCCGGCCAGGTGGCGCCGCAGCAGCCGACCAACGAACCGACCGGCATGCAGGTGGCCTTGCTGGCCCAGGGCCTGCAGGCGCCGCTGGTCAAATCCTTCCTGCTGGGGGAGCCATGAGATTGCGGCGGCAACGTCCCGGGCGCGAACGCGGCGTGGCCGTGATCACCGCGCTGCTCCTGACCACGCTGGCCATTTCCATCGTCGCCAGCCTGTTCTGGCAGCAGCAGGTGCAGGTGCGCTCGATGGAAAACCAGAGATTGCACCTGCAGACCAAGTGGATCCTGCGCGGCGCACTCGACTGGGCGACGCTCGTCCTGTTCCAGGACGGCGTCGACCACCGCCAGTACACGTCGCTCGACCAGGTGTGGGCGACGCCGCTGGCGGACACCCGCCTCGACCAGTACGTCGAGCGCGAGCGGGTCGAAGGAGAAACTTTCGATGCTAGCCTGTCCGGTAGCATTACCGACGCATGCTCGCGTTACAATTTGCGCAACCTCGGATTGGGCAAGGGGCAGCTGAGCGATTCGCAGATCGACATTTTCGAGCGCCTGCTGCGCAATCTGCAGCTGGATACGGGATTGGCGCGGCGCATCGCGACGTTCGTGGCGGCCGGGTTGCCGGTCACGGCCGGCGAGGACAATGACGATCCGGCGAAGCAGGTGCAGGCCACCCCGGTGATCGGGGCGCCGGTGAAGATCCTGGAGGTGGAGGATTTGCTGACCGTAAAGGGCGTGACCCTCGCGGTCGTCGAACGCCTGCGGCCGTTCGTGACCGTGCTGCCGGAGACCACGCCGGTCAACGTGAACACGGCGCCCGCGGAAGTGCTGGCGGCCCTCGTGCCGAACATGTCGGTGTCGGAGGCGAACACGCTGATCGTGCGGCGCAAGCAGGCGGCGTGGCGTGAGACGACGTATTTTGCGTCGCAGGTCAATAGCGAAAGCCGCCCGCTGACGGAAGGTTCGTATGCCGTGAAAAGCGACTGGTTCCTGGTCGACACGCGCATCCGCCTGGACCGGGCCGCACTGGACGCGCAGGCGCTGATCCACCGGTCGCCGGCGCTGGTGGCGGGTGGCGGGCCGAAGGTGGTGTGGATTCGCCAGTATTAAAAAAGGTTAAGGAAGTCTCGAGGGACAGCGCAGGGCATGTTAAAAAGACCAACAAGAGATCGAGAAAGCGAGACAGTTTGAGCACACTTTATATCCGGCATCCCGCGCGTGCCGAAGGTGAACATGCGTTGTGCCGCTTCGCCCTCATCACCGATGGCGGCGCGATCGACCAGCACGGCGAAGGAGCGTTGCGCAACCTGGGCGACCTGGTCGGCACGAGCCGCCGCATCGTGCTGCTGCTGGCCGCCGCCGACGTCAGCCTGCTGTCGGTGCAGGCGCCGCCGCTGTCCGGCGCGCGCCTGAAAGCCGCGCTGCCTGGCCTCGTCGAGGAACACATCCTGGGCGATCCGCTCGATGCCGTGCTCGTGGCCGCGCCCGAGCAGCCCGACGGCACGCGCTCGATCGCCGTCGTCGAGCGCGACTGGCTGGAAGCCATCGTCAAGAGCCTGCTGGCCCAGGGCGCGCGTTCAGTCACCGCCGTGCCCGCGCAACTGTGCCTGCCTTTGCAGCCGGGCAGTGTCGCGGCCGCGATTTCCGGTGTCGAACTCACATTGCGCCAGAGCCTGTTCCACGGCTTCGGCCTCGCGCTCGACGCCACCCCGGCCGTCGTGCTGCAGACGGCGCGCGCCTTCAGCGGCGACGCCCCGCTCGTGCTGTACGTGCCGCTCGCCCAGCTCGGCGAATACCAGGCCTTGGCGCAGGACGCCGGTCCCGGCATCACGCTGGAAACCGACGACTGGACGCACTGGATCGCCGGCTCCAAGACCACCGCGCTGGACCTCGTGAGCGGCCTCGGTGCGGCAGGCAGCCCGACACGCGACTGGCGCCGCTGGCGCTGGCCGATCGCCCTGGCGGCGCTGGCCATTGCCGTCAACCTGATCGGCCTGAACGTCGACTGGCTGCGCCTGCGCCGCGAAGCCAACACGATCCGCCAGTCGATGACGCTGACCTTCCGCAACGCCTATCCGCGCGAGACGACGATCCTCGATCCGGTGCTGCAGATGCGCCAGAACGTCGCGCGGGCGCGCGCCAACACGGGCGACGTCGCGCCCGACGAATTCACTTACCTGGCGTCGGCGCTGGGCGAAGCGACGCGCTCGCTCGGCCGCCCGGTTGGAATTACATCAATGGAGTACCGCGAACGCGCGTTGATCGTCAAAGTCAAACCGGAAACGGTCGACCCCGGTTTGACCGGGCAGTTGCGCACGGCCCTGGCCACGCGCCGGCTCACGCTGGAAGAAGGCACGCCGGGCAACTGGGTCATCCGCAGCACGGGAGCCAAACCATGAGCATCGCCACCACCATCGCCCAGTACCGCGAGCGCGCCACGGCGCTCTGGCTCGCGCGCACCGAGCAGGAACGCCGTTTCCTGGCGGTCGGCGGCGCCGTCGTGCTGGCCGCGCTGCTGTATCTGCTGCTGGTCGATCCGGCCATCGAAGGCCGCGCCCAGCTGCGCCGCGCGCTGCCGCAACTGCGCCAGCAGGCCGCCGAACTGCAGGCCATGGCCCAGGAAGCGACCGCACTCGCGCAGGCGCCCGAAACGCACGTCGTGCCGCTCACGCGCGAAGCCGTCAACAGCGGCCTGTCGGGCCGCGGCCTGACGCCGCAATCGCTGTCGATGAACGGCGAATACATCAAGCTGCAGCTGAACAACGTGGCGTTCGCCAACCTGGTCACCTGGCTGGACGAGCAGCGCCGTGCCAACCGCTTGCTGGTGCAGGACGCCACCGTTACCGCATTGCCCGCCGCCGGCCAGGTCGACGCCAGCCTGACGCTGCGCCAGAACACCGGCAGCGGTCAATGAGGCGCGCGCTCGTCTGGATCGCGCTGACGGTGTTGACGGTGCTCGTCACCGTGCTGGCGTTCCTGCCGGCGGCCTGGCTCGGTCCGATGGTCGAACGCCAGACCGGCGGCCGTTTGACTCTGGGGGATGCGCAGGGTACGCTTTGGCGCGGCTCAGCCTTTGTGGGCGGCGCGCCGGGCGAGGGCGGATCCGTCACGCCGCTGCTGCCCGGACGCTTTACGTGGCGCCTGTCGCCGCTCGTGCTGTTCGGGGATGTCAGCATGGACCTGGCCAACGGCCAGGCGCTGGCGCAGCCGGTGCACGTCAGCGGCAGCTGGTCGCAATGGCAGGTCAGCGCGGGCCAGCTGCTGTTGCCGGCCGCGGGATTGGCCGGCCTGGGCGCGCCCCTGAACACGCTCGCGCTGTCGGGCACGATCAGGCTGTCGTGGAACCTGCTGGACATTGCGCGCCAGGGCAATACGGTCGCGGTGAGCGGACGCACGGTGCTCGCGATGACCGACATGGGATCGCGCATGAGTCCGATCAAACCGCTCGGCACCTACGAGATGGCCATGGACTGGCACGGCCAGCGGGCCGACGTGATACTGCGTACCGTGAGCGGGGCACTTTTGCTGTCTGGTAGTGGAGCATTAGAAAATGGTCGCCTGCACTTCTCGGGACAGGCAGCGGCGGCCGACAAATACGAAGACACGCTGGGCAACCTGCTCAACCTGCTGGGTCAACGGCGTATGGTGAACGGCAAGAACATAATCGCGTTAGAGTTCAGATGATGAAAACAAACCTCCGTAGCACCAAGCAACCTCCAGCCCTGCGCCGCATCGTGGCCGCCGCCATGGTGTGCTGCCTCGTCGGAACAAGCGTCACTGTCGTGCCCGCTTTCGCCCAGGACGGCGGCGGCGCCGCGCTCAACTTCGTCAACGCCGACATGGAATCCGTCATCAAGGCGGTCGGCCATTACACGGGAACGACCTTCATCATCGACCCCCGCGTCAAGGGCACGTTGACCCTGGTGTCGGAAAAAACATTGACCAAGGCCCAGGCCTTTGGCCTGCTGACCTCGGCGCTGCGCCTGCAGGGCTATGCGGTCGTCACCGGCGACGGCTATGCCAAGGTGGTGCCGGAAGCGGAAGCGAAGCTGCAATCGTCGCCCACGCAGGTCGGCATCGGCGGCTCGAAGGCCAAGGGCGACCAGATCGCCACGCAGGTCTACCGCCTGCAGCACGAATCGGCCGCGAACCTGACGGCCGTGCTGCGCCCGCTGATCTCGCCGAACAACTCGATCATGGCCGATCCGGGCAACAACAGCCTCGTGATCACGGATTACGCCGACAACCTGCGCCGCCTGTCGAAGATCATCGCCGCGCTCGATGGCCCGGCCACCGGCGACCTCGACGTGATCCCGATCCGCAACGGCATCGCCAGCGACGTCGCCACGCTCGTCACGCGCCTGATGGAGCCGGCCGCCGGCGGCGATGCGGGCCGCGTCACCGTACTGGCCGATCCGCGCACCAATTCCGTCATCGTGCGCGCGCCGTCCCCGGCCCGCGCGAACATGGCCAAGAACCTGATCGCCAAGCTCGACCAGCCGACGGCCGAACTCGGCAACATCCACGTGGTCTACCTCAAGAACGCCGATGCCAGCAAGGTCGCGCAGACGCTGCGCGCCGTCGTGTCGCAGGATGCGTCGGCCGTGCCGGTGCAGCAGCAGGGCACGTCGGGCGGCTCGATCCAGTCCAGCACCACGGGCGGCACGGGCACCGGCGCCGGTGCGCTCGGCGGCCAGCAAGGGCAGCAAAGCAGCACCGGTATGGGCGGCACGGGCGGCAGCTTCGCCCAGCAGGGCCAGGCGACGGCCGGCGGTGCCGGCGGCGGCCAGGGTTCCGGCTTCATCCAGGCCGATGCGTCGACCAACAGCCTCATCATCACAGCGTCGGACGCCGTGTACCGCAACCTGCGCGCCGTCATCGACCAGCTCGACGTGCGCCGCGCCCAGGTCTACATCGAGGCGCTGGTGGTCGAGGTCACGTCGACCGATGCGTCCGAGTTCGGCGTGCAGTGGGTAGGCCTGACCGGCAACAACAACAGCAGCTACCGCGTGGGCGGCCTGCAGTCGTTCAGCCTCGGCGGCAGCAGCAACAACATCGTCAACCTGGCGCTGGCCGCGGCGACGGGCATCAGCGGCTCGTCCGGCAGCACGACCGGCAGTTCGATCCCGACGCCGACCGGCCTGTCGATCGGCCTCTTCAAGCAGGTGAACGGCGAGCTGGGCCTGGGCGCGATCGCGCATGCCCTCGAAAGCACGGGACACGCCAACATCTTGTCCACACCGAACATGATCACCCTGGACAACGAGCTGGCAACGATCAAGGTCGGGCAGAACATACCGATCATCACCGGTTCCTTCACGACGGGCGCGAGCGGGGCAAGCAATCCGTTCCAGACGGTCGACCGCAAGGACGTGGGCCTGCTGCTGAAGGTGCGCCCGCAGATTTCCGAAGGCGGTACCATCAAGCTGTCGATCTACCATGAGAATTCGGGGATCGACAATTCCGTCAGCTCGGCGTCGGGCATCGTGACCACCGTTCGCGCGATCGAAAGCAATGTGCTGGCAGACAATGGCCAGATCATCGTGCTGGGCGGCCTGATCTCGGACGACGAATCCGAGAACAACGAAAAGACGCGTGGACTGGGCGATATTCCGATCATCGGCAACCTGTTCAAGTACCGCACGCGGACCCGCGCCAAGCGCAACCTGATGGTGTTCCTGCGCCCGGTCGTGGTGCGCAGCAAGGAGCAGAACGACAGCATCTCGATGGACCGCTACGAATACATGCACGCCGCCGGCGAGATGTTGCAACCGGCCGATGACACCGTGCTGCTGAAGAACCTCGGCGCACCGATGCTGCCCAAGCTGACCAATGGCCAGCCGCCGAGGGGCGGCGCGATGGCCGCGATGCCGCCGCCGGCGCCCGTCGCCGCGCGTCCGGGCGCCGCCACGGGACCGGACACGCTCCAGCCCAAGGCTCCGGCCCAGCCGGGCGTCCAGCCGGCCGTACCGGAATTCCGTCCGGTGCAGCCAGCGCAACCCGAGTATCGGCCGGTGACACCGACCCCAACGAACTGATAGACGATGAACAACTTGCTGCCCTTCGCATTCGCACGAGATTACGGCGTGCTGGCGCGTTCCAACGGCGACCCGGCGCAAGCCGTCGAAGTGCTGGTCTCGAACGCGACCAAGCCGGCGGCGATCGCCGAGATCTCGCGCCGCTTCGGGCGCGTCACGTTGCGGCGGATGGAACGCGCCGAACTGGAATCGGCGATCGCCGCCGCGTACCAGTCGGCCGGCGGCGACGCCTCGCAGGTCGCGGACGAGTTCGACGCCGACCTCGACTTGACCAAGCTGCTGCAGGACGTGCCCGCGATCGAGGACCTGCTGGAATCGTCCGACGACGCACCGGTCATCCGCATGATCAACGCGCTGCTCACGCAAGCGCTGCGCGAAGGCGCGTCGGACATCCACATCGAACCGTTCGAGCAGACGTCCGTCGTGCGCTTCCGCATCGACGGCGCGCTGCGCGACATCGTGCGGCCGCGCAAGGCCATCCACGCCTCGCTGATCTCGCGTATCAAGATCATGTCGCAGCTCGACATCGCCGAAAAGCGCCTGCCGCAGGACGGCCGCATCACGCTGCGCATCGGCGGCAAGCCCGTCGACGTGCGCGTCTCGACCCTGCCCACCGGTCACGGCGAGCGCGCCGTGCTGCGTCTGCTCGACAAGGAAGCGGGCCGCCTCGACCTGAGCCACCTGGGCATGAGCGAGCAGATGCTGCCGCAGTTCGACAAGCTGATCAACCAGCCGCACGGCATCGTGCTCGTCACGGGCCCGACCGGTTCCGGTAAAACGACGACCCTGTACGCGTCGCTGTCGCGCCTGAACTCGACGACCACCAACATCATGACGGTGGAGGACCCGATCGAATACGACCTGCCCGGCATCGGCCAGACGCAGGTCAATGCCCGCATCGACATGACCTTCGGTAAAGCCTTGCGCGCGATCCTGCGCCAGGACCCGGACGTCATCATGATCGGCGAGATCCGCGACCTCGAAACGGCCCAGATCGCCGTGCAGGCCTCGCTGACCGGCCACCTGGTGCTGGCGACCCTGCACACGAACGACGCCGCCTCGGCCGTGACCCGCCTGCTGGACATGGGCATCGAGCCGTTCCTGCTGTCGTCGTCGCTGCTGGGTGTAATGGCGCAGCGCCTGGTGCGCAAGCTGTGCTCCCACTGCAAGCGCCAGGAAGGCGGGCAGTGGGTGGCGGTCGGCTGCGATCGCTGCGGCCATACGGGCTTCCACGGCCGCGTGGGCGTGTACGAGCTGCTCGAGACCAACGAACACATCCGTTCGCAGATCCACAACCAGGCCGCCGAGGCCGAGATCCGCGACACCGCGCTGAAAGTCGGCATGAAGACGATGCGCGAGGACGGCGAGCGCTGGGTGCACGAAGGCATCACGACCGAAGCTGAACTGGTCCGCGTGACCAAGGCGGGTTGATCGATGCCAGCATTTCGCTATGAAGCCGTCGACGCCGGCGGCGTCACCCGCAAGGGCGTCCTGAACGCCGACAGCCCCCGTGCCGCGCGCGCCGACCTGCGCCTGCAGGGATTGACGCCGCTCACCGTCGAGGCCATCGCGTCTCAGCTCGACGAGAGCGGGACGGCGCGCGCGCGCGGCTTCGGCGAGCGCCTGTCCCAGATCGAGCTCGCGCTGTTTACGCGCCAGCTCGCCAGCTTGCTGGAAGCCGGCCTGCCGCTCGAACAGGCGTTCACGGCGTTGCTGGAACAGGCCGAGCGTGCCTACGTGCGCGACCTGATCGCGTCGATCCGCTCGGAAGTGATGGGCGGCGCATCGTTCTCCAGCGCGCTGACGCGCCATCCGCGCGACTTCGCCGAGATCTACCGCGCGCTCGTCGCGTCGGGCGAACAGATCGGCCAGTTGTCGCGCGTGCTGTCGCGCCTGGCCGACTACATCGAACGCCGCAACGCCCTCGTGCAGCGGGTGCGCCTGGCCTTCACCTATCCGGCCATCGTCACCGTCGTCGCGTTCGCGATCGTCATCTTCCTGCTGACGTATGTCGTGCCGCAGATCGTCTCGGTGTTCGCCAACACCAAGCAGAAGCTGCCGTTCCTGACCATCCTCATGCTCGGCGTGTCGAACTTTACGCGCGCTTACGGGATCTATGTCGCATTGATCGTCATCGCCGCCTGGTTCGCGTGGCGCCGCGCGCTGCAGAACCCGGTGCTCAAGCGTCGCTGGCATACGTGGCTGCTGAACGCGCCCGTGTACGGCAAGTTCGAGCGCAGCCTGAACACGACCCGTTTCGCCAGTACGCTGGCGATCACGACCGGATCGGGCGTGCCCATCCTGCGCGCGCTCGAAACGAGCCGCGACACGTTGTCGAACGTGGCGATGAAGGAACTGGTGGAGCAGGCGACGGCCAGCGTGCGCGAAGGTGTCGGCCTGGCGCGCGCGCTGTCGGCGCAAAAGCTGTTTCCGCCCATGCTGGTGCACATGATCCGCGCGGGCGAGATCACGGGCGAGCTGCCGGCCATGCTCGAACGGGCATCGAATTCGCAGCAGGCCGACCTCGAGCGGCGCGCGCTGACCATCGCCGGCTTGCTGGAACCGGTGCTGATCCTGGCCATGGGCCTCGTCGTGCTGTTGATCGTGCTGGCCGTGCTGATGCCGATTATCGAAATCAACCAGTTGGTGCAGTGACAAGGAAACTGATGAACAAGCGCTTGCCCTTACTCCTGAGCCTGTTGGGCATGATCCTGCTGGCGGCGTCGCTCGCGTACTGGATCCTGCAGCTGTACCAGCCGCCCCAGCGCCCGCTCGCGGCGGTGCCGCAGGCTGGGCTGCCGGACCCGACGATCGATGCGGCCGCCACGCTGTTCGGCGGCCAGGTCGCCGTGGCCAGCGCGACCAATTACCAGCTGACGGGTGTCGTGGCGGACGGGCGCAGCAGCGTGGCGATCATCGTGGCCGAGGGTTCGCCGCCGAAGGCGCTGAAGGTGGGCAAGGAAGTGGCGCCGGGCATCATCTTGGCGGAAGTCCATCCGCGCTACGTGATGCTGTCCGATGGCGGCGTGATGAAGCGCGTCGACCTCGCCACGGATACGAAGCCCGCGGCGTCGATGGGCGGGCCGGGGGCCGGCGCACCGCAGGCGAATGCCCAGCCGAATTTCCCGCAGCCCCAGCAGATCACGGTCGCACCGGCCGAGCAGCCGACGCAGGGCAACGGCGCGGCCGTGCCTGAACCGGCCGTGCCCGAACCGCCGATGGCGCCGGGCGCCGTGCAGCCCCAGAATCAGGCTCAGCCGTCGATGACGAATCCGGGCGACGTCGGCGCGCACGACAATCCGCCGCCCGCGAATCCGAATCCGATCAATCCGCCGCCGAACCCGGTCCAGATGCCGCCGCAGACCCGCGCGACCGGCAATCCGGCCGGCCAGACGAACACGCAGTGAGCGGCGCCCGCGTTCAACGCCTGAGTGCAGTGAACGCGGAAAATTCCCACGAACGAAATCCCACCAGTAACGTAAAACCGTCGCGTTCCTGCGGCGACAGGCGGCGGTCGTTGCGGTGCATGCGCGCCAGCTCGCCGGCCAGCTGATGGATTTTTTCCGCCAGCTCGGCAGCGCTCGCCAGCGACAGGCGTGCCGGCAGGCACATCAGGGTTTCTCCGGCGCCGTCGAAGCGGCCGGCGAAATAATCCTCGACGACGTGCGTGCGGAAGAAGCGCTGCACCGGCCCGTCCGGCAGCCAGCGGAAGGCGTTCGAGACCCGCAGCGTGTAGCGGTTCAGCGGCTTGAGTTCGATCACGCCGAGCCGGTCGAGTTCCACCAGTAAGCCGATGCATTCGGGTTCGGTCAAACGATAGGTTTCGACCACTTGCTCCAGGCTCCAGTGCCCCAGGCAACAGATCGCGACGAGCAGCAGGCGCGGATTGGCCACCAGCGCGTTTTCCTGGACGAGGGTCAGCGTGTCGGCCTGCGGCCTGGCATCGGCCGCGCGCCGCAGCACATCCTCCATCGCAATGCCGGCCGCCTGGCAGATCTGGGCAAGGCGCGACAGGGTCATATCCTTCTGGCCGAACATGCGCTTGATACTCGATTCGCTCATCGCGATGCGGTCGGCCAGCATCTTGTACGTGATTCCGGCTGCGCGCAGTTCGGCGCGCAGGACGTCCAGCAGCATGTCGGGGGAGCTCATGGGGTTTGTCGTTTCTCTCTTTTGTTCGTCAACTCGGCGCTAACGAATGTACAGAAGAAGGCAGGCCAGTTCAAGAAATGTCGAGTCCAGGCGGCAACCATCGCCCGCGCGGAGCGGGACCGCTTGATGGGGCCGCTTAGCGTCCTGATGCGCATCAACACATGCCGGAATCCATGCAGCGCCGTCGCCACGCCACTGTCTAATCGACAGACACCGATGCGTGACGCGGGAGGCGGGAATGAGCATGACAACGACGCCGGTCTTTGCGCTGGCGCTGCTGGGCGGGCATCGCCACCTATCTCGTCGAAAAAGGCAAGCCGCTGATCGCGCCGGCAAAATAGCGGCCGCTGAACCGCTGAACCGCTGAACCGCTGAACCGCTGAACCGCTGAACCGCTGAACCGCCGGCGCTGGAGCCGGTCAATCCTCGTCCGGCTCCAGCCTGGCCTTCTTGAGCGCACGCTTGGCGGCCAGCCGTTCGCTGGCCGTGGGCTTGTCGTGCGACCCGGCCGCGCGCGCCTTGGCGAAGCCGGCGAACGGGTTGCGGGGTTTGATCGGCGGCGTCGGCTCGATGCGCAGCCGCATCTTCTGCCGGGTTGCCAATGCCTTGTTTGCCATCGCCGCCTCCTTTCCGGTCCGTGCCGACCTTACAGCACGTAGCGCGACAGGTCTTCGTTGACCGCCAGCGCATCGAGCCGTTCGTTGACATAGGCCGCATCGATGACGAGCGCCTGGCCCGACTTGTCGGTGGCCGAGTACGAGATCTCTTCCAGCAGCTTTTCCATCACCGTGTACAGGCGGCGCGCGCCGATGTTCTCGGTGCGCTCGTTAACGGAATAGGCGATCTCCGCCAGCCGCAGGATGCCTTCGTCGGCGAATTCCAGCGTGACGCCTTCCGTCGCCAGCAGGGCTTCGTACTGCTTGGTCAGGCTGGCGTCCGTCGAGGTCAGGATGCTCTTGAAATCCTCGATCGACAGCGATTCCAGTTCGACGCGGATCGGGAAGCGGCCCTGCAGCTCGGGGATCAGGTCCGACGGCTTGGACAGGTGGAACGCGCCCGAGGCGATGAACAGGATGTGGTCCGTCTTGATCATGCCGTACTTCGTGTTCACCGTCGTGCCTTCGACGAGCGGCAGCAGGTCGCGCTGCACGCCCGCGCGCGAGACGTCGGCGCCGCCGTGTTCCGAGCGCGACGCGATCTTGTCGACCTCGTCCAGGAACACGATGCCGTTCTGCTCGACGTTGGTGATCGCCTTCTGCTTCATCTCGTCTTCGTTGATGAGCTTGGCGGCTTCCTCGTCGACGAGCAGTTTCATGGCCTCCTGCACCTTCATCTTGCGGGGCTTCTTGCGTCCCGCCCCGACGCCGGCGAACATCGACTTGATCTGCTCCGTCATTTCCTCCATGCCCGGCGGCGCCATGATTTCCATCTGCGGCGCGGCATCCGTGACGTCGATCTCGACTTCCTTGTCGTCCAGGGCGCCTTCGCGCAGGCGCTTGCGGAAGGTCTGGCGCGTGACGTCGCCGCCTTCCTTGTTGTCGCCGCTGACGTTGAAACCGAAGTCGCGCGCCGGCGGCACGAGGATGTCGATGATGCGGTCTTCGGCCGCGTCCTCGGCGCGCTGGCGTACCTTCTTCATTTCGCTGGCGCGGGTCTGCTTGATGCCGATGTCGATCAGGTCGCGGATGATGGTGTCGACGTCGCGGCCGACATAGCCGACTTCGGTGAACTTGGTCGCTTCGACCTTGATGAACGGCGCATCGGCCAGCTTGGCCAGGCGGCGTGCGATCTCGGTCTTGCCGACGCCGGTCGGGCCGATCATGAGGATGTTTTTCGGGGTGATCTCGTGGCGCAGCGGTTCCTCGACCTGCTGGCGGCGCCAGCGATTGCGCAGCGCGATCGATACCGCGCGCTTGGCCTTGGCCTGGCCGACGACGTGCTTGTCGAGTTCCGAGACGATTTCGGACGGAGTCATGTTCATATGTGTGCTCATGAATGCTTGCTTGCGGGAGAGACCGGTCAGTCCAGCGTCTCGATGATGTGCGACATGTTCGTATAGATGCACAGTTCGCCTGCGATGGTCAGCGCTTTCTTGACCACGTCCGCCGGCGCGAAATCCGTGTTTTCCTGCAGGGCCTTGGCGGCCGATTGGGCGTAGACGCCGCCCGAGCCGATCGCGCCGATGCCATCCTCGGGTTCGAGCACGTCGCCATTGCCGGTGATAATCAGGGTTTTTTCGCGGTCGGCCACGAGCAGCATCGCCTCCAGGCGGCGCAGCACGCGGTCGGTGCGCCAGTCCTTGGCCAGTTCGACCGAGGCGCGCAGCAGATTGCCTTGGTGTTTTTCCAGTTTCGCTTCGAAGCGGTCGAGCAGCGTAAAGGCGTCGGCCGTGCCGCCGGCAAAGCCGCACAGCACCTTGTTCTGGTAGAGCTTGCGCACCTTGCGCGCGGAGCCCTTCATGACGACGTTGCCCAGGGTGACTTGTCCATCGCCGCCGAGCGCGACCTGATTGCCGCGCCGTACGCTGACGATCGTCGTGCCGTGAAATTGTTCCATATTTGCCTCGTGGTTGATCTGCTCACCGCAAGTGGGGATGTCAGATCAAATTGCAAGACTGGATCATATCCAACGATCAATTGACATCCGGCATACGCGCCGGTGGTGTCAGTACTTGTGCGCGTACAGGCGCACCTGCTCGCCGACGCCGAGCAAGCGCAGCAAGGCGGCGGCGAGGTGGTTCAGGTCGCGCAGCACGATGTCGCGCCCATCCTGGGCCAGGGCGCGCAAATGCACGGCGAGGGCGTTCGCGGCCGCGTAATCGATGCGGGCCAGCCGGGAGCCGTCCAGCACGAGGGCCGGGCGGTCCGCCACGTGGTCGGCGATGGCGGCCAGCAGCGCGGCGCTGGAGCCCCGGATCACGGCCGGCAGCAGGAAGCGGTCGCTTGCCGCCGCCGGGCCTTGCGCGACGTGCCGGGGTAGACTCGCGGCCGCCAGGCTGACGGCCAGGTGCGGTGGCGCCTCGAACGAGGGCGGCGACACTTCGAAGGTGACGCAGTAATCCATTGCGGTCTCCTCGAAATCCTTTTCGCGGTTCGTCAGCAGCAGCAATTCCAGCAGCAGCAACCAGGGCGCTTCGCCGGCGCCGCGGTCGCCGATGGCCAGCATCGGGCGCAGCACGGCGACGAGGTGGTCGGCGCCCGCCAGCACCAGCTCGCGTCCCGCCTTGCGCAGGGCCTGCAGCGCCTCCAGCAGCAGGGCGCAGCCCGGCGGCGTCACCTGGGTAATCGCCTGGAATTCGAACCGGACCAGCGGACTGGGCGAGGCCGCCTGCGCGCGCGCGAGCTGTGCGCGGGCGTCATCGCCGTCGTCCAGGCGGCCGGACAGGCTCGCGGTCGGAATCGCGCCGGAAAACTGGCCGTCCAGCGCGGGGCCGGCGAGCGCACGCGACGTTTCCGCGAACGGGTGATACGTGGGCGGCGACGTCTCGAAATGGCTGGCGTAGTCGATCGCGATGCTTTCGAACTCGCTGTCCAGGCCCATGATCTGGTACAGGTCGAACAGCATCCACCATGGCAGGCGTTCGCCCGCGCCGCCGTTGCTGTCGTGGACACTCGTGCGCAGGAGCAGGGCGGCGGCGTCGAGCTGGTCGTTGGCGTACAGGATCGCGGCTTCCTCGACGACGTGGGCGCTGGACGGCGCGGCGGCCGCGTCCGGTAAATCGTCGGGGCCCAGCAGCATGTCCGTGTTCTGGTCGGTCTGGGGCATGCCGGCGGCGCCGACGGTACTCGATACGGCGGCGGCCGGGGGACGCCGGTTGCCGCTCCAGGCGTCGTCGTCGAAGATGGCGGAGGTCATCTCCAGTTCGATCTCGTCGATCTTGGCGGCGGTCGCGCGGGCGATTTCACGCTGGCGTTCGCGTTCCGCTTCCGTGTCGAGCGCCAGCCGGGTGACGGGACCGGCCGCGAGCGGATTGTCCTGGCGCGGACGCGCACCCGCGCCCGCGAGCGGCGCGTCGCCTTTTTTCTTCAGGAAATCGAAGAGCCCCATCACGTCCTTGTCTGCCGCGCAGCGGCGCCCGGTCATTTGCCGGTCGAGACATTAGCATGGCGGCGCGGATGACACCGTGCGCACGCCTGAGCTGTGTCAAGTCGTCGGCGATCTTGCCAGTGTATCTGATAGGAAATAACTCGTGCGCACAAACCCGTGCCCGGCACGGGCCCCAAAAACAAAAAAGCATGCGGCGAGCGCATGCTTTTTCATTGGCGTGCACGGCGATCAGTCACCGTACAGTTTCTGCTTCAGCTCGCGGCGCTGCTGGGCTTCCAGCGACAGCGTCGCCGTCGGGCGGGCGATCAGGCGCGGGATACCGATCGGTTCACCGGTTTCTTCGCACCAGCCGTATTCACCGGAGTCGATCGATGCCAGCGATTGCTGGACCTTCTTGAGCAGCTTGCGCTCGCGGTCGCGGGTGCGCAGTTCCAGCGCATGCTCTTCCTCGATGGTGGCGCGGTCGGCCGGGTCGGGAACGAGCACCGTTTCGCGCAGGTGTTCCGTCGTTTCGCCTGCGTTTTTCAGGAGTTCCTTTTCGAGTTCCTGCAGGCGGTTCTTGAAGAACGCCAGCTGGGCCGGGTTCATGTAGTCGTCGTCGCTCATGGCCCGAATTTCTTCTTCCGTCAGGAGGCGTTCTTCGGGCTGCGCAACGGTATTCGGTTTCGTTGTTTTAGTCATGACTTCACTTACCTTTGATACGACAGAGTTTCCATTTTATCAGCTAACTCAGCGCTTACCGTTGTTACGGTGCGCGCCGGCCGGCTGCCGTAACGGCCCGGTTTCCCGGGCCTGCCCCATGCCTGGCCGTGCGGGAGGGGCTGTCCAGTCGTTCACCACAGGGTGCATGCAGGTCAACTATACCGAGCGAAGGGCGGACCGCGCAAAGAGCACCATAGAACCGGAGTAGTTTATACCAAACACTGTTCCAATCCGCGAATAAAGACATCTTTCGGTAAATTTTTACCAATAAAGACCATCTTACTCCCGCGCGCTTCGCCATCCGCCCACTTTGCACCGAGGTCGCTGCCCATGATTTGATGCACGCCTTGGAAGACGACCTTGCGGTCCGCGCCGGCCATCGACAGCACGCCTTTATAACGCAGCATATTGGGGCCGAACACTTGGACCATGCTGCCGAGGAATTGATCCAGCCGCTCGGGGTCGAAGGCGCGTTCGCTCTTGAATACGAAGGCCGCGATGTCGTCGCTGTGGTGGCCGTGATGGTGGTCGTGGCTGTGGTCGTGGCTGTGGTCGCAGGCTTCCGTGTGCACGTGGTCATGATCGTGATCGTGATCGTGGCCGTGGTCGTGCGCTTCGTCCGACGTGAGGAAGGCCGGGTCCAGTTCGAGCTTGTCGTTCAGGTTGAAACCGCGCAGGTCGAGCACGTCGCCGATCGGGGCGCGGCCGAAATCCGACGTGCTGATCGGTGCACGCGGATTGATGCGGCGGATGCGCGCCTTGAGCGCGTCGACGGCGGCGGCATCCACGAGGTCGGTCTTGGACAGCAGGATCTTGTCGGCGAACCCGACCTGGCGCTGCGCTTCCTCGTGGCGGTCCAGCTGGTCCATGGCGTGGCGCGCGTCGACGACGGTCACGACGGCGTCGAGCAGATAGTAGGCGCCCACTTCCTCGTCGACGAAGAACGTCTGCGCCACCGGGCCCGGATTGGCGAGGCCCGTGGTTTCGATGACGATGCGGTCGAAGCTGATCTCGCCGGCGTCGCGCTTGCGCGCCAGATTGGTCAGCGCCACGATCAGGTCGCCGCGCACGGTGCAGCAGATGCAGCCGTTGTTCATCTCGACGATCTGCTCGCTCGAATCCTGCACGAGGATTTCGTTGTCGATGTTTTCCTGGCCAAATTCGTTTTCGATGACGGCGATGCGCAGGCCGTGCTCTTCCTGCAGGATACGATTGAGCAACGTGGTTTTGCCGGCGCCGAGGAAGCCGGTCAGGATGGTGCTGGGGATCAATTCCATATGTCGCTGTCCAATGGTGTGAGCCGTTCCGGCTGCGGAGAATCGGAAGATTATGCCGGAATTTGCGAATCGTCACCACCCGCCATGCCGCGCCTGCCTGGCGGGGTACGGCTTACTTGCGCTTGGCGCGCGGATGGGCCTTGTCGTAGACGGCGGCCAGGTGCTGGAAGTCGAGCGACGTGTAGATCTGGGTCGAGGTGATGCTGGCGTGGCCCAGCAATTCCTGCACGGCGCGCAGGTCGCCCGAGGATTGCAGCAGGTGCGAGGCGAACGAATGGCGCAGCACGTGCG
Source organism: Massilia luteola (assembly GCF_034420155.1). Taxonomy (NCBI): domain Bacteria; kingdom Pseudomonadati; phylum Pseudomonadota; class Betaproteobacteria; order Burkholderiales; family Oxalobacteraceae; genus Massilia; species Massilia luteola. The sequence continues at coordinate 146,906 of NZ_JAXOFN010000007.1, forward strand.
GGTGCACGTGGACGGGCATGCCGGCCTTTTGCGCATGGATCTTCAGGCGGTTTTGCACGACGCGCGGGCTGACGCGGGTATCGCGCGTCGACAGGAACAGGGCGGCGCTGCCGTCGCGTGCCGGTGGGCGCACGGCCAGCCACGCTGCCAGCGCCGCGCGGGCCGGACCGCCGACGGGCACGCGGCGCATCTTGTTGCCCTTGCCGGTCACGACCACTTCCTGCGCGTCGAGTTCCAGCCAGCCGAGCGAGGCGGGCTGGCCATCCCTGGCGGGGACGTGGTGGACGTCGAGTCCAGTCAGTTCGGACACCCGCAGGCCGCTCGAGTACAGCAGCTCGAACATGGCGCGGTCGCACAGCTGCGCCGGTTCCGCATGGCCAGGCGTCGTCTTTTCCATGAGTTGTACGGCATCGTCGACGGCCAGTGCCTTGGGAAGCCGCTTGGGGCGGCGCGGCGCGCGCACGCCGTCGGCCGGGTTGGCCGCCAACGGCAGCTGGCGCGACAGCCAGTCGAAGAAGCCGCGCCAGCCGGACAGCTTGCGCGCGATCGACGCGGCGCTCTGTCCCTCGGCATGCAGTTTCGCGGCGAAGCGGCGGATGTCGAAATGGGTCAATGTCGGCCACCCGGCCTGGCTTGGCAGGTTGGCGAGGCGGGCCAGTTCGGCCAGGTCGCGGCCGTAGGCGGCGATCGTGTGCCCGGACAACTGGCGCTGCGTTTTCAGCTCCGCCAGGTAGCGGCCGGTCCAGTCGTCGGCCGGCGCGTCCATGTCAGGCGAGCAGTGGGGCGAGGGCGGTGCTGGCCGTCTCGCCGATGTGGACGAGGAAATCCGTCGCCATCGAGGCGCTGAAGCGCTCCGGATCCGGAGAGCCGAGCACGAGCAGGCCGAAGGCGTTGCCGCCGGTGCGCAGCGGCAGCAGCACGGTCGAGCGCACCGTGTCCGCCTCGGCCGGTTCGGCGCCGGCCAGCCAGCCCACCGCTTCGAATTCCTTGTTCGGACCGCAGTAGGGCGCGCGCAGGCTGCTGGCGAACAGGCGCACGTCCTCGGACACGCCGTTCGTATACCAGGTGTCGGCGTGTTCGGGCGTCAGTTTCCACAGGCGCAGGGTGGCTTGCGGCACGATGAAATGCTTGACCAGGCCGTCGGCCACGGCGCTCGGGATCGCATCGTGTGCGCGGGTGCGCAGCAATTGCTGGGTCCAGCCATGAAAACGGTTGGCGATGGCTACGTTTTCCTCGGCGTGGCGCGCCAGCTCGGACATGCGCAGTTCCAGAACCCGGTACTTGTCGCGCATGACTTCCATCTGGCGCTCCTGCAGCGATACCGCACGGCCCGTAAGCGGGCTCGACAGTTTTACTTCGCCCAGCAGGGCGGCGTGCTCGACGAAAAACTGCGGATGGTCGACCAGGTATTGGGCGATGGCGGTGGAATCCAGTGATGCGGTCATGTGCGGCTTGCGAGATGGGTAGACCATTCATTTTAACCGACAGCAATGGGTCGGCACAGATTTCCTGTTGGCACTGTACCGCTGCCGCATCATCGAAACGGATGCCGGATGTAACAAGGGCGGACCAGGTTGCCCGGGTCCGCCCTTGCGGTGCGAAGCAGCGGGGTTGCCCCCGCGTCGTCAGCTTAGAACGAGTGGTTCAGGCCGACGTCGTAGTGGTTGACGGTCGGGGTGGCCGAAGCCGCGCCGGTCGACTGGCTGAAGATGTTCGTCTTGCGCGAAGCATCGACGTACAGGTACGTACGCTTCGACAGGCTGTATTCATAGCCCAGCGAGTACTGGCGGGTGATCAGGTCGTGCAGGCGGAAGTTCTCGTCCTGCTTCTTGAGACCGAAGCCGGCCAGCAATTTGCCCGGGCCCACAGCGTAGGTTGCACCGATCTCGGCGCCCTTGATGGTCGGACGCTGGGTGTTGGTGTGTTCCATGTTCTGGTGGGAGTAGGTACCCATCAGTTTCAGTTCCGGGGTCACCGAGAACGAACCTGCGATCGACCAGACTTTCGATTCGACGGCGTTGCGCTCGTAAGCCAGCATCGCGGCGGCCGGACCGTTGTTGTAGGTGCCAGCGATCGAGAACGGGTTGGCCGAAGCCTGTGCGCCCGTAGCGTAGCTGGTAGCACCGGCGCCGACGCCGGTCAGGCTGCCGCCGTTGGCTTCTTTCGAGGCCCACGAAGCGTTCACCTGGAAGCCGTTCGAGACCGGCGAGTTATAGAAGATCGCGTTCGAGATACGGTTGCTGTTCGGCGAGCCGCCGCCGGAGTTGACGTCCAGCGGAGCCGAGTTGAAGCCGGCGACGCTGATGTCGGTGTAGAAGCCGGCCGGGCTTGCCAGACCGTGCCACGGTTCGAACGAACCGACGATTTCCTGGAACGGGGTCAGGCCACGGCCCAGGCGGACCATACCGAAGTCGCCCTGCAGGCCGACGCGGGTCTGGCCCTGGAACAGCGGACGGCCGTTGTTTTCGTTGGTGCCGGTGTCCGGGTCGTAACGCATTTCGACCTGGAACAGCGCTTTCAGGCCGTTGCCCAGGTCTTCGGTGCCTTTGAAGCCCAGGGTGTTGGAGGCGCGCTTGCCGATGTTCAGGGTCTGGTCGGTGCGCTTGACCATGCCGACGTCGATGGTGCCGTAGATTTGCACAGCGGTTTGAGCTTGCGCCACGCTAGCGAATGCGCCCAGCAGAGCGGCTGCGACGAGGGTTTTTTTCATCTATTTTTGTCCTAAAAAGTGAATCGAAGGAATCCAGAGAGCATTGAGATTTTTATTAGTTGCTGAACACTCGGATGTGTGAACCTTAAATGCTTAATGCGTCAAGATTGTTTGATTTGTCAATTATGACTGTTGCACTTGGTCGAAAGCCAATAAATCCAATCGTGCTGTTGTATTTTCGAAACGGCCGTGACGGCGGGAGGGGCGCACCTTAAGCCTCGTTTAAGTTTCCAAACACCATCATTCGGTCCCCGTACCACGGCAGGGTTTGTGCGGGCTCAAAGGCCTTTGGAATCGCAGACGAATCGTGCCGACGCGGCTTTAGACTCTGGCCCATCCGACGCCCAGTGCTACCGCAGTGCGTGCCACATGAGCTCATCGGTGGCGTATCGTAAGCTATCTTGCGCGTATCTGCGTGCATTATGTTGCGTACATTTCCTAGGCGTCTCAAATATCAGAAGAGAACGATGGCAAATCGTGAAGAACTGGCGGTCATCCGCGGCGCACGCGCCGGACGCGCCGAAGCCCAACTGGCCCTGGGCCGGCTCTATCTGTTCGGCAGCGCCGGCCTGCCCAGGAGCCTGCCCACAGCCCTCCATTGGCTCGACCGTGCCGCGCAGCAAGGTTGTGCAGAAGCGTGGAATTTGATCGGGAACCATATTCCGGTCGATCTCGCGCGTAACAATTCACAGCCGGTCGCCGGCTGGTATGAACGGGCGTACGACGGCGGGCTCGTGCGCGCCGGGCTCGCCTATGCCCAACTGGTGCTGGGCGCGGCGCGCGCCGGCCGGTGCGCGCCGGCCGAGCGCACCAAGGCCCTGCGGGCCCTGGAAGACGCCGCCCGTGCCGGCTTCCCGGAAGCGCAGTGGCTGCTCGCGCGCGAACATGGCGCCGCGCCGCCCGAGACCGACGAGCCGGCGGTCCGCGCGCCCGCGGCCAGCCCCGTGGGCCAGCGCTGGCTGCGCCAGGCGGCCGACAGCGGCGTCGGCGCCGCGCAGTTCGCGCTGCTGGAGCAGGACTGGACCGCATGCCGCTGGTCCGCGTGGCTGGCGCGTGCGCTCCCGCTGGCGCGTGCCCTGGCCGGTTCCGACGCCGCCCAGGACCACGCGGCGGCCCGGCTGGCGCCGGACGAGGTGCTGCTGCTGTCGCGTTGCGCCCAGCTGGCCGAAGCGAACGAGGCGCCGCACGACGTCAGCCAGGACGAATTGCTCAGGTTTTGGGAAATCGCTGCCGCCGAGCAGGACCGCCATGCCCAGTTCGCGCTCGGCTTGTGGTGCGCCCGGATGCGGGTCGACGGCAAGCGCATTCCCGGCAGCCACGGCGCGGCCAATTTCAAGAAGGCCGTGCGCTGGCTGACGCAGGCCGGCGAGCAGGGCCTGGCCGAGGCCTGGTACGCCTTGTCTCGCATCTATATAAAACCGGAATTTTCGCAGCGTAATGTCCTGGAAGCGCAGAAATACCTGGAGCGTGCGGCGGAAATGGGCTATCGCGATGCCCAGCTCGAATGCGGGAACGCGGCGTGGCGCGCGCGGCGCGAGAACGAGAACAATGATGTGCGTGCCCTGTTCTGGCTGCAAAAGGCGGCGGCACAGGGTTGCCCCAAGGCCGCGGCCGCCTTGCGCAAGCTGGCGCCGCGCCAGCCCGGCGCCTGGGCGGACCTCGACGCGCTGATGGCGGGACGGGACCTTGCGCCCCATCCGCTGCTGGCCGCGCGGCTGGAGCTGGCCGTGGCCTTCGGCCTCAGTCGGGCCGAGGCGCTGCTGCTGGATATCCGCAATGCCGACCGCGGCCACTGCCTGGTGATCGACATCCGCGCCAGCTACGGGCGCAGCCGGCGTCGTTTGATCTCGGTGGAAACCGCGCCGGAGCGCCAACTGCTCGACCGCGTGGCGCTCGTGTTCGAAAGCATTGATTGCGGCCCGGGCGGCCCGGAAGGGAATTATCGCCAGCGCCTGTACCGGCTGCGCAGCCTGTTGCCCGACACGGATGGCGTCGGCCCGGGCGCCGACGATGGAAATTACTCACTGGCCGCCTGAGGGCAAGCGGCCAGCCCTGCGTCAGATGTCGATCTCGCCTTCGAACACGGTCTCGGCCGGACCACTCATATAGACGGGCTGGCCTTCGCCGGCCCAGCGGATGGTCAGCCGGCCGCCCCGCGCCTGCACCTGCACGGGCGAATCCAGCAGGCCACGCCGGATGCCGGCCACGACGGCGGCGCAGGCGCCGGTGCCGCAGGCCAGCGTTTCGCCGGCGCCGCGTTCGTAGACACGCAGCTTGACGTGGCCGCGGTCCACGATCTGCAGGAAGCCGGCATTCACGCGCCGCGGAAAGCGCGGGTGGTGCTCGATCTGCGGGCCGGTCTCGAGGACGGGCACCGCGTCGACGTCGTCGACGACTTGCACCGCGTGCGGATTGCCCATCGACACCGTCGACACGAGCACGGTCTGGTCCTGTCCCTTGTGCGAGACGGTGATCGGCCACAGCGTGTCGCGTCCTTCGGCGACGCCTTCCAGGCCGGCGGCATCGAACGGCACGCGGGCCGGTTCCAGGATCGGGGCGCCCATGTCCACCGTGATGCTGCCGTCGTCTTCCAGGCGCGGGGTGATGATGCCGCTCATCGTTTCGACGCGGATGCTGCGTTTATTCGTCAGCCCCTTGTCCCTGACGAAGCGCACGAAGGCACGCGAACCGTTGCCGCACTGCTCGACCTCGCCGCCGTCGTTGTTGTAGATGCGGTAGCGGAAATCGCTGTCCGCCGCGGCCGGGCGCTCGACGATCAGGATCTGGTCGGCGCCGATGCCGAAGCGGCGGTCGGCCAGGCGGCGCCATTGTTCAGGGCCGAGGTCGAGTTGCTGGTTGATCGCATCGATCACGACGAAATCGTTGCCGGCGCCGTGCATCTTGGTGAACTTGAGTTTCATGGTATTCCTGATGTTGCAAGCGGTATTAATCGTAGAACGAAGGCTCGCCGGGCGGCCGGGTCTTGAAGCGTTTGTGCGTCCAGAAATACTCGGCCGGATGTTCGCGCACGCGGTCCTCGATGAAGGCGTTCATGCGGCGGGTGGCGGCGATGATGTCGTCGCCCGGGAAATCGTCCCATGCTGGATAGAACTCTACCCGATAGCCTTTATAGTTGGGCAAGAATGTGGCCACGACCGGGATGACCTTTGCGCCGGTCGCGCCCGCCAGTCGGCCGAGTGCCGTCAAGGTCGCGGCCGGAACGCCGAAGAAGGGGACGAAGGCGGCGTCCTTCTCGCCGAAATCCATGTCCGGCAGCATGAAATACGGCATATTTTCGCGCAGTGCGCGGATGATCGGCTTGATGCCGTCGGTGCGGGTAAACAAGCGCACCGGGCCGTAGCGTTCACGGCCGTAGCGCAACAGATCGTCGAACGCCTTGTTCTTTTGCGGCGCGTACATGCTCGACAGCGGCACGACGCGCGACGCCACGCCGGCCACGTCCAGGCAGACGAAATGGGGGCAGAACAGGATCACCGGTTCGGTCTCCAGCCGGGCTTTCGGCACGGCCGGGACGATGTCGATCAGGCCATGGACGCGCTCGAGCGGCGCCCACCAGATCAGCGAGCGCTCCAGGATGCTGCGCGAATACGCCATGAAGTGGCGCTTGGCGATGTCGACCCGCTCCGCCTCGCTCCGTTCCGGCATGCACAGGCGCAGGTTGATCAGGGCGATCTTGCGGCGCTTGGGGATCGCGTAATACATCAGCCAGCCGATGGTGTTGCCGATGCGGCCGAGGACAGGCAGCGGCAGGAAGTGCAGCAGCCACAACAGGAAAATCAGGAACCTCATGCGACGGTCTCGGCTTGCGGTGCTGCAACGCCTTGCGGCTTCTTGTAGCGGTTGTAACTCCAGAAATACTGGGCGGGGCAGAAGGCGATGAGTTTTTCCATCTGGCGGTTGATGCCGGCGGCCTGCTGGGCGGCGTCGCTCTCCAGCGACCCGTCGAACGGCACGAAGCGGATCGCGAAACCGCGGCCGCGCGGCAGGCGTTCCGCGTACACGGTCAGGATGTCGGCCTTGCCCAGCTGGGCCAGCTTGGCGGGCAGCGTCATCGTATAGGCGTCACGCCCGAAGAAGGGGGCCCACACGCCTTCGCCTTCCTGCGGCACCTGGTCCGGCAGGACGCCCACCGGCTGGCCGCCGCGCAGGGCCTTGACGAGCATGCGCACGCCGGACAGGTTGGCCGGCGCCAGGTGCATGTGCTGGCGCGCGCGCGCGCCCTCGACGAGGGGTTTCAGGGCGCTCTGGCGCGGCGGGCGGTACATGACCGTGAGTTCGACGCGCAGCGAGACCTGCTGGGCGGTCAGCTCGAAGCAGCCCAGGTGCGGCGTGAGGAAAACGATGCCGCGGCCGGCGTCGAGCTGGCGCTGGACCAGTTCCCAGTTTTCCATCGTGACGTGACGGGTGACGCGTTCCTGCGGTGCGCACCAGACGAAGGGCAGCTCGGCGATGGCCTTGCCGGATTCGGCGATCGCCGCGTGCAAGTGGCCGCCATAGCCGGCCTGCCCGAGGTTGTCGCGCAGGCGCCGGCGGTGCGACGGCGATAGGAGATAGACGATCCAGCCGAGCGCCGCACCGAGAGCGTGGAGGGCACGGAGCGGCAAAAACGACAGGATCCGAAACAAAAGAACAAGCATTTATTGATTTAGGGTAGAGAACCGACGAGTTGCTGTGCCAGAATTTTTGGAGGAGCGTAAAATACCATTTGTAGCATCCGCGGAGTTAATGACAACTTGCGAAGCGGAATATAAATATCGCTAAAGCGTCGCAGGCCTTGGTGCTGCGGCAATTTTCATAACAGTATCAGGAGCCTCAATGTCTTCCAACGACTACCTCTTCACTTCCGAATCCGTTTCGGAGGGCCATCCGGACAAAGTCGCCGACCAGATTTCCGACGCCATCCTCGACGCCATCCTGGAGCAGGACCCGCGCGCGCGCGTTGCCGCGGAAACCCTGTGCAATACGGGTCTGGTGGTCCTGGCCGGGGAAATCACGACGCACGCAAACGTCGATTATATTCAAGTTGCGCGCAACACCATCAAACGCATCGGTTACGACAACACCGATTTCGGCATCGACTACAAGGGTTGCGCCGTGCTGGTCGCCTACGACAAGCAGTCGCCGGACATCGCGCAGGGCGTCGATGAAGGCGCGGGCATCGACCTCGACCAGGGCGCCGGCGACCAGGGCCTGATGTTCGGCTACGCCTGCGACGAAACGCCGGAACTGATGCCGGCCGCGATTTATTACGCACACCGCCTCGTCGAGCGCCAGTCGCAGCTGCGCAAGGATGGCCGCCTGCCGTGGCTGCGTCCGGACGCCAAGTCCCAGGTCACGCTGCGTTACGTCAACGGCCGTCCCGTGTCCGTGAACACCGTCGTGCTGTCGACCCAGCACGCGCCGGAAGTCAGCCACAGCCAGATCGAGGAAGCGGTGATCGAGGAGATCATCAAGCCGGTGCTGCCGCGCGAGTGGCTGCAGGATACCCGCTACCTGGTCAACCCGACCGGCCGCTTCGTCATCGGCGGGCCGCAGGGCGACTGCGGCCTGACCGGCCGCAAGATCATCGTCGACACGTACGGCGGCGCGGCACCGCACGGCGGCGGCGCGTTCTCCGGCAAGGACCCGTCCAAGGTCGACCGCTCGGCCGCCTACGCCGCGCGCTACGTCGCCAAGAACGTCGTCGCCGCCGGCCTGGCGCGCCAGTGCCAGGTGCAGGTCAGCTACGCGATCGGCGTCGCCCGTCCGATCAACATCACGGTCTACACGGAAGGCACCGGCGTGATTTCGGACGACAAGATCGCCGAACTGGTGATGGAACACTTCGACCTGCGCCCGAAAGGCATCGTGCAGATGCTCGACCTGCTGCGCCCGATCTACACCAAGTCGGCCGCCTACGGCCACTTCGGCCGCGAAGAGCCGGAATTCAGCTGGGAGCGCACCGACATGGCCGCGCTGCTGCGCGCCGAAGCCGGCCTGGCGTAACTCGTAGTCAGCTTGGGCCCCCGCCTGCGCGGGGGCGGCGGCGGCATTCGCGCATGCGGCGGGTGGATTCGCGCGTGCGGCAGCCCGCATCGCGGGTGATGGCTCCATCACTGTTGCTTTATGCACGGCGTCCCCGCGGAGGGGGGATGGCGCCCCCGGCACCATCCCCCAAGCCCGCCGTACCGTGATAGACTTATGAATTCCGAGGAGCGTTGCGACGAGATTCCCATCTCGCCAGGCTCGGACATCAACACCGCGCTCACGTTACTTTTTTCTTAACTTGAAAGGAGGGCGTGATGAGCGCCGTACTCAAAAACACTTCCCAAGATTTCCTCGTGGCCGACATCGGCCTCGCCTCGTGGGGCGAAAAGGAAATCCGCATCGCCGAAACCGAAATGCCGGGCCTGATGGCCATCCGCGAGGAATACGCGGCCAGCCAGCCCCTGAAGGGCGCGCGCATCGCCGGTTCGCTGCACATGACCATCCAGACCGCCGTGCTGATCCGCACGCTGGAAGCCCTCGGCGCGCAAGTGCGCTGGGCGTCGTGCAACATCTACTCGACGCAGGACCACGCCGCCGCCGCCATCGCCTCGGTCGGCACGCCGGTGTTCGCCGTCAAGGGCGAAACCCTGGACGAGTACTGGGAATACACCCATCGCATCTTCGAATGGCCGGGTGACAACCACGCCAACATGATCCTCGACGACGGCGGCGACGCCACGCTGCTGCTGCACCTGGGCGTGCGCGCCGAGAAGGACATCTCGGTGCTGGACAAGCCGGGTTCGGAAGAAGAGATCTGCCTGTTCAACGCGATCAAGGGCCGCCTGGCCGTCGATCCGCAGTGGTACTCGAAGCGCCTGCCGGAAATCAAGGGCGTGACGGAAGAAACCACGACCGGCGTGCACCGCCTGTACCAGATGCATGCGGAAGGCAAGCTGGCGTTCCCGGCGATCAACGTCAACGACTCCGTGACCAAGTCGAAGTTCGACAACCTGTACGGCTGCCGCGAATCGCTGGTCGACGGCATCAAGCGCGCGACCGACGTCATGATCGCCGGCAAGATCGCCGTCATCGCCGGCTATGGCGACGTGGGCAAGGGCTCGGCCCAGGCCATGCGCGCGCTGTCGGCCCAGGTCTGGGTCACCGAGATCGACCCGATCTGCGCCCTGCAGGCCGCGATGGAAGGCTATCGCGTCGTGACGATGGACATGGCCGCCGAGCACGGCGACATCTTCGTCACCTGCACCGGCAACTACCACGTGATCACCGAGCAGCACATGGCGCGCATGAAGGACCAGGCGATCGTCTGCAACATCGGCCACTTCGACAACGAGATCGAAGTCGCCGCGCTGCGCAAGTATCAGTGGGAAAACATCAAGCCGCAGGTCGACCACATCATCTTCCCGGATGGCAAGCGCATCATCCTGCTGGCCGAAGGCCGCCTCGTGAACCTGGGCTGCGGCACCGGCCACCCGTCGTACGTGATGAGCTCGTCGTTCGCGAACCAGACCATCGCCCAGATCGAACTGTTCTCCAACACCGCCGCCTACCCGGTCGGCGTGTACACGCTGCCGAAGAAGCTGGACGAGAAAGTCGCCCGCCTGCAGCTCAGGAAGCTCAACGCCCAGCTGACCGAGCTGACGGACGAGCAGGCCGCCTATATCACGGTGAGCAAGGAAGGCCCGTACAAGCCGGAACACTACCGTTATTGATCTGGTAAGCTCTTCCGTGAATTGACGCCGCGCACCCTCGGATTCCATCGTCGAGGGCGCCGGCATGCCGGACAACCTCTCACGAAAGACACAGACATGCGTTTGCTCCTGACCTGGCTGATCAATGCGGCAGCCCTGATGGCCTTGCCTTACCTGATGCATTCGGTATCGGTCGACAATCTCGGCGCCGCCCTCGTGGCCGCGCTCGTCCTGGGACTCGTGAACACGGTGATCCGTCCCGTGCTCGTCGTGCTCACCTTGCCCGTGACGTTCGTGTCGCTCGGCCTGTTCATCCTGGTGATCAATGCGCTGTTGTTCTGGCTGGTCGCGCACCTCGTCGGGGGCTTCCATGTAGCCGGGTTCTGGTCGGCCTTCCTGGCGGCGATCCTGTACAGTGTCATTTCGTGGGCGCTTTCTACCTTACTTCTCAATAAAGATGGAAACCCCTAACATCAGTATCGAGTTTTTCCCGCCCAAGACGTCCGAGGGCGCGGATAAACTGCGCGTGGCTCGCCAGAAGCTGGCCGAGCTGAATCCGAAATATTTTTCCGTGACGTTCGGCGCCGGCGGCAGCACCCAGCACGGCACGCTGTCCACGGTGCTCGAGATCCTGGCCGAGGGTCACGATGCCGCACCGCACCTGTCGTGCGTGGGCGGCACGCGCGAATCGATCCGCGCGATCCTGCGGGAATTCAAGGACAAGGGCATCCGCCGCCTCGTGGCCCTGCGCGGTGACTTGCCGAGTGGCTATGGCGGCGCGGGTGAACTGCGCTATGCCAGCGATCTCGTCGAGTTCATCCGCCAGGAAACGGGCGACTGGTTCCACATCGAAGTGGCCGCGTATCCGGAAATGCACCCGCAGGCCAGGTCGCCGCAGGACGACCTGCAGGCGTTCGCCCGCAAGGTGCAGGCCGGTGCGAATGCCGCGATCACGCAGTATTTCTACAATCCGGACGCGTATTTCCAGTTCGTGGACAATGCACGCAAGCTGGGCGTGGACGTGCCCATCGTGGCCGGCATCATGCCGATCACGAATTACACCCAGTTGATGCGCTTTTCGGACATGTGCGGCGCCGAGATTCCGCGCTGGATCCGTTTGAAGCTGGCCAGCTTCGGCGACGATTCCGCGTCGATCAAGGCGTTCGGCCTGGACGTGGTGAGCGGCCTGTGCGAGCGCCTGCTCGCCGGCGGCGCGCCCGGCCTGCATTTCTACAGCATGAACCAGGCGGCGGCCACGACCGCGATCTGGCAGCGTATCACCGCTTCCTGATCCGGCGCTCGTCCGGGGCATTTTGTTTTTGCCGTAGGGTGGGCGGCCTCCGCCCACGCGAACGCCGGCGTTACGCCAACGCCGGCGCTACGCGAACGTCATGCGCGGGCTCGGGAGCCCGTCCTACGCCTGCATTGTCGATCTCAGGTGACGTTGCTGGTTTCCGTCACGATCACGTCCAGCGGCACGTCGTGCGGCGCGTGCGAGAACACGGCTTCCTGGTTACTGTAGGCAATGCCCAGGGTGTGCGGGCGCGGCGGCAGTTCGAGGGTGCGGTCGTAATAGCCGCCGCCATAGCCGAGGCGATATCCGTCGGCATTGAAACCGAGGCAGGGGATCAGCAGGGCCGGCGGACGCTCGATGAAGCGCAGCTGGGCCGGCACCTGCACACCCGCTTCGTCCGGCAGCATGGGTTCGCCGGGCGTCCATTCGGTGAACGTCAGCGGGGCGTCGCGCTCCATCACGACGGGCAGGGCGAGGCGCACGCCGGCCTGGTGCAGCTCGGAATAGGCCGCCCGCAGGTCGGGCTCGCCTACCAGCGGCCAGTACACGCCGATCGTGTCGACCTGGCGCAGGCGCCACCACGCGACGACCTGGGCGCCGATATGCGCATCCCATTGGACCTTGATTGCGGAGTCAAGCGCCCCACGTGTAGTTCTGAGCGCCTTGCGCAATGCCGTCTTCGCCGCCTGTTTCTCGTCCGCCACGCTTGGGCTCGAGGGGCATGGTATTCTTGATTCGCCGGTCATGGATGAAATGAAGCCTACATTGAACATCGAATTGTTGATGTCGCAGAAACTGTTTGCCGGCGCCGTATGTGCCGCTTCCAGCCTGCTCTTCCTCGCGTCGCCCGACGTCGCGGCCCAGGCCGCCTCGCCCGGCACGACACAGCCCACACCCGCCGTGGCCGCCGCGCCCGGCGTAGCTGCGCCCACCCCGCCCGTCATCGCACCCGTTTCCGCACCGCAGTCGGACGCAAGTCGCGAGCAGGACGAGATCTTCATGCAGCTGCGCGACGCCGCCCGCAAGAACGATGCCGACAAGGCCGCGGCGCTGGCGGCGCGCCTGCCGAACTACGCGATTCCGTCTTACGTCGACTATTATCGGCTCAAACCGCGCCTGCGCGACGCTGCCAACGAGGAAATCCAGGATTTCCTGAAGCGCTATGACGGCAGCGCCATCGCCGACCGCCTGCGCAACGACTGGCTGCTGGAGCTCGGCCGCAAGCGCGACTGGACCAACTTCGACCGCGAGCTGCCGCTGTTCGTCAAGAACGACGATTACCAGGTGAAATGCTACGCGCTGCTGTCGCGCGCCGCGAAGGACCAGAACGTCGCGGCCGAGGCCCGTCTGCTGCTCGACAATCCGCCCATGTACGGCGAAGCCTGCGCCGCGCTCGTCAACCAGCTCGTCCAGTCCGGGCAGTTTACCAACAACGACCTGCTGGCCCAGCTGCGCCTCGCCGGGGAAATGCACGCGACCGGACCGTCGCGCCGCACGGCCTTGTTGCTGGGCGCGTCCGACACCCGCGCCGCCCAGGCCGTCGACCTGCCGGCCGTGGCGATGGCGCGCGGCGTCGGCAAGACGCGCGCCGAGCACGAGATCTACCTCGTCGCCATCGGCCGCATGGCGCGCACGAGCCTGAAACTGGCGACGGTGGCGCTGAACAGGAACGCGTCCAGGCTGTCGGCCGAGGAAAGCGCGATCGGCTGGGCGAACATCGCGCTGGCCGCCTCGCTCGCCCTGGCGCCCGAGGCATACGACGATTGGAAGCGGGCGGCCCGGGCGCCGCTGACGTGGAACCAGCTGGAGTGGAAGACCCGCATCGCGCTGCGCCGCGGCGACTGGAAGACCGTGCGCACGACGATCGAGGCGATGCCCACGCAGCAGCACGACGAGCCCGTCTGGACCTATTGGCTGGGCCGCGCGCTGCTGGCCGAAGGCCGGCGCGAGGATGCGCAGGCGCTGTTCAGCCGTATCGCCGACCAGAACAGTTTTTATGGCCAGCTGGCGATGGAAGAGCTGGGCATGCAGATCAGCATCCCTCCGAGTGCCGTACCGCCCACGCCGGCCGAGCTGGCGCAGGTGGCCGCCAACCCCGGGTTCAGGCGCGCCTTGAAATTCTTTTCGATGCGCATGCGCTTCGAGGGCACGCGCGAATGGAACTGGGCGCTGAACGGCTTTACGGAGCGCCAGTTGCTGGCCGCCGCCGAGTTCGCGCGCCAGAACGACATCCTCGACCGCATGCTGTCGACCTCCGAGCGCACGCGCACCGAGTTCGACTACACCCAGCGCTTTCCGGCGCCGCACAACGACATCCTGCATCCGACGGCGCAGGGCCTCGGCCTGGACCAGGCCTGGGTCTACGGACTCATCCGCCAGGAATCGCGCTTCGTCAGCGACGCCCAGTCCGGCGTCGGCGCGGCCGGCCTGATGCAGGTGATGCCGTCGACCGGCAAGTGGGTGGCGGAAAAGATCGGCCTGACGGACTACGGCCACGGCATGCTCAACGATATCCGGACGAATATCATACTCGGCACCAATTACCTGAACATGGTGCTGAACAATGCAGACGGGTCGCAGGTGCTGGCGACGGCCGCCTACAACGCCGGTCCGGGACGGGCGCGCACGTGGCGCGGCCTGCTGACGGCGCCGATGGAGGGGGCCGTGTTCGTCGAGACCATCCCGTTCGACGAAACGCGCAACTACGTGCGCAACGTGATGTCGAACGCGACGAACTACGCCGCCTTGTTCGAGAAGCGTCCGCAGTCGCTCAAGGCGCGCCTGGGGACGATCACGCCGCGCACCAGCGGCATCGGCCTGCCGTGACCGCGGCATGCCGGGCACGCATCGGAGAGACATCATGCACGAGCAGTCGGTAGTGGTATTCGGCGGGACCGGATTCATCGGCAGCCACCTGGCGGCCAGGCTGGCCGAGCACGCCGTGTCCATCGTCGTGCCCACGCGGCACGAAAGCCGCGCGATGCACCTGATGCCGCTGGGCGTCGACATCGTCCAGACCGATCTCCACGACGACGCGGCATTGCGCCGGCTGGTGGCCGGGCGCGATGCCGTCATCAACCTGGTCGGGATCCTGCATTCGCGCCGCGGCGATCCGTACGGCCCGGACTTCCGCCGCGTCCACGTCGATCTGCCGCATCGTATCGCCTGCGCCTGCGCGGCCGAAGGCGTGCCGCGCTACCTGCACATGAGCGCGCTGGGCGCCGACCGTCAGGGGCCGTCGATGTACCAGCGATCGAAGGCCGATGGCGAAGCGGCCGCGGCGAGCCAGCCGGCCGTCGCGGCGACGATCTTCCGGCCGTCCGTCGTGTTCGGTCCCGAAGACCGCTTCCTCAATATGTTCGCGCGGCTGCAGCGCCACCTGCCCATCGTCCCGCTCGCGGGCTGCCATGCGCGCTTCCAGCCCGTGTACGTGGGCGACGTGGCCGAAGCGTTCGTGCGCGCGCTGCTCGACCCGCATACGGCCGGCCTCACGTATGAACTGGGCGGCCCGCAGGTGTACGAACTGGGCGAACTGGTGCGGCTGGCGGGCCGCTCTGCCGGCCACGAGCGCAAGATCGTCGCCTTGCCGGATGCGCTGGCGCGGCTGCAGGCGATGTTCTTCGAATTGCTGCCCGGCGAGCCCGTCATCACGCGCGACAACCTCGATTCGATGAAGGTCGACAACGTCCTCCACCCGTCCGCGGACAATAAAGTCTTGACAACAGCGGCGCTGGGAATCAAGCTCACGGCGCTCGAGGCCGTCGCGCCGCAGTACCTGGTGCCAACTGGCGGACTCGACGTCCTGCGCGCCCGTGCCGGGCGCTGACCTCAACGATCACGCCACACCATGCAGACTATCGAACTCGATCCGACTTTGACGCAGACCCTCGACAACGCACGCAAGGCCGGCCTGACCCTGGTCATCGGCAACAAGAATTATTCCTCGTGGTCCATGCGCCCCTGGGTGGCCGCCACGGCCGCCGGCATCCCGTTCACCGAAGTGCGCGTCCTGCTCGACCAGCCGGACACGGCCACGAACATCGCCCGCTACTCGGCATCCGGCCGCGTGCCCGTGCTGATGGCCGGCGAGATGATGATCTGGGACAGCCTGGCGATCTGCGAATACCTGGCCGAGCAATTCCCCGACAAGCATCTGTGGCCGCAGGACGTGGCGGCGCGCGCGCTCGCGCGTTCCGTCGTCGCCGAGATGCACGCCGGCTTTGCCGACCTGCGCACCGCGATGACGATGAACATCAAGGCGCGCCTGCCGGGCCGCGGCCGCACACCGGGCGCCCAGGCCGACATCGGCCGCATCTGCGAGATCTGGGAAGAGTGCCTGTCGCGCTTCGGCCACCATCAGTTCCTGTTCGGCGACTTTTCCATCGCCGACGCCTTTTATGCGCCGGTCGTGTCCCGCTTCCGGACGTACGGCGTGGCGCTCGCACCGGCGCTGCAGGCGTATTGCGAGCGCGTGCTGGCGCACCCGGCCGTGGCGCGCTGGATCGAGGAAGCGATGGCGGAAACCGAGATCGCCGGCGCCCACGAAGACGAACTGCCGGACTGACGATGCGGGCCTATGTGGTCGGCGGCGCCGTCCGCGATGCGTTGCTGGGACTGCCCGTCCAGGACCACGACTGGGTCGTCGTCGGCGCCACGCCCGAGGACATGATCGCCAAGGGCTTCCGCCCGGTCGGCAAGGATTTTCCCGTATTCCTGCACCCGCGGACGCACGAGGAGTACGCGCTCGCGCGCACCGAGCGCAAGACGGCGCCGGGCTACCACGGCTTCGTGTTCCATACGTCCCCCGACGTGAAGCTGGAAGATGACCTGATCCGCCGCGACCTCACCATCAACGCGATGGCCCGCGCCGAGGACGGCACCATCGTCGATCCGTACGGCGGCTTGCAGGACGTGCGCGACCGCGTGTTCCGCCACGTGTCGGCGGCGTTCGCCGAAGACCCGGTGCGCATCCTGCGCCTGGCGCGCTTCGCCGCGCGCTTCCCCGATTTCACCGTGGCCGACACGACGCTCGCGCTGATGCGGCAGATGGTCGACGCGGGCGAAGTGGACGCCCTCGTGCCGGAGCGCGTGTGGCAGGAATTGTCGCGCGGGCTGATGGAGCAAAAGCCGTCGCGCATGCTGGCCGTGCTGCGCGATTGCGGCGCGCTGGCGCGCATCCTGCCCGAACTGGACGCGCTGTGGGGTGTGCCGCAACCGCCGCTGCATCATCCCGAAGTCGACACGGGCGTGCACATGATGCTCGTGATCGATGTCGCGGCCGAACGGGGCCACGACCTGCCCGTGCGCTTCGCCGCGTTGATGCACGACCTGGGCAAGGGCGCGACGCCGTCCGAACACCGGCCCAAGCACCATGGCCACGAAGGCATGGGGCCGCAGCTGATCACCGAACTGTCCAGGCGTCTGCGCGTGCCGACGGAATGCCGCGACCTGGCCGTCATGACGGCGCGCGAGCACGGCAACGTCAGCCGCGCACTCGACCTGCGCCCGAACACGATCGTCACCTTGTTCGAACGTTGCGACGCCTTCCGCAAGCCGGACCGCTTCGCGCAGATGCTGCTGGCGTCCGAATGCGACGCGCGCGGGCGCGGGGACGAACACCACGAGATGCGCAGCCGCGACTATCCGCAGGCGCCGTATCTGCTGCGTGCGCTGGACGCGGCGCGTGCCGTGAACGCGGGCGAGGTGGCGGCGCGCCATGCGGAAAATCGCGCGAGGATTCCGGAAGCCGTGCACGCGGCGCGGGTGAGTGCCGTCAAGGCAGCGTTGCGCGACGCGCGCGACTGATCCCCGGACCGATACCGCCGCTCAGGTGTTGCGCAGGAATTGTGCGACGAGCGTTCCGATCGTATCGGGTGCGTCTTCGATGCAGTAATGTCCGACACCCGGCAGCGTGTGTACTTCCGCCTGCGGAAACAGTTCGCCGAACAGCGGCAGGAAGTGCTGCGCATGCAGCGTGCGGTCGGCCAGTCCCCAGATCGCGAGAGCGGGCCTGGACCGGATCGCCTGGCTGGCCGCCGTGTCGGGCGTCTCGAACCGGTGTGCGCCGGTGGCGAATCCCTTGGCCCAGCCGATCGCGCCGGCGCAGTCGGCCGGCGTGGCGTAATGCGCCGCGTACGCGCGCAGCCAGGTGTCGTCGATCAAGGCGTGGTTCTCGAAACCGTTGAGCTTGAGCGTGCTGAGGATATTGAAGCCGAGTTCGCCGAGCACCGTCTCCAGCCGCTTTTCTTCATGCGCTTTCAGGATCCATCGGAACCACGGGGATTCCCGGGCATTCGCCGCCAGCCTCGCCGCCAGGCTTTCCTGGCCGAACGGCGTGGGGCCGTTGGCCGACACGATGCGTGCGATCCGTTCCGGATGCCGTGCCGCCAGACCCATGCCCACCGGCCCGCCGAAATCGTGCATGAGCAGCGTGATGCCGCGCAGGTCCAGCGCCAGCACGAATCGTTCGAGATTGTCGATATGGTCTTGCAGCCAGTAGCTGCGATCCGGTGGCGTATCGCTCTTGCCGAACCCCATGTGGTCCGGCGCGATGACGCGGTACGTCGCGGACAGGCTGGCGATCAGGTGGCGGAACATATAGCTCCAGGTCGGTTCGCCGTGCAGGCACAGGATGATGTCCCCGTCGCGCGGCCCCTCGTCGACGTAGTGCATCCGGAAACCCGGCGTATCGATGAAATGGGGGCGGTAGGAAAACGTGCCGTCGAAGGTGTCGTCTGATCGGATCATGGCTGTCTCGCAGTTCAAGGTTAATTGGTTTTAAAATGAAACCACTTGCTTTATACGCCATGTGGTTTTAATATGCAACCATCAAGACAGCAAGGAGGGACGATGGTCAAGCGCACCAGTCACCATGACGTGCCGTGCGGCGTGGCGCGTCCGCTGGATGCGATCGGCGACGGCTGGTCGCTGTTGATCGTGCGCGACTGCTTCGGCGGCTTGACGCGGTTCGGCGAATTCCAGCGCAGCCTGGGGCTGGCCAAGAACATCCTGGCGGCACGGCTGCGCAACCTGCTCGATCACGGGATTCTCGATACCGTGCCGGCCGCCGATGGCGGCGCCCACCTGGAATACCGGCTGACCGACAAGGGCAGGGCCTTGTTCCCGTTGCTCGTCGCGCTGCGCCAGTGGGGCGAAGATTATTTTTTCACGCCCGGCGAGGCGCATGTCCGGCTGGTCGACCGCGAACGCGGGCAGCCAGTAAGGCCCCTGGAGGTGCACGCCCAGGACGGCCGCCTGTTGGCGCCGGACGACACCATGGTGGACTGGAACGGCGTCGGCGGGCGTTGAATACGGCGCTCATCCGTTACAATGGGTGAGTTTTTGTTGCGGCGCACAATCGATCATCATGCAGGACCATCCCCTCCGCCACTGGCTGAAAACCTTCTTTGGCAAGAAGGACGGCCAGGCCGTGCTCGTGAAGGCGCTGCGCGAGCGCGACCGGCGGCGCGTGCTGCGCCACTTCATGGCCCTCGACCGGGACGACCGCCTGCTGCGCTTCGGCAGCGTGTTGCCGGATGCGCAGGTCGAGGCGTACGTCGCGACACTCGATTTTACGAACGACATCGTGTTCGGCGTCTACAGCCGCGTGTTCCAGCTGGTCGGCGTCGGCCACCTCGCGTTCACGTCGCGCGAGGCGCATCCGGACAGCATCCATGACACGGACAAGGAAAAAGTGGCCGAGTTCGGCGTCTCCGTGTCGACATCGGCGCGCGGGCAGGGCATCGGCACGCGCCTGTTCGAACGGGCGGCCATCCATTGCCGCAATTCCGACGTCGACACCTTGTACATGCAATGCCTGTCGTCGAACCGCACGATGATGCACATCGCAAAGAAGGCCGGCATGGAGATCCGCCGCGAGTACGGCGAGGCGGACGCCCACCTGCACGTGCCGCCGCCCAGCCCGGGCAGCGTGCTGGCCGAGGCGCTGGAAGAGCAGATCGCCAAGATCGATTACACGGTCAAGGCGAATGCGCGCGCCGCTGCCAAATGGCTGATGTGGCGGCGTTAATGTGTATATGTGTGATAAACACCGCCTGGAATCGGCGGCGCAATCCGGCAATAACCCATTGGTTCGCGAGACGGACATTTATTTTCCTTTAAATACTCCGTCATTCCGATGCGCGTCGCGTGATATTCGGTGAAATTTCATATCGCAGAATAGATTTTCATAAAAGCCGGTGATTCGTCACCGGCTTTTTTTTGCCGCTTGCAGGCATGTCCGCGAATTGCCGATATTCTTTGCCAGAGATTGCCGGTTCAAAATTAGTAATTATCTTTTCCGAATTGAATTGCATACCATAGCGCTCGCTTGAGCGTGCATGGAAAACATGCTGCGGTGCCGGCAGCCGGCGCACGCCACGGGTGACCAATCCGGTAATTCAAATGAGGAATGCATGAAATCAGCAAGCATTGCGATAGTGGGCCTCGGGCCGCGGGGACTGAATATTCTGGAGCGCCTGTCCGCCCTGCTGAACGCCGGCTACGCCACGCCCGCCTTGACCCTGCACCTGATCGATCCGGCCATTCCGGGCCAGGGCGTGCATGAGTGGTCGCAGCCGCAACATCTGCTGGTCAACACGGTCGCCGGGCAAATCACGATGTACAGCGATGACACGGTGGAGGGCGCCGGCCCCGTCGCGCCCGGCCCGTCCTTCCTGGACTGGGTCCGCGCCCGGGGCTATCGCTGCGTCGACGGCAAGTACATCGTGTCGTCGGCCGGACTGGAAATCGGCGAGAACGACTATCTGCCCCGTTCCCTGCTGGGCGAGTACCTGACGGCCGTGTACGACCGGCTGATCGCCGGCTTCCCCGCCAACGTCACATTGCACAACCACAGGCGTGAAGTGAAGCAGATGACGCGCCTCGACGACGGCAAGCTGGCGCTGCGGCTCGACGGCGACTACCTGATCGCAGCCGACTTCTGCTGCCTCGCGCTGGGCCATTGCAAGGGGCGCCAGGACGAATTCGACCGCATGCTGGAGGCGATGACGAACCAGGGCGAGTCGAAGAACAGCCGCTTGCGCTTTTTCCGGAATCCCTATCCGATCGCCGCGCTCAGCCGGATATCGCCGGCGGACCGGGTCGCCATCTGCGGCGCCGGTCTCAGCGCCACCGATGTGGTGTCGGCATTGACCTCGGGCATGGGCGGGCGGTTCGAAGCGGCCGCGCCCGGGCACTTGCGCTATCTGTCGTGCGGCCGCGAACCCGCCATGCACATGTTTTCGCGCCAGGGCGTGCCATTCGGCGGCCGCGCCGTCAATCAAAAGGGCGTGGGCGGGCAGTACAAGACCCGCTTCTTCACGCGCGAAGCGATCGACGCCGCACGCCACCGCACGCGCCTGCACAGCGGATCGTCCCAGCTCGATTTCGATCGCGATGTGTGGCCGGTCCTCAAGTTGGAAATGGCCTATGTGCATGAATGCACGCAGGACAAGCAATGGCTCGACCCGCGCGACTACCGGCCGGCACCGGCGAGCCTGCAGGCGATCGATACGCTGGTCGCTCCACTGGACGGTATCCGGTTTGCCACGTACGCCGACTACCAGCAATTTGTCCAGGCGTATCTGCGGCAGGACATCGCCGACGCCCTCGAGGGCAACGTCGAGAATCCGCGCAAGGCGGCCGCCGACGTGATACGGGACGTGCGCGACAACATCCGCTACGCCGTCGATCACTGCGGCCTGACGCCGGAGTCGCACCGGCGCTTCCTGTCGCACTGGTGCGCAGTCATGAACCGGATTGCGGTCGGTCCGCCCAAGGAGCGCAATATGGAGCTGCTGGCCTTGTGCGAAGCGGGCTTGCTCGAGTTCGGCATGGGCCCGAACCCGGCGATCGGCTACGACGGCGCGGCGCACCGCTACACGCTGTCGTCGACCGCCTTCGCGCAGGCGCACGCCGCCGCGTTCGACGTCTTCGTGCGCGCCAAGATCGATGTCTTCGAGCCCGAACAGACTACATCGGCGCTGATCGAGGACCTGCTGGCCAGCGGCCTGGCCGCGCCATTCCGGAACGGCGCCTTCAAGCCCAGCGGACTGGCGGTCAGCCCTGCCGCCAACCTGATCGACGCCACCGGATGCGTGGTCGACAACGTCTGGGCGTTGGGAAATATCGCAGAAGGACCGACCTTTTATACCTACGTGCTGCCGCGTCCGCAGGTCAATTCGCGCGCCATCCAGGACGCGGGCAAGGTGGCGCTGGCGATGCTGGACAAGATCGGGACGCCGGGACACAGCCTCGACCCGACCGCGTCCAACCAGAGCCAGCCCAACCTCATCGCCGCCTGACGTCCGCCGGTCCGCTCAATTCACGCTTTCCAGGACGGCGGGCTCGTCGGCGAAATGCGCGATGAACGCATCGCGCGCGGCGTGCCGGGAGATATCCTTGCGCCAGATCAGGGTGGTGTTGACCCGCGCCAGCCGGCGCGGCAGCGTGTGGATACGCACCGATGACAGCAGATTGCGTTTGATGAGCAGCGCGGCCGGCATCAACGACACGCCCATGCCCGCGCCGACGCAAGCCAGGATGGTTTCGAAGGCGCCGAATTCGACGACTTTCGGTTGCATACCGCTTTCCGCAAACCATTGTTCCAGACGATAGCGGTAAGCGCAGCCAGCCCGGAACGACAGGATCGTGGACGCCCCGACATCGGCAGCCGTGGTGACCGGTCCGTGCCCCACCTCGGTCACCAGCACCAATTCTTCCTCGAACACGTCCTGCTGGTGCACCTCGTTGCAATTGATCGGACCGGCCACCACGCCGATATCGGCCATGTGGCTGAGAACTTGCTCCAGCATGAGATTGGTCGGCCCAGTTTGTATCTGCAAATCCACCTGCGGATATTGCTCATGGAACTTGGTCAAGATCGGGGGCAGGCGCAAGGCTGCGGCCGTTTCCATCGATCCGATCCGGAGCGGGCCGCTGGGCACGCCTTTGCCGGTCACGGCCGCCTTGGCCTCTTCCGCCAGCTGCAGCAGGCGCTCCGCGTAATCCAGGAGCCGTAGCCCATCCTGCGTAATGACCAGGCGATTGCCCACGCGGTGAAACAGCTTGATGTCGAGCTTTTTTTCGAATTGCGTCAACCGGGTCGAAACATTCGATTGAACGCAATGCAGGCGTTCCGCCGCGCGCGCCACTCCGCCTTCATCTGCTACCGCCTTGAATATCCTGAGCATGTGTAAATCCACGCTTGATCGCCTCTCTAAAAGTGAATGTATCGTTCATAACTTGTCATTATCCTTGATGAAACCCCGGGTTTAAAATATTCGAAATGATTCAGAGGGCGAACGGCGGAAACACAGAAAGGCCTCGTGAACGATAGTCGAATTGGCCTGCCCCAAGTGGGGGCGCGGCATTTTCTTGTTTTTATCGAATGCGTTGTCATTATAGATATATTTACTTTTGACGTTAAGGCTGGTTCCTGTTGTGCCAAGTATGTTTGATGTACATCAATGTGGCATCGCGAGCAATCGATCTTTTCTTGCGCTTTTCCGTTTTGTCGTCCCCTGCTTTCTGGCGCCCGCTGGCGCCGATGCGATTTGCATATCCTTTGGAGAATAACGATGTCCTTTACCGCCCTATTATTTGTTCTGTTGTGGAGTACCGGGTTCATCGCCGGGAAAGGGGCGTTGCCCTACGCTGATCCCTTCGTGCTGATCGCGATCCGGATGGCGATCGCGGCGGTCGTGGTGGCTTGCCTGATACCGGTATTTCGCCAGCGCATGCCCAGGAAGGCGAGCGAATACGCGCATATCTGTATCAGCGGCCTGCTGCTGCACGTGTGTTTCCAGGGCGGTATCTTCTACGCGATCCATAACGGCCTGCCCGCCGGCTTGACCGCGCTCGTGATCGGCCTGCAGCCGGTGTTGACCGCGGTCATCTCCGTCGCCACGGGCCGCGAGTCGCTGTCGTCCCGCCAATGGCTGGGCATTGGACTCGGCCTGGCCGGCACGATCGCCGTGCTGTCCAACGGCCTGAACCTGATCGCCGGCGTGCAGTCGGTGGGACGCCAGGTGGTGCCGGCCGTGATCGGCCTGCTGGGGCTGACGCTGGGCACGCTCTATCAAAAGCGCTACAGCTCCCAGGCCGCGATCCTGCCGTCGGCGCTGATCCAGTACCTGACGTGCTTCGTGGTGACCGGCACGGCGGCCCTGGCGACGGAAAGACTCACTGTGCAATGGAGCACCGGTTTCATCGCCAGCCTGGCCTGGCTGTCCATCGTGCTGTCGGTGGGCGCGGTGGCCCTGCTGTTCCTGCTGATCCGCCGCCAGTCGGCCACGCTGGTCGCTTCCTACTTTTACCTGGTGCCGGTGTTCACGATGTTGTTCGGCTTCCTGCTGTTCCATGAAGTGCGCGGCGCGGCATCGATCGTGGGCGGCAGCCTGTCCATCCTCGGCATTTTCCTGGTGACCCACGGCAAGCGCGCCACGCCGGTCGCCACCCTGACGCCGGCCACGGCAAAACTGAAAGCCTGACGTCATGGCGGGCGCCGTCGACACGATGGCGGCGTCCCCCCGGTGCCTCCCCTCACTTCCAACCTGTTCAAGAATGCAGCTTTTCCTTACTCCAACGTCGCCGTTCGCGCGCATCGTCCTGGTCACGGCGCTGGAATGCCGGCTGGCCGACCTGCGCCTGTGCTGGACCGATCCCTGGCGCTCGCCCGCCGAGCTGGTGCGTGCCAATCCGTTCTGCACCGTCCCGACCCTGGTGACGCGCCAGGACGGCGCGGTGTGGGACAGCGGTGTGATTTGCGATTACCTGCTGAGCCAGGGCGCGCCGTCCGCACCGCTGCGCACCGCCGCGGCCGACGCCGCACGGCTGCGGCGGTATGCGGCGGCCAGGATGCTGATGGATGTCGCGGTCAGGAAGACCGTACTCGAGCGCCATCGCGGCCCGTCCGACCAGGCCGCCGGATTACTGATCGGCCGTGCGACCGATGCACTCGCGCGCGCGTTGCGCCAGGTCGAGCCCGGCGTGGCGGCGGAACCGCTGGCCGGCGGCCGCGCCGACATGGCGGACCTGACGCTGGCCGTCGCCCTGGAATACGTGCGCTTCCGCCACGGCGCGCTGTACGGCGCCGAGGTCGGTGCCGCGCTCGCCGCGTGGCTGGAGTCCTGGAGTCCAAGGCCCGCGCTCGTCCTCACGACGCCGGCGGCCCTCGCGGCCCGGCCGGCCTACGACAACCTGTTCGACATGGCCGCATCATGATGCTCCACCCTTATTTCGCTACGACCCTGGGCATGCGCTGCCCGATCATCCAGGCGCCGATGGCCGGCGGCCCGACGTCGCCGGACCTGGTGGCCGCGGTGTCCAACGCCGGCGGCCTGGGCTGCTTCGCCGCGGCCATGCTGGCCCCGCAACACATCGAGGCCGGCGTGACCGCGATCCGTGCCCGCACCGACCGCGCCTTTGCCGTCAACCTGTTCGTGCTGCCGCCGGCCGACCCCACGCCGGACGTGGTGGCGCAGGCGCTCGGATGGCTGGCGCCGCTGTACGAGGAATTGGGCGTGCCGCCCGCGCCTCCCGTGCGCTGGTGCGAAGACGGCGCTGCCCAGCTGGAGACGGTGCTGGCGCTGCGTCCGCAGGTCGTCAGCTTTACCTTCGGCATGGTCGACCACGCTTGCATCGAACGCTTCCACCGCGCCGGAACCCAGGTGATCGGCACCGCGACCACGGTCGCCGAGGCGCAGGCCTGGCGCGACGCCGGCGCCGACGCGGTCTGCGTGCAGGGCGCCGAGGCCGGCGGCCACCGCGGCACGTTCCTGGGCAGCGCCGAGCAGTCGATGATCGGCACGCTGGCCCTGGTGCCGCAGGTGGCCGACGCCATCGACCTGCCCGTCATCGCGGCCGGCGGCATCATGGATGGACGCGGCGTGGCCGCCGTCCTGGCGCTGGGCGCCGGCGCGGCGCAGCTGGGAACGGCGTTCCTGTCCTGTCCGGAAGCGCCGATCCATGCGCTCTGGAAGCAGGCGCTGGCGGCGGCACGCGACGACGCCACCCGCGTCACCCGGCTGTTTTCCGGACGTCCCGCGCGCGGGCTGGTCAACGGTTTCATGGACCGCATGGCGGAGTACGAAGCGCTGGTGCCGGCCTATCCGGTCCAGAACGCGCTGACGGCGGCACTGCGCCAGGCGGCGGCGCGCCAGGACCGGGCCGACTGCATGTCGCTCTGGGCCGGGCAGGGCGCGGCGATGTCGCGCGCCGTGCCGGCCGCCGAGCTGGTGGCGCTGCTGAGCCGGGAATGCGAGCAGGTGCTGGCACGCCTGGCGCCGTGACGGCCGGACGTCCGATCCGATTCAACCTTTAACCGAACCAAACAGGAAGCAGTTTATGAATGCAAAGATGTCGAAAGAGCAGCTGGAGCCGGCCGCGACCGGTCGTTATCAAGGCTGGGTGGAGCGGATTGTCGCCAGCGACCTGGCTGGATGGCAATGCCTGACCGTGCGCGGCGGCGGCCGCACGCGCGATTGCCTGGTGCCGGACGCGCTGGTGCGCGAGCTCGACCTCACGCCGCAGAGCGTGGTGCGCTTCGATGCCGTGATCGATCCCGCCATCGGCCGCCCGGTCGCCACCGGCCTCGAGCTGATCAACCGCGCCCTGCCGCTGCCGACCAGCATCGCCGAGCCGGACCTGTTCGACCTCAAGCACCGCCACCTGCATCTGCGCAGCGCGCCGTTGCGCGCCGTCGCCCAGTTCCGCCACTTCATCCAGAAATACGCGCGCGACTACCTGGACGGCCACGGCTGCTACAGCGTGCAGACGCCGATCCTGACCGAAGCGTCGTGCGTGTGCAGCGGCGACGTGTTCACCTTTCCGTACTACGGCAAGCGCATCGCGACCCTGATCCAGAGCCCGTGGATGTACGCCGACGCGCTGACCTCGGGCATGGAACGGGTGTACGCGCTGAACCCGTCGTTCCGGCGCGAGCGCAACGAAACCAATATCCACCTGGTCGAGATCTGGCAGCTGCAGGTCGACCTCGCCTGGGCCAGCAACGACGACATCATGGAGCTCGAGCAAGGCCTGGTCCAGCACATCGCGACGCGCCTGCGCGCGCAGCACCAGGACCTGTACGAGCTGGCCGGACTGTCCAGCGGCCACCTGGACGCGTTCACCCGCGACTTCATCCGCATCAGCTACGACGAATCGCTCCAGCGCCTGAAAGCGTTGGGCCATGACCTGCCGTACGGCTCGGATTACACGCAGCAGCAGTCGGACGCCTTGAGCCGCAGCTTCGATCGTCCCTACTTCATCACCCAGTTCCCCAAGCAACTGAAGAATTTCTGGTTCCCGCAACTGGGCAAGGACACCGACCTGACGCCGTCGAACGACCTGTTCGCGCACACGGGCCAGGGCGAGATCATCGGCGGCGGCGAGCGCGTGCACGACCTCGAGGAGCTGATCGCCAATCTGCATTACTACGAGCACGACCTCGACGAATTCGACTGGTTCGTCGACATCCGCCGCTACGGCTGCGTGCCGCATGCCGGCTTCTCGGTCGGGTTCGACCGGCTCGTGGCGATGCTGATGGGCGTGCAGGACATCCGCCATGCGACGTTGATCCCGCGTATCCCGAACGGCCCGCTGAAACCATGATGCCATCCATGCCAACCAACGACGCCGGCCAGGGGCCGAGCGCCGCGACGATCGCCGCCATCCGCGACCAGTTCCTGGGCCTGCACACGCACTATCGCCTGGCCGATGGCCGCCAGGTGCAGCAGGTCTATCTCGATTCCGCCGCCAGCGCCCTGATGTTCGCGCCCGCGTTCGAGCTGCGCCGGCGCTTCCTGGGCCATTACGCGAACGTGCACAGCAGCAGTCACAACCCGGCGCGGATCGCCACCGCGGCGCTGGCATGGGCGCGCGAGCAGGTGCTGGCGTTCGTGGGCGCCGACCCGGCCGAGTATGAGGTGCTGTTCTTCGGCGCCGGCGTCACCGCGCTGTCGAACCGCCTGGCGCGCCTGCTGCGCCAGAGCCGTCCGGAGCGCGACGTCGTGCTGATTTCCGCGATGGAGCACCATTCCAACGATTTGCCGCACCGGGAATCCACCCGCTTCCTGCACGTCGACCTGGAGTGCGAGGATGGCCGCCACGGGACGGTGTCGCTGGCGCACCTGGAGCGCCTGCTGGAAGAACACGGCGAGCGCGTCAATTACGTCACCGTGACCGGCGTGAGCAACGTCACCGGCATCATCAATCCCATCCACCGGATCGCCGAGCTGGCCCATCGCCACGGCGCCTGCGTGGTGGTCGACGGCGCCCAGATGGCGGCCCACGTGCCGGTCGGGATGAGCCAGCCGGGCGGGCGCGCGCTGGACGTGTTCATGTTTTCCGGCCACAAGATCTACGCGCCCGGCTCGCCCGGCGTGGCCGTGGTCAGCAAGCGCCTCCTGGACGGCGCCGCGCCGGTGGAGCTGGGCGGGGGCATGGTCAGCCATGTCTACCCGGACGACTATGAAGTCGCGCCGGCCCTGGCGGACCGCGAACATGCCGGCACGCCGGACGTGAGCGGCGCCGTGGCGCTGGGCGGGGTGCTGAATGCGCTGATGCGGGTCGGCATGGCGCGGGTGTTCGACAAGGAGCGCGACCTGATGGCGCACGCCTTGAAGGTGCTGGGCGACGTGCCGACGATCGCCCTCTACGGCGACACGGACCAGGTCGCGGCGCCGCGCGTGGGCTCGATCGCCTTCAACCTGGAGGGCATCGACCATGGCCTCGTGGCCGCCGTGTTGAGCGACTACTTCGCCATCGCCGTGCGCAACGAATGCTTCTGCGCCCACATGTACGTGCGCGAAATGCTGCTCGATTCGCTCTGGAACCTCGATGCGGGCGACTTGAGCGACGAGGAACTCGAACAGTCGGTCCGGCTCAAGCGCGGCATGGTGCGCGCCAGCTTCGGCCTGTACACGCGCCGCGCCGACATCGACCGCCTGGCGCAGGCCTTGACCGACCTGGCCACGAACGCCGCGCATTACCGCGCCCGCTACACGGTGGCGCCGGACGGCACGTACGTGCACAAGGCGTTCATGGCCGCCCAGGAAAACGGCTTCGCGCCCGAACGGGAACTGACGCAGCTGCTGGGCATCGCACCGGCGGCGCTGGCGGCCTGATGTCATTTCATTTCGCTTCACTCATCGACTCAATCAAGGAACCGCTATGCCGTACGTGAACATCAAACTGATCCGTGATGGACTGACCCAGGAAAAGAAGGCGACGCTGATCCGCAGCGTCACCACGCTGCTGGAAACGGAGCTGAACAAGAACCGCGCCAACATCGTCGTGGTCATCGACGAGACCGACGACGACAACTGGGGCCTGGGCGGCGTGACCGTCACCGAGCGCAAGCTGGCTGCCGGCCGCCAGCAACAATAAATGGCGCCGCATCCGCCGATGCGGGCGCTGGTGTGCGGCGTCGGCCGTGTCATCACCGGCGAAAGCATCCTGAATTTCGTATTGCGCAACCTGGGGCAGCCGCAGGCGCGGCAGGTGATCTATGACGGCCTGGCGGCGCGCGCCGGCGACGACGCCGACGCCTGGGTCGAGGCCGGCGTGCTCGACAAGATCGACGCCATGGCCGGCTGCCCGCTGGACGCGGCGGACACGATCCTGCGGGGACTGGCACTGACGCCCGGTTTCGCCGATCTCGTCGATTGGTGCGGCCGGGAGCATATGCCGGTGCTGCTGTGCGGACCGGTGCCGCGCCAGTTCACCGAACTGCTGCTGCGTCGCTATCGCTGGACCCACGTGCGCGTCGCGGGATCGGAGCTGCGCATCGCCGACGGCCGCATCGCCGGCGTGGAGACGGTGTGCACCCCGTCGCGCAAGCGCGAGCACGTGGCCGGCTGGATGGCCCACCATGGCCTGGACGCCGCGCAGTGCTGGGCGATCGGCGACGCCAGCGGCGACCGCGACATGCTGCGGATGGTGCCGTGGCCGAATCGCGTCAGCTTCGGCGTCGGCGCCATGGAAGCGCTGGAGCGGCAGGCGACACCCGTCGCCTTCACCGGCGGCATGGAGGCGCTGCTGCGCCATGTGCAGGCGCGCACCCACGTGGCCGCGCACGATAATTTTTCATGACGAGAAGAGAAGGACACACATGATTTGCGAGTTACGCGCGCCCGCGGCCAGCGGCCGGCTGGGCATGTGCATCGGCTCAGGGCCGACCGAAGCGGATGCGGTTCTGGCCGTGCGCCAGGCCAGGTCGGCGATCGAACTGGGTTACCAGGTCCACGTATTTTTGTTTGGGAACGGCATCTATCACGCGCTGCCCAGCGACACCGTGAAGAGTAACTTCTTCGGCTTCCAGCAATTGATGCAGGACGGGGCACAAGTGACGGTCTGTAGCAACATGGCGCGCGCCCAGGGCGTGACGCCGGAAGCGGCGCGCACCGGCGTCAGGTTCGGCAGCCTGCTGGAGTTCAGCGAGCTGATCACGGGTTGCGAAAAAGTGCTGGTGTTCGGCGGCCAGCATGGAGGACAGGCATGAAGACCGTGCTGTTCGTGCTCTCGCAATCGCCCGGGGCGAGCGACCTGAACTATCAATATGCGCGCATGGCGCTTGCCATTTCCGCCGATGCCAAGCCGGTCGTGGTGCTGGCGGCGCGCGCCGTGATGCTGGCGGCGGCGGACTATCGCGACACCAACAAGCACATCAAATACGCCGACCAGGAACGCTTCCTGGTCGAGATGGAGGTGCCGTTCTACGCCGTCGAGGAAGACCTGGCGCTGCATGGCGTGACGGGCGCCATCAAACCCCACGTCCGGGCCATCGGGCCGGATGCGCTCGCGCAGCTGGTGCACGGCGCGGACGTGGTGTTCAACTAAGGATAGAAAATCATGAGCAATCAACTACTCGACATTCTGCACGTGGCGCCGGTGATCCCGGTGATCGTCATCCAACGTCTCGAGGATGCCGTCCCGCTGGCGCGCGCCCTGGTGGCCGGCGGCTTGCGGGTGCTGGAAGTGACCTTGCGTTCGGAGCACGGCATGGCGGCGATCCGGGCGATCGCCGAACAGGTGCCCGACGCGATCGTCGGGGTCGGCACGCTGAACACTGCCGCGGAGTGCTTCGAGGCGCGCGACGCCGGTGCCGTGTTCGGCGCGTCGCCCGGCACGACCGCGGCGCTGGTCCAGGGCGCCAAAGAGAGCGGCTTGCCGCTGCTGGCCGGCGTGATGACGCCTTCCGAAGTGATGGCCGCGCGCGCCGCCGGCTTGCGCACGCTGAAACTGTTCCCCGCCATGCAAGCCGGCGGCGTCGCGATGCTCAATGCGCTGGCCGGCCCGCTGCCGGACGTGACCTTTTGCCCCACCGGCGGCATCACGCCGGACAGCGCGGCCAGCTTCCTGGCCTGCCGCAACGTCGCTTGCGTGGGCGGCTCCTGGCTGACCCCGCGCGACGCGATCGAGGCGGGCGACTGGGATGCGATCACGGCGTTGGCCGCCGCCGCCAGCCGCCTGCGCCAGGCCTGAACGGGAGCGCCATGGACGCGACCAAGATATTGCTCCTGCCGGGCCTGGGCGATTCCGATCCCGGGCATTGGCAAAGCCGGTGGGAGCGCGCCAACCCCCGCTGGCGCAGGGTGGTGCAGCGCGACTGGGAGCGCCCCGTGTACGACGACTGGCGCGCCGCGCTGGAGACGGCGGTGGCGGCCAGCGGCCCGGACACGGTGCTGGTAGCCCACAGCCTCGGCTGCCTGCTGGTGAACCGCTGGGCGGCGCAGACCGGGCTCACGATACGCGGTGCGCTGCTGGTGGCGCCGCCGGACCCGCATCGGCCGGGTTTTCCGCCGCAGGTGAGCGGCTTCGCCGAACTGCCGCTGCGGCGCCTGCCGTTCGCGACGCTGGTGGTGGCGAGCGGCGACGATCCGTATGCCGCGCCGGGTTTCGCGCGCCGCTGCGCCGAGGCCTGGGGCGGCCGGCTGGTCGAACTGGGCAACGCCGGCCACATCAACACCGCCAGCGGGCATGGCGCGTGGCCGCAGGGCCGCGCGTTGCTGGACGAGTTGCTGGGTGGTCCGTGACGCCGCCCGCACTTTGCCTGGCCGACACCGCGCACCTGCCCGATGCGCCGGCCGGCACCGGCGAGGATGACTGGCCGGCCCTGCTGCAGGCGGCTGCCGGGGTGGCGGCACGGGAACCCTTGCTGCAGGGCTGGATCGAGCGGTTGGTCCTGGCGCAGCCCGACTTGCGCAGCGCGCTGGCGGCGCTGCTGGCGGAGCGGCTGCAGTTCCGCGGGCTGAGCGAAGCCGGCCTGTGCGACCTGCTGAACGCGGCGCTGGACGGCGAGCCCGTGATGCGGCGCATCGGCGCCGACTTGCGGGCGGTCCGGCGCGGCGATCCCGCCTGCCGCGGCAGCCTGCACGTGTTTCTCCATTTGAAGGGATTCCATGCCTTGCAGACCTATCGCGCCGCGCATGCGCTGTGGTGCGCCGGCCGCGAGCCGCTGGCGCTGGCGCTGGCCAACCAGGCCGCTGCCGTGTTCGGCATCGACATCCATCCGGCGGCCCGCATCGGTGCCGGGGTCATGCTGGACCATGGCAGCGGCATCGTGATCGGCGAAACCGCGGTGGTCGACGATCACGTGTCGATCCTGCAAGGCGTGACATTGGGCGGCACCGGCAAGCAGAGCGGCGACCGCCATCCCAAGCTGCGGCGCGGCGTCAAGGTCGGCGCGGGCGCCATCATCCTCGGCAACATCGAAATCGGCGCCCTGAGCCAGGTGGCCGCCGGCAGCGTGGTGCTGCAGGCCGTGCCGCCGTGCTGCACCGTGGCGGGCGTGCCGGCACGGGTGGTGCGCGATTATTCGTGCACCACGCAGTCATGAATATTTTTTTTGGAGACATCCCATGTTAACAGGCAGTCTGGTCGCGCTGGTGACACCCATGCATGACGACGGCACGCTCGATTTTGCATCGCTGGAGCGCTTGATCGATTGGCATCTGGAAGAGGGCAGCGACGCCATCGGCATCGTGGGCACCACGGGCGAGGCGTCGACCGTCGACCTGGCCGAGCATTGCGACCTGATCGGCGCGGCCGTACGGTGCTGCGCCGGCCGGGCGCCGGTGATCGCCGGCACCGGCGCCAATTCGACCGCCGAAGCGATCGAACTGGCGCGCCGCGCGCGGCAACTGGGCGCCGATTACAGCCTGACGGTGGTCCCCTACTACAACAAGCCGACCCAGGAAGGCATGTACCGGCATTTCCGCGCGATCGCCGAGGCGGTCGACATGCCGCACATCCTGTACAACGTGCCCGGCCGCACGGTCGCCGGCATGTCGAACGACACCATCCTGCGCCTCGCCGACATCCCGAACATCGTCGGCATCAAGGACGCCAGCGGCGACATCCCCAACGGCGCGGACCTGCTGCGCCGGGCGCCCGCCGACTTTGCCGTCTACGGCGCCGATGACCCGAGTGCCCTGGCCCTGATGTTCCTGGGCGCCCACGGCATTTTCTCCGTGACGGCCAACGTGGCGCCGCGGTTGATGCGCGAGATGAACCAGGCGGCACTGGACGGCGACGTCGCGTATGCCAATGCGATCAACCGTCGCCTGTTTCCCCTGCATCAGCAATTGTTCGTCGAGTCGAATCCGATTCCCGTCAAATGGGCGCTGGCGCAGATGGGGGCGATCGGCCAGGGCATCCGCCTGCCGCTGACGACCCTGTCGCCGGCGGGCCAGGCGGCCGTGCGCGCGGCCATGGAGGAGGCGGGCATCGCGTCCGCCACCGCCGCGCGCTAGGCCGACTCGCGCGGCACCAGCCCGCCCGTAAAACGCTTGCGGTACGGCGCCGCGCCGGTGCCGTCGAGCTGCGCCTGCAGACATTCCATCGCGGCGACGCCGATGGCGGCGACGTCCTGCCGGAACGTGGTCAGCGGGGGATGCAGGTAGGCGGAAATGGGCAGGTCGTCGTGGCCGACGATGGCCAGGTCCTGGCCCGGCGCGAGGCCGAACCGCCGGCACGCGGACATCGCGCCGATCGCGAGCCTGTCGGTGCCGCAGGCGAGGGCCGTGACGCCGGCGCGTTTCCAGGCGCCGCTCGCCAGCCAGTCGAGCACGTGGCGGAACGCATACGCTTCGAAATCCCACGATGGCTGCGTGCTGGCGGGCACGACGTGCGGCGCCATGCCCGCTTCCGCCATCGCCTCCAGATAGCCGGCGAGCCGTTCTTCCGGCGACGGATGCGCGACGGGCGGCGCTCCCAGATAGGCCGGGCGGTGGCCGCGGCCGAGCAGGTAGCGGGTCAGCATCGCCATGCTTTGCCGGTTGTCGTTCATCACGTAGTTGCAGTCTTCGTGCACATAGCTGTCCATGTAGACGATGCGCATTTCCTGCTCCAGCCGCAGCAGCAGGCCGAGATTGGCCTTCGACGCGACGGCGGTCAGGATCACGCCCGCCACCTTCATCGAGCGCATCGTCATCAGCGCCGCCGCTTCCTCGGCCGGGTCGTTGTACGAGCACTGGATGATCACGTCCATGCCGAGCGACTTGGCCTTCTCCTCGATCGCGCGCAGGGCCTCGGCGAAGAACGGCTCGTTCACGACCGGCAGGATGACGCCGACCATGCGCGAGCGCCCGCGCACGAGTGTGACGGCGTGCGGATCGGGCACGTATTCGAGTTCGCGGCATGCCTGTTCGATGCGGGCCAGCGTGTCGGCCTTCAAACCTTCGCGGTCGTTGAAATACTTCGACACCGTCGCGCGCGATACGCCGGCACGCGCGGCGACGTCGTGCATCGTGACCGGGCCGCCACGGGAGACATGGGCATTCTGCGCAGTTTTCATCAGTTTGTTGACTCGTGTAAAGTTCGCTCGCCACCGGCAGGCACGTCACCATCATAGCAAAAATACTTGCATGCAATAAGAGCGCGCATTCGCCCGGTGCGGGCGCCGTTCCGGCCCTGCGGCGTACATGTCGTTGTGATCACTCAACTATTAAAAAATCTTTAAAAAAATCTGTTGACGACAAAAAGTCGACACGTGTAAAGTTGTTTCATAACGCAGCCTCAAGACACATAAGACAGCTCGGAGACATCGTCATGAAACGACAAGCCATGTTCGCCTGCATCGCGGCGATCGCCCTCGCGCTGGCCGGCCAGGCCCAGGCAGCGCGCCCTTTGAGGTCCGTCGGCGTCGCCGTCAGCGACCTCGCCAATCCCTATTTTGTCGCCATCGGCAAGGGCGCCGCCGACGCGGCCAAAAAGGTCGGCGGGGACAAGGTCCGGGTCACGACGGTCTCCAGCAAATACGACCTCAACACCCAGGTCGGCCAGATCGAAAACTTCATCGCCAACAAGGTCGACATCCTCATCGTCAACGCGTCCGATCCCAAGGGCATCGCGCCCGTGCTGCAAAAGGCGCGCGACGCCGGCATCGTCGTGATGGCCGTCGACGTCGGCGCCGACAATGCGGATGCGACGATCATGTCCGACAACACGATGGCCGGCACCGAATCGTGCAAACGCATCGTGGATCGGTTGCACGGCAAGGGCAATGTGGTGATCGTCAACGGTCCGCCCGTCACCGCCGTGACCGCGCGCGTGGCCGGCTGCAAGCGGGCGTTCGCCGGCACCGGCATCCGGATCGTCTCGGACAACCAGGACGCGAAGGGCAGCCTCGACGGCGGCATGGAAGTCATGACGAACCTGTTGATCGCACACCGCCGCATCGACGCCGTGTTCGCCATCAACGATCCGTCCGCGATCGGCGCCGAACTCGCGGTCAAGCAGGCGGGGCGTGCCGACGTGCGGTTGGTCGCGTCCGTCGACGGCGCGCCCGATGCGGAAGCGGCACTCAGGTCGAAGAACAGCGTCTTCGCCGTCACCACCGCGCAAGACCCCTACAAGATGGCCACGCTGGCCGTCGAGATCGGCTACGGAATCATGAACGGCAAGCGGCCGGCCGATCCGGTCGTGCTGATTCCCACGCCGGCGATCACGAAAGACAACGTGGCGGCCTACAAGGGCTGGGCCAGCCACTAAACCTCACAGGAGGAGACATGGCAACAATCAATCCACCACCCGTGCTGGAGGTATCCGGCATCCGCAAGCGGTTCGGCGCCGTCACGGTGCTCGACGGGGTTCGACTCACCGTCCGCCCCGGCGAAATCCACGCGCTGATGGGAGAAAACGGCGCCGGCAAGAGCACGCTGATGAAGATCCTGGCCGGCGTGTACCAGCCGGATGCGGGCGAGATCCGCGTGGGCGGCAAGCCGGTGCGCATCACCTGTCCGGCCGACGCGCGCGCCTGCGGCATCAACCTGATCTACCAGGAGCTGTCCGTCGCGGCCAACCTGACCGTCGCGCAGAACATCTTCATGGGCGCGGAGCCGCGCGGGCGCCTCGGCATCGTCGACACGGCGCAGATGAACCGGCGCGCGGCCGACGTGCTGCGCAGCCTCGGCGCGACGTTCGCACCGACGCGGATCGCGAGCGGCCTGTCGATCGCCGACCAGCAGCAGGTCGAAATCGCCCGCGCCCTCGTGCACGACAGCCGCGTGCTGATCATGGACGAGCCGACGGCCGCGCTGTCCGAGCGCGAGACGGCGCGCCTGTTCGACGTGATGCGGGCCTTGCGCGAGCGCGGCATCGCGATCATCTACATCAGCCACCGCATGGCCGAGGTGCGCATGCTGGCCGACCGCGTGACCGTCCTGCGCGACGGCACGTGGATCGGCGAGCTGGCGCGCGACGAAGCGACGCCGGACACGGTCGTGCGCATGATGGTCGGCCGCGAACTCGGCGGCTTTTATGAGCACACGCGGCGAACCGCGCCCGGCCCCGTGCGGCTCAAGCTCACGGACGTGTGCGGCGCCAGGGTGCATCCGGCATCGCTGGCTGTGCGCGCCGGCGAGATCGTCGGACTCGCGGGCCTCGTCGGCGCGGGCCGCACGGAGCTGGCGCGCCTGATCTTCGGCGCCGACCGGATGGCCGGGGGCACGGTCGAAGTCGACGGCCGCGCGGCGGCCATCCGTACGCCGGGCGACGCGATCCGCCTCGGCATCGCCTACGTGCCGGAAGACCGCAAGGGACAGGGCCTGTTCCTGCAGCAGTCGCTGCTCGCCAACGTGACGATGAACGTGCTGGGCAAGCATGCGCGCTGCGGGGTGCTGCGCCGCGGCGAGCTGCTGCAGGTGACGCGGGATGCGATCGTAAAACTGTCCGCGCGCGGCGCGGGGCCGGACGGGATCATCGGCGGCCTCTCGGGCGGCAACCAGCAGAAGCTCCTGCTGGCGCGCTGGCTCGAGATCGGCCCGCGCGTGCTGATCCTCGACGAGCCGACGCGCGGCGTGGACATCGGCGCCAAGCACGAGATCTACCGGATCATCCACGAGCTGGCCGATGCCGGCGTGGCCGTGCTGTGCATCTCGAGCGAGCTGGCGGAAATCATCGGCGTGTGCGACCGCGTGCTCGTCATGCGCGAAGGCTGTCTGTCCGGAGAGCTCTCCGGCGCACACATCACCCAGGAAAACATCATGGCGCTGGCCACCCAGGCCCAGGCCGCATAGGAGACTCCATCATGCAAACTCTGAAATCCTCCCTCCCCACGGCGCGGCCCGCGGCCACGCACGGCGGCGCCAGGCAGGCCTTGTCGCGCATGTTCGCGACGATGGGCATGCTGCCCGTGCTCGTCGCGCTGTACATCGTGTTCTATTGTTTGACCGGGTATTTCGCCGAAGACGGCGTGTCGAATTTCGCGACGCTGGCCAACACGATGAACGTGCTGCGCCAAAGCTCGATCAATCTCGTGCTCGCGACGGGCATGACGTTCGTGATCCTCACCGGCGGCATCGACCTGTCGGTCGGCTCGGTGCTGGCGGTGTCGGCGGTGCTCGGCATGATCGCGTCGCTGCCCGGCCACGCGCCGGCGCTGGCGCTGCCCGTCTTCCTGCTGGCGGGCCTGGGCATGGGCCTGCTGAACGGCCTGCTCGTCGCCGTCTTCAAGATCAATCCGTTCGTCGTCACGCTCGGCACGATGACCGCATTGCGCGGCACGGCTTACCTGCTGGCCGACGGCACCACGATCCTGAACCGCGAGATTCCGACCTTCGAGTGGATCGGCAACGATGCGTTCGCGGGCCTGCCGTGGCTCGTGTGGGTCGCCGCGGCGCTCGTGCTGGCCGCCTGGTTCATCCTGCGCCGCACGGTGCTCGGCATGCACGTGTACGCGGTCGGCGGCAATCCGCAGGCGGCGCGGCTCACGGGCATCAAGGTCGGCCTCGTCCTCGTCTTCGTGTATGCGTTCTCCGGCCTGTGCGCGGGCACGGCGGGTGCGATGTCGGCCAGCCGGCTGTACGGCGCGAACGGCAACTGGGGTTCGGGTTATGAACTCGATGCGATCGCCGCGGTGGTCCTCGGCGGCACGAGCCTGATGGGCGGCGTGGGCACGATCTGGGGCACCGTCACCGGCGCGCTGATCATCGGCCTCCTGAACAACGGCCTCACGATCCTCGGCCTGTCGTCGTTCTGGCAGTACGTGGCGAAGGGCACGGTCATCGTGCTGGCCGTGATGCTCGATAAATGGCGTTATCAACAACAGGCGAACTAATACCATGCAAGAACAACGACTCCCCCGTTACGTCGTCTTCGGCGAAGCGCTGACCGACATGATCCGCCAGGACGACGGCACCTGGCGCTCGCTCCCCGGCGGCTCGTGCTGGAACGTGGCGCGCGTCGGCGCGCGCCTGGGCCTGCACACGGGCTATGCCGGCGCCGTGAGCATGGATGCCTTCGGCGACGAGATCGCGGACGCCAGCGGCGCGGCCGGCCTGGACGCGCGCTTTTTGCAGCGCGTCGAGGCGCCGCCGTTCATCGCGATGGTCACGTCGCGCCATCCGCCCCGTTACGTCTTCCTCGGCGAGAACAGCGCGGACCTGCACTTCCGGCCCGAGCTGCTGCCCGCCGGCTGGCTCGACGCGGCCGACGTGATCCACGTGGGCAGCCTGGCGCTGGCGCGCCGGCCGCTGGCACGGCGGCTCGTGGAGCAGGCGCTGATGGCGCGCCAGGCCGGCAAGCGCATCGCCTTCGATCCGAACTTCCGCAACGCGATGCGCGACGCGTCGTACCGGCCCACGTTCGAGCTGATCGCGGGCCTCGCCAGCCACATCAAGGTGTCCGATGAAGACCTGGAAAGCCTCTTTCCGGGCCTGGCGCCGCACGACGCCCTGGCCGCGCTGCGCGCACTCGCCCCCGACGCCGAGATCCTGTTGACGCGCGGGGCCGACGGGCTGTCGCTGATCCGCGGCGATCACGTCCTGCACGCGCCGGCGCGCCGCGTGGACGTGGCCGATACCGTCGGCTGCGGCGACGCATCGATGGCGGGTTGGATCAGCGGCATGCTGCTCCATCCGGAGATGCCGGCCGCGCGCCAGCTCGCGCGCATCGCGGCGGTGGCCGCCACGGCCGCCATGCACGCCGGGCCGTATGCGCCGACTGCGCAAGAAGTCGACGCCTTGATGTAGGGTGGGCGGCCCCGCCCACGCGTAACGCCGGCGATACGCAAACGGCGCGCGTGGGCACGGGGTGACCACCCTACCCGTAATCCGATCCTGTTCCATTGACCTGCCGCGGCATCGCGCCGCGGCCGGACGGGATCCGTTTTGCCTAAATTTCAGGAGACAACATGCGCATGCCTGTCATCGCGCCGGCGCTGCTCGCGCTCGCGTATTGCTTGCCCGCGTCCGCCGTGGACGTCCAGAACTACCTGCGCGCCAACGCGGCCGTCAACAGCGAAGGCGGCGGCCAGACCTGCTTCGGCGTGGCCGGCGCCGGGGCCAAATACCGGTTGGGCAATGAATGCGGCGTGTATGGCGAGATGATGCTGGGCCAACGCCTGGTGGAGGGCGACGCCGGCGAACAGGTCAAAGCCTACGCGATGCTCAACCTGGCCAACGAGGCCGCGTCCAGCAACGCGAAACGGCCGGAGGGCGGCTGGAACGTCGGCCTGCCGCAGGCCTATCTCGCCATCGAACGCGTGAGCGGCCTGGGCGACGCCGCGCTGTGGATCGGGCGGCGCTACTACAAGCGCGAAGGCGTGAACGCCAACGACTTCCTGTACTGGAATCCGTCCGGCATGGGCGTCGGCATCGAGAACGTGCCGCTGGGCCCCATGCGGTTCAGCTATGCCTACTTGCACGACGACCAGCAGACGATGCCGATCATGCGCGTCGGCGACACGGCGAACCGCCACGATTTTCAACTGCGTGGCGTGCCCGTGAACCCGGGCGGCACGCTGGAGCTGGGCCTGGCCCTGATCCGCAGCGACGGCGAACCCGGCCACCACGGCGGTTCGATGCTCACCGTGCAGCACCGCCAGCACATCCTGTCCGGCGCCGGCGCCAACCGCCTCGCGCTGCAATGGGGGACGGGCGCCGGCACGGACAACGGCGCGACGGGCGACATCGGCAACGGCAGCGACGTGCACCGGCTGCGCGTCGTCGACAGCTGGACCGCGCAAGTCACGCGGCGCTTCGGCGGAGAGCTCGTCGCCGTCTGGCAGCGGGATACGGCCCACGACGCCGCCAAGGCGAAGACGTGGGCCTCGGCGGGCGGGCGCATGTCGTACGGGCTCACGGACCGCGTGAAGCTGCTGGCGGACGTGGGGCACGACCGCGTCGCGCCGCGGAACGGCGACGTGCGCCGGCTGACCAAGGTCACGGGCGCCGTCGCGCTGACGTCCGCGCCGGGCTACTTCGACCGTCCCGAACTGCGCCTGTTCTTTACGCACGCGCACTGGAACGAGGCGGCGCGCGCGGCC
Source organism: Massilia luteola (assembly GCF_034420155.1). Lineage (NCBI taxonomy): Bacteria > Pseudomonadati > Pseudomonadota > Betaproteobacteria > Burkholderiales > Oxalobacteraceae > Massilia > Massilia luteola. The sequence goes on from NZ_JAXOFN010000007.1 coordinate 187,375, forward strand.
GCGCGGACGAATGATCCGCTGGCCGCGAACGGCATGTTCGGCTCGACGCTGTCCGGCTATACCGTCGGCCTCACGTTCGAGAACTGCTGGTGACGGATGTTCAGGCGGTCATCGTCGCCAGCAGCGTATCGATCGCGGCCAGCGTGGGCGGCGTGGCGCCGGCCGCCAGGCAGGCCGCGGCACCCGCCGCGACGGCGAAGCGCGCATGAGCGAGGCCGTCGCGCCCGGGCGCGTTCAGCATGCTCCAGGCCAGCGCCGCGATGCTGGCGTCGCCCGCGCCGACCGTGTCCACGGGCGTGATGCGCGGCGCCGCGACTTCCCAGGACCCGTCCGGCGTATGCAGCGAGGCACCGGCGGCGCCCTTCGTGTACAGGTAGCTGGCGTCCGGGTTCCAGCCGCGCAAGGTGGCGAAGGCGGCGTCCGCGTCGCTCGTGCGCAGCAGGCCGACGAGGTCTTCTTCCGACACCTTGACGACGTCGGCCAGCGCGGTCATGCGGCGCAGGGTCGGGTCGTAGTCCTCGTCCATCAGGGCGCGGAAGTTCGGGTCGTAGCTGATGCGTACGCCCTGCGCCTTCAGGCTCTCCGCCAATGCGACCAGCTTGCCGGCCAGCGGCTGGCGCGCGAGGCTGATGCCGCCGAAGTGCGCCCAGCGGCAGCCGCCGGTCCAGCCCTGCGGCAGCTGCGCGGCGTCGAAGTGCAGGTCGGCGCTGTCGTCGCCGACGAAGAAATAGCTGGGCGGGTCGAGCCGGTGCACGATGGCGAGCAGCGGCGATTTGTCCAGGCGCTGCAGGAAGCGCTCGTCCAGGCCCGCGTCCAAGGTGGCGCGCCACAGCTGGTCGCCGAACACGTCGCGGCTGACGGCGCCGGCGAAGGCGCTGGGCGCGCCCAGCTTCGCCATCGCGCGCGCCACGTTCCACGTCGAGCCGCCCGTCACGCTGTGCCAGCGCGTGGCGCCGGCGTCACTGACGATCATGTCCGTCAGGGCTTCGCCTGCCGCGACGAATACGGGAAAGTCGGCCATGTCAGTCTTTCGCGAGAACGGTCAGCACTTCGTAGCAGGCACCCATCGTGTGGTAGTCGACCTTGCCGGCCGGGCTCTTTTCGTCGGTGACCTTCTCGTTGGCCGGGCCGAGGATGCGGTACCAGGCGCCGTGTTCGTGGTCGACGAAATGTTCCCAGCTGTAGGCCCAGATGCGGTCGTACCAGGTCCAGTACGCGCCGTCTCCGGTGCGCGCGCCGAGCAGCGCGGCGGCGGCCAGGCTCTCGGCCTGCACCCAGAAGTATTTGTCGGCGTCGCAGATTTCGTTCTCCGGTCCGAAGCCGTAATGGATGCCGCCGTGCTCGTGGTCCCATGCCTTCGACAGCGCCGCGTCGAACAGTTCTTTCGCGCGCGGCAGCAGCCAGCCGGACGGGCCGGCCATGTGGTCCTTGTGGCGTTCCATGATGAGCAGCAGCTTGGCCCATTCCGTCAGGTGGCCCGGCTGGTAGCCCCACGGGCGGAAGATGTTCGTCTTGTCGTCGCGGTTGTAGTCCGGGTCGACCGACCAGTCGCTGTTGTAGTGTTCCCACACCAGGTTGCCGTACAGGGCGGCCTGGCGCACGGTGATGTTGTGGGCGAGCGTCTCGGCGCGCTGAAGGAATTTGGCGTCGCCCGTCGCCTCGAACGCGGCCAGCATGGCTTCGCACGTGTGCATGTTGGCGTTCTGGCCGCGGTACGGGAACAGCGTGGACCAGTCGCCGCTCGCCTCGTCGGCATACAGGCCATGCGCCGGTTCCCAGAAGCGGCGTTCCATCAGGTCGTACGTCTCGTCCAGCCAGGGGCGCGCTTCGGCGACGCCGGCCATCACGGCGTGGGCGTAGGCCAGCAGCACGAAGGCGAGGCCGTAGCAGTGATTGGTGTCGTCGGTGACGCGCTTCTGTCCATCGTTCCAGTCCAGCTGCCAGGCGTAGCCGCCGGTCGCCGGGTTGCGGTGCGCGTCGCGCAGGAAGCGCAGGCCGTGCAGCACGCGTTCGCGGTCGGCCGGTTCCTGGAACTGGCGGAACGCCATCGCGAAATTGAAGACGAAGCGGGTGCTGCTCACCAGGTGGCGCGTGTGCGCGTCGTAGACCGTGCCGTCGTCCTTGTAGAAATGATAGAAGCCGCCGCTCGGGTCGGTGCAGCGGGGATCGTAGAACTGGCGGGTGTGGCGGATGTGCTGCAGCAGCGTCGCGCGGGATTGGAAATCGGGAAGCATGGGTCGGTCGTGGTGAGTGAATCGGTGAATCGCGCCGCGTCGTGCGAACGCGGGCGCCTGGGGGAACGGAGAGGATTATTTGCGCATGCGGAAGTCCTCGCACACGGTGCTGGCGCGCACGACCAGCTCCACGGCCGCCACCTGTTCCAGCGGCGGGTCCTGCGGGCCGCGCAGCAGCAGCTCGACGCCGAGTGCGCCCAGCTCCTTCTTGTTGATGCGCAGCGTCGTCAGCGGACGGTGGCCCAGCACGGCGCCGGGGATGTCGTCGAAGCCGACGATCGAGATATCGTGCGGCACCGTCTTCCCGGCCGCGAGGCAGGCGCGCATCGCGACGAGGGCGGCGGCGTCGTTGTAGCAGAAGACCGCGTCGGGCGGGTGCGGCTGGTCGAGCAGGGATTGCATCGCCTCGTAGGCGCCGGTCTCGAGGTCGACGCCGTCGGGCAGGCAGGTTTCGAGGCGCGGGTCGGCCAGCATGCCCGCCTCGAACAGGGCCTGGCGGTAGCCGCGGTTGCGTTCGCGGATGCTGTAGTGGCCCAGCGAGCCGGAGATCATGCCGATGCGTTCGCGGCCCAGCGAGATCAGGTGCCTGGTGGCGAGGTAGCCGCCCATGTGGTTGTCCGGATTGACGGAGCTGTAGCCGCGCAGCTTCATGTCGATGAGGACGAGGGGCTTGCCGCTGGCGCGCAGGGCGTTCAGCAGCTCGGGCTCGAAGAAGCCCGCGCACACGATGGCGTCCGGCGCGTGCATGCGCAGCTGTTCCGTCACGCCGTCGGCCGGGCCGACCGCCATGAACGACAGCACGATGCCCTGCTTGCGGCAGGCTTCCTCGGCGCCGTGCAGCACGGGCGAATAGAACGGGCTGCTGGCGGCCGTGTTGTGCTGGCGGTGCAGCAGGAACGTGAGGCGGCGGATGCGCTTGCGGCGCAGCTTGCAAAAGTCATAACCCAATTCGTGGGCTGCCGACAACACCATCTGGCGCGTGCTCTCCGTGAGTCCGGGCTCGTTCTTGAGGGCGCGCGAGATCGTGCCGGCCGAGACGCCGGCGTACTTGGCCAGGTCGCGGATCGTGACCGGCGCCGGGCTGCCGCCCGCTGGGGTGCGTGAGGTGAGGGGGTTCACACTGTCTCCGAAATCGTTGCTGCGGTCGCCTGGGGCGTCGCTCTTCTGGATGGAGTCTTGCATATCGAATTCGCCTTGGTCAAACACGAAGCTTCACTTCAAGTCAAGTTTAGTCGGCTTTACTAAACAGCTGTTTGCCCGGTATATTCTCAATCTAAGAAACCGATTTCATAAGAGGGAGGGAGTTGTTTAGTGACGACTGACTAAACTCGGCCGCGAATCGGTCGTCGCGTTTGACCCTTCCGTTCTGCTTATGCAGAATATTTTTTACAAAAAAGTTACTGATTTATAAGTTAGCGGTAACATCTCAAGGAGACTTGCATGGAACGCGCATCACAGGCCGCACTCGAGCCTGCCAATCGGGCCCAGCCCACGAGCTACACCTTTCCCCTCACGGTCGTCACCGCACTGTTCTTCATGTGGGGCCTCCTGACGTCGCTGAACGACATCCTGATCCCGCACCTGAAGTCGGTCTACAACCTGACGTACGTGCAGGCGATGATGGTGAACCTGGCCTTCTTCAGCGGTTACTTCCTGCTGTCGATCCCGGCCGGCGCGCTGATCCGCCGCATCGGCTACAAGGCCGGCGCCGTGGTCGGCCTGGCCGTGTGCGCCGTCGGCGCCGCGCTGTTCTATCCGGCCGCCACCAGCGTGTACGCGCTGTTCCTGTTCGCGCTGTTCGTGCTGGCCGCCGGCATCACGATCCTGCAGGTCGCCGCGAACCCGTACGTCACCGTGCTGGGCGCGCCCGCCACCGCGTCGAGCCGCCTGAACCTGACCCAGGCCTTCAACTCGCTGGGCACCGTCGTCGGGCCGCCGATCGGCGGCATCCTGATCCTGTCGCATATGACGGAAGCGGCCGATCCGGCCCACATGTCGGCCGCGGAGCGCATCGCGCAGGCGCAGGCGGTGCAGGGACCGTACCTGGGCCTGGCCGCCACCTTGGCGATCCTGGCCATCCTGTTCGCCGTGATCCGCCTGCCGATCATCCGCGACGAGGACGCCGGCCCCGCCCACGGTTCGATCTTCAGCCAGAAACGCCTGATGCTGGGCGTGACGGCGATCTTCCTGTATGTCGGCGCCGAAGTGAGCATCGGCAGCTTCCTGATCAACTACATGGGCGACCCGAGCATCGCCGGCTTCACGGCCGAAACGGGCGCCAAATACGTGGCCTACTACTGGGGCGGCGCGATGGTCGGCCGCTTCATCGGCTCGGCCGTGATGCGCTCGATCAGCCCGGGCAAGGTCCTCGCGTTCAACGCCGCCGCGTGCATCGCCCTGCTGGTGGCGACCGTCCTCGGTCATGGCCACGTCGCGCTGTTCGCCGTGCTGGCCGTCGGCCTGTTCAACTCGATCATGTTCCCGACCATCTTCAGCATGGCGGTGCATGAACTGGGCCCGTTGACGAGCCAGGGCTCCGGCCTGCTCGTGATGGCGATCGCCGGCGGCGCCGTCGTGCCGGTCATCCAGGCCCAGGCCGCGGACGCCATCGGCCTGCAGACGTCGTTCCTGATCCCGGCCGCGTGCTATGCGTTCATCCTGTACTTCGGCGCGAAATACGCCCGCATGTACGTGGACGTCAAGGCCGTCTGACCGCCGAACCCGATGCCGCCGCGCGTTTCCGCCGCGGCGGCAGTGCATACCTATAACGCTTCACCCCAAAGAGAGTTTCGTCCCATGCGCCTGAATCACCTGACCCTCGTCGCGGCCCTCGCCGCCGCCTTCCCGCTGTTCGCAACCGCCGCCGACACGCCGGCGCAGCAGCCGTGGATGAACCGTTCCCTGAGCGCCGACCAGCGCGCCGAACTGGCCGTCAAGGCCATGACCCGCGAAGAAAAACTGCGCTGGGTATTCGGCTATTTCGGCACCTCGTTCGCCCCCAAGGGCACCACGCCTCCCAAGGCCGCGATCCCGTTCTCGGCCGGTTTCGTGCCGGGCAACCCGCGCCTCGGCCTGCCGGACCTGCTGGAAACCGACGCCGGCCTCGGCGTCGCCACCCAGGCCACGCCGACCCCGCGCGAGCGCACGCAGCTGCCGTCGGGCCTCGCCACCGCGTCGACGTGGGACCCGCAGGTGGCCTATGCCGGCGGCGCGATGATCGGTTCCGAGGCGCGCGCATCCGGCTTCAACGTGATGCTGGCCGGCGGCGTGAACCTGATGCGCGATCCGCGCAACGGCCGCAACTTCGAATACGCGGGCGAGGACCCGCTGCTGGCCGGCACGATGGTCGGCCATGCGGTGAAAGGCATCGAGTCGAACCACGTGATCTCGACCGTCAAGCACTACGCGCTGAACGACCAGGAAACGGGCCGCAACGAACTGGACGTCCACATCGACAAGGCCGCGTCGCGCATGTCCGACCTGCTCGCGATGCAGATCGCGCTGGAGCAGTCCGGCGCCGGCTCCGTCATGTGCTCGTACAACCGCGTGTACGGCACCTATGCGTGCGAGAACGACTACCTGCTGAACGAGGTCCTCAAGAAGGACTGGGGCTTTAAAGGTTATGTGATGTCCGACTGGGGCGCGACGCACAGCACCGTGGAGGCGGCCAATCACGGCCTGGATCGCCAGTCGGGCCAGGAATTCGACAAGTCGCCGTACTTCGGCGGCGCGCTGGCGGAAGCCGTCGAGAACGGCCACGTGTCGGAAGCGCGCCTTACCGACATGGCCACGCGCATCGTGCGCGCCATGTTCGCCAAGGGCGTCGTCGACAATCCGGTGGCGCAGGGCGGCACCATCGACTTCGCGAAGAACGGCGCCGTCAGCCGCGCGACGGCGGAAGAGGGCATCGTCCTGCTGAAGAACGACAACAAGCTCCTGCCTTTGTCGAAGGACGTGAAGACCATCGCCATCATCGGCGGCCATGCCGACGTCGGCGTGCTGTCGGGCGGCGGTTCGTCGCAGGTGTATCCGGTCGGCGGCAATGCCGTGCCGGGCCTGGAGCCGAAGGTCTGGCCGGGACCGGTCGTGTACCACCCGTCGTCGCCAATGCGCGCCATCCAGGCGCTGGCGCCGAATGCGAAGGTCGTGTACGACGACGGCCTTGACCCCGCGCGCGCCGCGCGCGTGGCCGCGCAGGCGGACGTCGCGCTCGTGTTCGCGACGCAGTGGATCGGCGAGGCGAACGATGCGGCGTCGTTGTCCCTGCCGGACAACCAGGACACGCTGATCGACAGCGTCGCCGGTTCCAATCCCCGTACCGTCGTCGTGCTGGAGACGGGCGGTCCCGTCGCCATGCCGTGGGTCGCCAAGGCGCCGGCCGTGCTGGAAGCATGGTACCCGGGCACCAGCGGCGGCGAAGCGATCGCGCGCGTGCTGTTCGGCGCCGTCAATCCGTCCGGCCACCTGCCGGCCACGTTCCCGGTCTCCGAGCAGCAACTGCCGCGCCCGAAACTGGACGGCGATCCGAAACGGCCGGAGCAGCGCTTCACGGTCGACTACAAGGAAGGCGCCGCGGTCGGCTATAAATGGTTCGACCAGAAGGGCATGACGCCGCTGTTCCCGTTCGGCCACGGCCTGTCGTACACGACGTTCAGCTATTCGGGCCTGGCCAGCCAGGTCAAGGATGGCCGCGTGCACGTGCGCTTCAAGGTCACGAACACCGGCAACGTCGCCGGCAAGGATGTGCCGCAGGTGTACGTGGCGCCGCTCGCCGCGAAGTGGGAAGCGCCGAAACGCCTGGCCGGCTGGGACAAGGTCGCGCTGCAGCCGGGCGAATCGAAAGAGGTCGACGTCGTCGTCGAGCCGCGCATCCTCGGCATGTTCGACGAGAAGAGCAAGACCTGGCGCATCGCCAAGGGCAAGTACAAGCTGGTGCTGGCCGACGACGCCGCCGGCATGAACGCGACCAGCGTGACGGTCGACCTGCCGGCGTCCCTGCTCGACGTGCGCGGCCGCCCGCAGCGCTGAGTTTTACCTTTGCCGCCCGCCGGCCGGCGGGCGGCGCATGACCAACCACAACGACGCTTCTTGAGGGGCGCGAGGAGACTACATGCAACGCAAGTTAGGCAAGATCGCTTTGGCCGCCGCCCTGTTGGCGGCGGGTGCCGTCGGCATCGCCCACGCGGCGAACGCGAACAAGAATGGCTTCGTGGCCGTGAAGGACAGCCATTTCGAACGCAACGGCCAGCGCTACATGATCGCCGGCGCCAATTTCTGGTACGGCGGCTATCTCGGCGCGCCGTCGGGCGTCGGGCAGCGCGCCAGGCTCGTGAAGGAACTCGACCGCCTGAAGGCGCTCGGCGTCAACAACGTGCGCGTGCTGGCGGTGTCGGAAAAGACGGCGATGAAGAGCGCCGTCAGCCCCGCCACGACGAGCGCGCCCGGCCACTACGACGAACAGCTGCTGCAGGGCCTCGACTTCCTGATGGCCGAACTGGCGAAGCGCGACATGACGGCCGTGCTCTACCTGAATAATTTCTGGCAGTGGTCCGGCGGGATGACGCAGTACCTGAACTGGTTCACGGGTTCGCCCGCGCACGATCCGAACGTGAGCAAGGATTACGAGCGCTACATGGCGGAGAACGCGACGTTCTACACGAACGCGCGCGCCCAGGACGAATACCGCAACGTCATCGCAAAGATCGTCCAGCGCACGAACACGGTGACGAAGAAGCCGTACCGCGCCGACCCGACCATCCTGTCGTGGCAGCTGGCGAACGAACCGCGTCCCGGCAACAGCAAATCGACGCCGCAGGAAAAGGCGACCTACATAAAATGGGTCGCGGACACGGCCCACTACATCCGCTCGCTCGACGGCAACCATATGGTCAGCACGGGCAGTGAAGGCCTGGCCGGTTCCGCGCAGGACGCGCAGCTGTACCTGGACGCGCACCGCACGCCGGACATCGCCTACCTCACGTACCACTTGTGGCCGACGAACTGGGGCTGGTTCGATCCGAAGAAGCCGGACGCCACGTGGGACGGCATGATGGAGAAGGCCAGCCACTACCTGAACGTGCACGTCGACTACGCGAAGCAGCTGGGCAAGCCGATCGTGCTGGAGGAGTTCGGCCTGAATCGCGACGGCGGCTCGTTCGACATCAAGGCCTCGACCAAGGTGCGCGACCGTTTTTATGACGCGGTCTTCACGACGCTGGAGAAGCGCGCCGCGGCCGGCGATCCGGTCGCCGGCTGGAATTTCTGGGCGTGGGGCGGCGCGGGCCGCGCGGCCAATGCGGATTACTGGTGGAAGCCGGGGAACGATTTCGTCGGCGATCCACCGCAGGAAGAGCAGGGCCTGTATTCCGTGTTCGACAGCGACGCCAGCTCGCTCGAGCTGATCGCCGAGCACGATCGACGCCTGAAGGCGATCGGAGCGAAGCAATGAAGCGTAGCGCGAACCTGATCCTGGCCGCGGCCATCGCAGCGGCGCCGGCGGCCGCCTGGGCACAAAAATTCGACGGCCTCGCGGCGACGCCGCAGATGGGCTGGAACAGCTGGAACAAATTCGCCTGCAACATCGACGAAAAGCTGATCCGCGAGACGGCCGATGCGATGGTCAAGCTGGGCCTGAAGGATGCCGGCTACCGGTACATCAACATCGACGATTGCTGGCACGGCACGCGCGACGAACACGGCGACATCCGGCCGGATCCGCAGCGCTTCCCGGCCGGGATGAAGGCGCTGGCCGACTACGTGCATGCGCGCGGCCTCAAGCTGGGCATTTATTCGGACGTGGGCGACAAGACCTGCGGCGGCCGTCCCGGCAGCCGCGGCCACGAATACCAGGATGCCAAGACGTACGCCGCCTGGGGCATCGACTACCTGAAATACGACTGGTGCGAGAGCAAGGGGCTGAACGCCGTCGGCGCCTACACGACGATGCGCGACGCGATCCGCGCGGCCAACCGCCCGATCCTGTTCAGCATATGCGAATGGGGCGACAACAAGCCGTGGGAATGGGCGGCCGACGTCGGCCACTCGTGGCGCACGACGGGCGACATCTACCCGTGCTGGGATTGCGAAAAGAGCGCCGGCTCCTGGTCCGGGTGGGGCGTGATGCGCATCCTCGACATGCAGGCCGGCCTGCGCAAGTACGCCGGTCCCGGTCACTGGAACGACATGGACATGCTGGAAGTCGGCATGGGCATGACGGAAGACGAGGACCGCGCCCACTTCTCCATCTGGGCTATGCTGGATTCGCCGCTCATCCTCGGCAACGACCTGCGTTCGATGCCGGATTCGGTGAAGAAGATCATCGGGAACAAGCAGGTCATCGCGCTCAACCAGGACCCGCTCGGCGTCCCGGCGCTGCGCTTCTGGAAGCAGGGCCAGGTCGAACTGTGGGCCAAGCCGCTCGCCAACGACGAGTGGGCCTTCATGGTGCTGAACCGCGGCGAAGCAGCGCTGCCGCTGCACTACGACTGGAAACAGAACGTCATCGTCGACGACATGAGCAAGCGCGAAGCCGATTTTAAGCAGGCGACGTGGCACTGGACGGATGCGTGGACCGGCAAGACGGGCGACACGAGTCGCCGCCTCGATGCGACCGTGCCCGCGCACGGCGTCGTGCTGCTGCGTTTGAAGAAGGGCGCGTGATGGTCAGGCCGCTCGTCGCTGCGTTGCTGGCCTTGTGCGCGGCGGCGCCGGCGGCCGCCGAACAGACGATCGCCGCCAGCGATGCCCACGTGGCCCGCATGGGCCGCACGGTCGTGCAAGCCGATGGGTCGGTGCGCTTCGGCTATCCCGGCGTCACGTTGCTGCTGGCCGTCGACGGCACCCGCCTTGCCGTCGATGCGGCCGGCAGTGCCAGCAGCCTCGTCGACGTCATCGTGGACGGCAAGCCCGCCACCACGCTGCATCTCGCGCCGCAAACGAAACGCTACGACGTGTTCACGGATGCGGCGCCCGGCCCGCACCGCGTGGAACTCGTGCACCGCAGCGAGACCTGGTTGGGCGTGGCGTCCATCGCCCGCTTCACGGCCGATGGCGCATTCCTCGCCGCGCCCGCGCTGCCGACGCGGCGCATGCTCGTGCTGGGCGACTCCGTCACGTGCGGTGCCGACATGGAGCGGGGCGCCGGCAACAAGGACACGCCGGACTGGTGGAACCCGCGCCTGTCGTACGGCATGGTGGCGGCGCGCGCGCTGGATGCTCAGGTGCAGCTGGTCTGCTACGGCGGCCGGGGCCTGGTGCGCAGCTGGAACGGCCGTACCGACGAATTTCAGCTGCCTGCGTTCTACGATCTCGCCATCGCCGATGCCGCGCATCCGGTCAAATGGAACCAGGCCGGCTACGATGCCGATCTGATTGTCATCGCGATCGGCACCAATGACTTCAACCCCGGCACTCCGGAGCGCGCGCCCTATGTCGACGCGTACACGGCCTTGCTGCGCCGTGTGCTGCGCGACCATCCGCACGCGCAGATCGCGCTGACGGAAGGCGTGCTGCTGAATGGCGACAAGAAGACGGCGTTGATCGGCTATCTCAAGGAAGCGGTGACTCGGGTCGGCGACAGGCGCGTGCACCTGCTCGCACCGGTGGCGTACCAGACCGGCGACGCCGTCAACGCTCACCCGACGACGGCCCAGCATGCGGCCATGGCGGCCGAACTGCTGCCGCAACTGCGGCGCATCGCCGGCTGGTAGGGGCAAAAAAAACCGACGGACCGGGCTGCGCCTGGTGCATCGGAAAGAAGAGCCGGACCACCCCGGCTGGAGACGAACCGGCCGCCGCTCCCTGAGTGGCGGTGGCCGGGCCGAGACAGACCGAGATTAGCGGGACCGATGCGACGGGTCAAACGCGCGCGCGCGCCGGCCCGCGTGTTTCGTGCTTGTTACTAAACAGAAGGCCGGCGTGGTGCCGGCGTCGCGCGTGGACACGGGGTGTCCACCCTATCGGGATAGAATTGCCGTCAAACGATGGGAAGCGCCGTCGTTTCCTTGATGCGCTGGAGGGCGAAGCTCGATTTCACGTCCAGCACGGCCGGGTGGCGCAGCAGGGTGCCCATCATGAAGCGCGAGAAGTGGTCCATGTCTTCCACGTGCACGCGCAGCAGGAAATCCATCTCCCCCGTCATCGCATAGCAGGCCACCACTTCCGGCCAGGTCGACACGGCCTGGGCGAAGTCGAAGCGCGGCGACGTGGCCGGCACGCGCGCATTCGCCGCGCCTTCGCTGTGCTTTTCCAGGCGGACGTTCACATAGGCCAGCAGGCCCAGGCCCAGCTTGTCGGGATCGAGCAGGGCGACATATTGCCGAATGACACCGGCCTCTTCCAGGCGTTTGATGCGCCGTAAACAGGGCGACGGCGACAGGCTGACGCGCTCGGCCACGTCCTGGTTGGACAGGCGGCCATCCGACTGGAGGATGGCGAGGATTTTACGGTCGGTTTTATCCAGCTCTATTTTTGACATGAATTCTCCACGGCGGTCGCGTACGTCGCAATTTTATTGCGCAAATCGTTTAACGGGGGGAATTCATTGAAATTTAATGCTGGGGGTGCAGGTCTATACTGGCCCCAACCGAAACACGACAAACATAATCGGAGACCCGCATGAACGCTCCCCTGGACCGCAGCCAGCTGGAACCGCTACCGCCCCACGAGATCACGCTCGACGACAAATGGACGCTGGAACGCGGCCGCGCCTTCATGACCGGCACCCAGGCCCTGATCCGCCTGCCGATGCTGCAGCGCGAACGCGATCTCGCCGCCGGCCTGAACACGGCCGGCTACATCACCGGCTACCGCGGCTCGCCCGTCACCCAGGTCGACCAGACCGCGTGGAAGGCGCAAAAACACCTGGAAGCGCACCAGGTCCACTTCCACCCCGGCATAAACGAAGACTTGGCCGCGACGGCCGTCTGGGGCACGCAGCAGACCAATCTGTTCAAGGATGCGAAGTACGACGGCGTGTTCGCCATGTGGTACGGCAAGGGGCCGGGCGTCGACCGCTGCGGCGACGTTTTTAAACACGGTAACAACGCGGGCAGCGCGAAAAACGGCGGCGTGCTCGTGCTGGCCGGCGACGATCACGCGGCGAAATCGTCGTCGACGGCGCACCAGTCCGACCACATCCTGCACCACTGCGGCATCCCGGTGCTGTACCCGTCGTCCGTGCAGGAATACATCGACTACGGCCTGCACGCGTGGGCGATGAGCCGCTACAGCGGCCTGTGGGTATCGATGAAATGCGTGACCGACATCATCGAATCGGGCGCCGTCGTCGACCTCGATCCGGACCGCGTGCAGACCGTCCTGCCGACCGACTTCGAGATGCCGGCGGGTGGCCTGAACATCCGCTGGCCGGACGCCGTGCTGGACCAGGAAGTGCGCATGAACCACTACAAGTGGTATGCCGCGCTGGCCTACGCGCGCGCCAATAAGCTCAACCAGATCGTGTGGGACAGCCCGACCCCGAAGATCGGCATCATCACGGCCGGCAAATCCTACCTCGACACCCGCCAGGCGCTGGCCGACCTCGGCATCGACGAGCAGGCGGCGCGCGACATCGGCCTGCGCGTGTATAAAGTCGGCATGACGTGGCCGCTGGATTCCATCGGCGTGAACGAATTCGCGCGCGGCCTGGACGAGATCCTCGTCGTCGAGGAAAAGCGGCAGGTGCTGGAATACGCGTTGAAGGAAGAGCTGTACAACCTGCCGGACGGCGACCGGCCGCGCGTCGTCGGCAAGTTCGACGACACGGGCGAGTGGAGCGTCAAGAGCCGCTCCGGCCAGGGCGACTGGCTGCTGTCGGCGAACTACGAGCTGAATCCGGCCCAGATCGCGCGCGCGATCGCGTCGCGCATCTCGCACTACTGCGCCGGCCATCCGGTCGAGCAGCGCGTGAAGGAGCGCATCGCCTTCCTCGAAGCGAAAGAGCTGATCCTCAAGAACATCCCGAAGGCGAATCCGGAAACGGACCGTATCCCCTATTTCTGCTCCGGCTGCCCGCACAACAGCTCGACGAAGGTGCCGGAAGGCTCGCGCGCGATGGCCGGCATCGGCTGCCACTACATGGTGCTGTGGATGGACCGCGAGACGTCCACGTTCACGCAGATGGGCGGAGAAGGCGCCACGTGGATCGGCCAGGCGCCGTTCACGGGCGAAAAACACGTGTTCGCGAACCTCGGCGACGGCACCTATTACCACTCGGGCGTGCTGGCGATCCGCGCGTCGGTCGCGGCCAAGGTCAACGTCACCTATAAAATACTGTACAACGACGCCGTCGCGATGACGGGCGGCCAGGTCGTCGACGGTCCGCTCGATCCGGCCAGGATCAGCCGCCAGCTCGCGGCCGAGGGTGTCACGCCCATCATCGTCGTCACCGACGAACCGGAAAAATATCCGGACGATTATCCGTGGGCCGAAGGCGTCACCGTGCGCCACCGCGCGGAACTGATGGACGTGCAGCGCGAACTGCGCGAGATGCCGGGCGTGTCGGCCATGATCTACGACCAGACCTGTGCGTCGGAAAAGCGCCGCCGCCGCAAGAAGGGTGCGTATCCGGACCCGGCCAAGCGCGCCGTGATCAACGAGGCCGTGTGCGAAGGCTGCGGCGATTGCTCGAAGCAGTCGAACTGCCTGTCCGTCGAACCGCTGGAGACGGAGCTGGGCCGCAAGCGCCAGATCAACCAGTCCTCGTGCAACAAGGATTTTTCGTGCGTCACCGGCTTCTGCCCGAGCTTCGTCACGGTCGAAGGCGGCGCCCTGAAAAAGCCGAAGAAGGCGGCTTCCAGCGAGGCCGCGCCGCCGGCCTTGCCGCTGCCGCGCATCCCGGCGACGACGAACCCGTTCGGCATCCTCGTCACCGGCATCGGCGGCACGGGCGTCGTGACGGTCGGCCAGATCCTCGCGGTGGCCGCGCACGTGGAAGGCAAGGGCGCGCTGGTGCTGGACATGAGCGGCCTCGCGCAGAAGGGCGGTCCGGTGATGTCGCACGTGCGCCTCGCCGACCGCCAGGCCGACCTGCATTCGACGCGCGTCGGCACGGGTAACGCGGATCTCGTGATCGGCTGCGACCAGATCGTCACCGCCAGCCGCGACGCCCTGTCGCGCATGGGCGAGGGCCGCACGTGGGCCGCCGTGAACGGCAGCGGCGCCACCACGGCGGCGTTCATCAAGAACCCGGACTGGCAATTCCCGGCCGAGGGCTCGCGCGGCGCCATCGTGCAGGCTTGCGGCGAAGGCAACGTCGACTTCATCGACGCCGGCCACATCGCGACGACCTTGATGGGCGACGCCATCGCCACCAATATGTTCATGCTGGGCTATGCGTTCCAGAAGGGCCACGTGCCGCTGCAGGAAGCGTCGATCATGAAGGCGATCGAATTGAACGGCGTGTCCGTCGCCTTCAACAAGGCCGCGTTCAACTGGGGCCGCACGGCCGCCCACGACCTGCCGTCGGTGCAAAAGCTCGTGACGCCCGCGAAGGTGATCGAATTCAAGCGTACGCAATCGCTCGACGATTTGGTCAAGCGCCGCGTCGAGTTGCTGACCGCGTACCAGAACGCCGACTATGCCGCGGCGTACAAGGCATTCGTGGACCGGGTCCGCGCGGCCGAAGACAAGTTGGGCAAGGGCACGCGCCTGACGGAAGCCGTGGCGCGCTACCTGTACAAGCTGATGGCGTACAAGGACGAGTACGAAGTGGCGCGCCTGTACACGGATCCGGCGTTCATGGCCAAGATCGACGGCATGTTCGAGGGCGACGTCAAACTGAAGTTCCACCTGGCGCCGCCGCTGTTCGCGAAGAAGGACAAGGACGGCCACCTCGTGAAACAGGAATTCGGCCCGTGGATGATGACAGCGTTCGGCGTGCTGGCGAAGCTGAAAGGCTTGCGCGGCACCGCGCTCGATCCGTTCGGCCACACGGCCGAGCGCAAGATGGAGCGCGCCCTGATCCAGGCGTACCGTGCGACCGTCGAAGGCGTGTTGCCCAGGCTGACGGCCGAGAACCTGGCGCAGGCGGTCGCGATCGCGAGCATTCCGGAAGACATCCGCGGTTTCGGCCACGTCAAGGAGCGCCACCTCGCGGCGGCCAGGCGCAAGGAAGCGGACCTGGTGTCCGCCTTCCACGCGGGCGGCACCACCACGCGCGCCGCCTGAACGACGGCATTCCCGCACGATGCCGCCTGCCGGATTCACACCCGGCAGGCGGCATCGTCTTTTTCTGCCGACTGTTACAGTTGGATGCAATCTGCGAGATGGCCGCGTCTATAATCGGACGCATGAATTCGCATTCCGCCGCCGCCGCCTTTTCCCGCCTGTTTGCCTGCGCTTGCGCGGCGCTCGTCGCCCTGGCCGGCTGCGGTGGCGGCGGCGGGAATCCGTCCATCGGCGCCTCGACGCCGGTCGCCAGCGATCCCGGCACGTCCACCGTGCCGACACCTCCGACGACGCCGCCCCCGACGCCGACGCCCGCCGACGCCCCGGACCCGATCCTGGCCGACTACATGAGTTACCAGAACCTGTGCGCCGCACCGCGCACGGGCCTCGATGCCGTGGGCCTTTCCTTCCCGGACCGCCAGGGCACGCTGCAGGACGAAATGAAGTTCCTGCGCGGCTGGACCGACGCGACTTATCTCTGGTACAAGGAAATCCCGAGCACCGTCCACATGGCGGACTACACGAATGCGCTCGACTATTTCGACGCCCTGAAGACCCCCGCGCTCACCGCCTCGGGCCGGCTCAAGGACCGTTTCCATTTCACCTACACGACGGCGGAATGGGCCGCACTCAGCAATGCGAGCCAGGACACCGGCTACGGCCTGACCTGGTCGATCAATTCCACGACGGCGCCGCGCACCTGGCTGGCCGCGATCGTCGAGCCGGGTTCGCCCGCCGCGACGGCCGGCATCCAGCGCGGCGACCTGCTGGCGGCCGTCGACGGCATCGACTTCATCGACACCACCGACAAGGATCAAATCGCCAAGCTGAATGCCGGCCTGTCGCCGGACACCGCGGGCGAACACCACACGCTCACGATGCGGCGCGGCGACAAGACGTTCGACATTGCGCTGACGTCGGCCGTCGTCACCACGACGCCCGTGAAAAACGTCAAGGTGATCGACACCCCGACCGGCAAGGTGGGTTATCTGAGCTTCGAGGACCATAACGCCGTCTCCGAACTGCAGCTGGTCAACGCGTTCACGACCCTCAAGAACCAGGGCGCGACGGACCTCGTGCTCGACATGCGCTACAACGGCGGCGGCCTGCTGTACATCGCCAGCGAGCTGGCCTATATGGTTGCGGGACCGGTCGCGGCCGGCAAGACGTTCGAACGCGCCGTGTACAACGACAAGACGGCGTCCGACGCGCCGATCCCGTTCCGCGGCACGGCCTACGGCTTCTCCGCCCCGGCCGGCAGCACCTTGCCGTCCCTGGGCCTCAGGCGCGTGACCGTGCTGACGACGCCCGACACGTGCTCGGCCAGCGAAGCGGTGATCAACGGCCTGCGCGGCGTGGACGTCCAGGTCGACCTCATCGGCGGCACGACCTGCGGCAAGCCCTACGGCTTTTTCCCGACGGACAACTGCGGCACGACGTACTTCACGATCCAGTTCCAGGGTGTGAACGCGAAAGGCTTCGGCGATTTCGCGGACGGCTTCGCACCGACCTGCACCGTCTCCGACGACATGGCGCACGCGCTGGGCGACCCGGCCGAGGGCATGCTGGCTGCGGCGCTGTCGTACCGCGCCACCAATGCCTGTCCGGCGGCATCGACGGCCCGTGCGCGCGCGGTGCCGATGCACCTGGCGCGGTCGCAGATGAAAGAGATCGCGATTTATCCGCCACGGTCACGGTAACGCGGGCGTTACCGCCCCCGCGTTCGCGCAGAACCCCCATGCACGCCTCGAATTTTTCACGCGCCGCCACCCGTCCTGGGATGAGCGGCTGAACCTGTACCCGGTGTTGCGCACCGACGTGGCGCTGTAACACCGCGGCCGTTTATAAGGTCCGCATGCGCATGCGGGCCCTGCATCGTTGGACCTCGTCCGTATCCATTCGACGGTAGCACATGCACGCAGCCTGATCCCGCGCAATCGCCGTCGATTCCGCTGCAACCGCCGCGCACGGCCCCACTCTCACTCCATGTGGATTCGATTGGAGGCGTACGTCATGGACAAGGCTTTTTATTTTGCGCGCGGACACCGGCGAACACGCACGCGCGGCGGAGGCTGACATGGGCGCCACGGCCGCGCGGGCCAGCTGCTGCATCGTCTGCGGCGCCGCGCCGCAGGACCGGATCGCGCGCCTGCTGCTGAGTCTCACGACCGCGTGCCCGCACCTGCTGGTGTACCTGGCCGACGATGCGCGGCAGCCCGGCCTGGCCGCGCTGGCGGGGCGCTACGGCGCGCACTACCGCCCGCAGTCCGACTCGCCGGGCCACGCGCGCGTCCATAACCGGGTCCTGAGCGAGGCGGCCGGCGCAGGAAGCGCCTATCACCTGCTGCTTGGCCCGGACATCGGCTTGCCGCTCGACGCGGTGGCCCGGATGATCGCCTACATGGAGCAGCATCCCGACGTGGGCCTGCTGACGCCACGGGTGCAGGGCCCGGACGGACGTCTGCAACCGTTGTGCAGCCTGCTGCCGGGGCCGGTGGAACTGGTGCTGGGGCGCTGCTTTCCGCTGCTGCACCGGTCCAGCGGCAGGCTGGCGCGCTACCAGCTGCATGCGAGCGGCTACAGCCGGGTGATGGACGTGCCGGTGCCGCCCGCGTGCTGCCTGCTGATGCGGGTCGAGACCGTGCTGCGCGTCGGCATGTTCGACGAGCGCTTCCTGCTGCGCTTCGACACGGTCGACCTGGCGCGCCGCACGTCACGCATCGCGCGCACCGTATTCCTGCCGCACGTGACGGTCGTGCGCGATGTCGTGCGTGATGCCGTGCGCGATCCCGCCCGCGCCGGTGCGCGCGGCGGGTGCATGCGGGTGGCGTGGTGCTGGCGGCGGTGCGTGTCGGCCTGCCGCTACTTCAACAAATGGGGCTGGCTGCGCGATGCCGAGCGCGACCGCATCAATGGCCGCGTCCTGCGCCAGCTCGGGCCGGCGCGCCGGCGGCTGGACGGCGTGAGCCCGGCCGGGACCGACGTGGCCGGGTGAGCGAGGCGAACGATGACGGGTCAACCGCGCGCCAGCGGCCGGCGCGCGTACCAGCCGAAGGCGAGGATCAGCAGGTAGCACAGCGCGGGCACGGCCAGTGCGAGGCGCAGACCGGCGGCGTCGGCCGCGTAACCGGTGATCAGGGGCACGACGGCGCCGCCGACGATGGCCACGCAGATCAGGCCCGAGCCTTCGGCCGCGCGCTCGCCCAGGCCTTCGGACGCCAGGGTGAAGATGGTGGGGAACATGATCGAGTTGACGAGGCCGATCGCCAGCAGCGCCCAGCCGGACGCCGCGCCATGCGTGGCGGCGGAGACGAGCAGCAGCAGCGCGGCGATGGCGCCGGCGCCGGCCAGCACCTTGCCGGGAGAGCAGATGCGCAGGACGTAAGCGCCGAGGAAACGGCCGACCATGGCGCCGCCCCAGTACAGCGGCACGTGCTTGCCGGCCGCTTCCGCGCCCAGGCCCAGCACGTCGTTTTGCATCAGGTAGTTCACGATCAGCGAACCGACCGCCACCTCGGCGCCGACGTACAGGAAGATGCATAAGGCGCCGAACGCGAAGCGCGGCTGTTTCAGCAGGTCGAAGGCGCCCCACATGCTGCTGTCGGGATGGGGATGTTCGACGAGCTTCCCGCGGTTGGTCCAGACGAGGAAGGCGACGATGGCCAGTGCGACGGCCAGGCCGAGGTAGGTGTGCACCACGACCTGGCTTTCGGCGGCGCGGTAGGCGGCGAGGGCGTCGGCCGACAGCGTGGCCTGGTCGACGCGGGCCAGCGAGCCGAGGATCAGGATCGCGCCGACGTAGGGAAAGACGGTCGTGCCGAGCGAATTGAAGGCCTGCGCGAAGGTCAGGCGGCTGGATGCCGTGGCGGGGGCGCCCAGCATCGAGATCAGCGGATTCGCCACGACCTGCACGATGGTGATGCCGGCCGCCAGGACGAACAGCGCCAGCAGGAAGGTGATGAACATGCCGGATGAGGACGCGGGGATGAACAGCAGGCAGCCGGCCGTCATCGTGAGCAGGCCGACGACGGCGGTCCGCATGTAGCCGATGCGCTGCACGATCGCGGCGGCCGGCAGCGACACGATGAAATAGGCGGCAAAGAAGGCCGATTGCACGAGCATCGCCTGCGCGTACGACAGCGTGAACAGGTCTTTCAGTTTCGGAATGATGACGTCGTTCAGGCTCGTGATGCCGCCGAACGTGAAGAACAGGGCGAACACGAAGATGCGCAGGCTCGCGACTTGGGTGTTGGCGTTGGCAGAAGCGCCGCTCGTCTGGGCGGCGCTGGCGGGTTGGCCGATTTGCATGAGGAATCCAGGTGGGTTGGACGATGCGGACGCCAAACGACGTCGCAGGCGAGGTAGGAATATTACATCGCCTTGCCGGCCTGTTGTGGTCCTTGCCGGGCTATCCTCAGAGTGAAATCGATCTCACGAAGGCCGGGTCGGTCATCGCGACGAAACTGTATTACATAGACAACGTTAAAAACGCAGCGTGCATGCCGGCGCCGCCATGCCTGGTCGGACAGGGCGGCGCCGGCAGCGCGGCGCAAAACGGCTCAGAGCGGCTGCAACGGAATGGTGCCCGTCGCCGGCACCCCGCACGGCTCTGCGTCGAAGGCGATGTCGCCGGCCGGATTCGCCACGCCGTCGGCCTTCAGGTCCGCGAAGCCGAACATGTCGCGGTCCATCAGGTGCGACGGCACGACGGTCGACAGCGACGAGAAGATGTTTTCCACGCGGCCCGGGTGTTTCTTTTCCCAGTCGCGCAGCATGGCCTTGATCTGTTTTCTCTGCAGGTTTTCCTGCGAGCCGCACAGGTCGCACGGGATGATCGGGAACTGTTTCACTTCCGCGTAGCGCTCGGTGTCCGCTTCCTTCACGTACGCGAGCGGGCGGATCACGACGTGCTTGCCGTCGTCCGACACGAGCTTGGCCGGCATGCCCTTGATCTTCGCGCCAAAGAACATGTTCAGGAAGAAGGTTTCGAGGATGTCGTCGCGATGGTGACCCAGGGCGATCTTCGTGCAGCCCAGCTCGTCCGCGACGCGGTACAGGATGCCGCGGCGCAGGCGCGAGCACAGCGAGCACGTGGTCTTGCCTTCCGGGATCAGGCGCTTGACGATGCTGTAGGTGTCCTGGTTCTCGATGTGGAACGGAATATTGAGCTTCGTCAGGTAGGCCGGCAGCACCTCGGGCGGGAAATTCGGCTGTTTCTGGTCGAGGTTGACGGCGACGATGTCGAAGTGGATCGGCGCGCGCTCGCGCAGGGTCATCAGAATGTCCAGCAGGGCATAGCTGTCCTTGCCGCCGGACAGGCAGACCATGATCTTGTCGCCGTCCTCGATCATGTTGAAGTCGCCGATCGCCTGGCCGACGAGGCGGCACAGGCGCTTGTGCAGCTTGTTGTTCTCGTAGGCCTGTTTGTCCACCTTCTTGTCGGCGGCGTCGGGCACGGCAGGGGCGGACACGTCCGCCGGACGCGCCATCGTCACTTCATTCATGCTTCATCCTTGATCTGGAACACTTCGACGCCGACGCCTTCGCAGTCGGGATACACGTCGGGCTTCATCGTCGAGACGCGGGCCGCGCGCACGTTGGGGTGGGCCAGCATCGCCTTCACGACGTCGTCGCACAGGGTTTCCTGCAACTGCACGTGGCCTTGCGCCATGCGCCTGGCGATGGTCTCGCGCATGAAGTCGTAGTCGACCACTTCGTGCAGCTGGTCGTCCTTCGGTGTCGACAGGCCGAGCGGAATGTACAGGTCGACATTGATCAGGACGCGTTGCTCGCCCTTCTTTTCGAACTCATGGACACCGATGTTGATCATGACTTCGTAATTGCGCAGGAACAGCCTGCGGCAATCGCGCAGCTGCGGGTAGAACAGGGCGGACAACATAGGAAACCTTCGAGGTAAGGGGCAATGTAAAAATTATTCAGTCAAAAACATCACGTCGCGCGCCAGCGGCATCAGATGCTGGCCGCCGTCGACGAGCAGGGTGGTGCCGGTCAGTGCCTTCGCGTGCGCCGCGTAGCACACGGCGTCGACGATGTCCTGCGGCGTCGACGAGCGCCCCAGCGGCGTGACCCGGTGTGCGCGCCCGAAGCCGTCCGCGCTCTGGTCGCCGGACACGAGCGTGATGCCGGGCGCGACGCCGACGACGCGCAGTTTCGGCGCCAGCGCCTGGGCCAGCACGGTGGTGGCCGTCTGCAATGCGGCCTTTGACAACGTGTACGACAAAAAATCCGGGTTGAGATTGTACAGTTTCTGGTCGAGCAAGTTGATCACGACGGCCTGGCCACCGTCCGGCACCAGCGCGTGGAGTTCCTGCGCGAGCAGCAGCGGGGCCGCCACATTGCACTGCATGTGGGTGGCCAGCAGGGCTGGAGAAAACGCGTCCGGCTTGTCGTATTCGAACAACGAAGCGTTGTTGACGATGCAATCCAGTCCACCCAGCAAATGCACGACCTGGCGCGGCAGGGCGCGCACGGCGGCGTCGAGCGCCAGGTCGGCGTGCAGCGCGACGGCGCGCCGGCCCAGCGCGCGGATCGCCGTCACGACGTCGTCGGCGTCGGCGGCGGACTGGCGGTAGTGCACGGCGATGTCCCAGCCGGCCTCGGCCATGCCGAGCGCGATGGCGCGCCCGATGCGCCGGCCGGCGCCCGTGACGAGCGCCACCCGGGCGCGCCGGGCGTGCGGCGCGGCGTCGTCGTTGGCGGCCTGGGTCTCGGGGCCGGGATCGGTATGGGCCTGCTCGTCGTTCGTATATGTCTGTGTCATCGTGATGGCGGCCGTTTGTTGGTCCCTGCCGATTCTCGCTACAATGGCCGGATGTCCTTACCTCTCCCCTCCAGCGACGCGCTGGCCGCGTCCCAAGCCCTGCAGCGCATGATCGCTGCCGAGATCGCCGACCAGGGCGGCGCCATCCCGTTCTCGCGCTTCATGGAGCTGGCGCTGTACGCGCCGAATCTCGGCTATTACAGCGGCGGGGCGGCCAAGCTGGGCCGCGACGGCGATTTCACCACCTCGCCCGAGATCAGCCCGCTGTTCGGCGCCACGCTGGCGCGCGCGGCCGCCGCTATTATGGCCCAAAGTGGCCCCAACATCATCGAATTCGGCGCCGGCACGGGCAAACTGGCCCATGACGTCCTGACGACGCTGGGCGAACTGGGCGTGCGCATCGACAGCTATACGATCATCGAACTGTCGGGAGAATTGCGCGCGCGCCAGCAGGAGGCGCTGAAGGATTTTCCGCAGGTGCGCTGGACGCACGATTTCCCGGACGCGTTCCGCGGCGTGGTCCTCGCCAACGAGGTGCTGGATGCGATGCCGGTCGAGCTCGTCCAGCGCGACGGCGGCAGCTGGCAGCGCCAGATGGTGACGGTCGACGCCGGCCGCTTCGCCTTCGCGCCGGGCGCGCCCGATGCGGCGCTGCTGGATCAGGTCGCGCGCCAGATCCCGGACGCCGACACGCTGCAAGACGGTTATCTGACCGAAATCCACCCTATCGGCTGCGGTTTCATGCGCTCGCTGGCGCAGATGTTCAAGGGGGGCAAGGGCGCCGCGATCCTGATCGACTACGGTTTTCCCGCCCACGAATATTATTTCGACGAGCGCACGAGCGGCACGCTGATGTGCCATTACCGCCACCACGCGCACCCCGACCCGTTTTATTTGCCGGGCCTGCAGGACATCACGGCGCACGTCGACTTCACGGCGATGGCGCTGGCGGCCCACGGCGCCGGGCTCGACGTGCTTGGCTACATGAGCCAGGCCGCGTTCCTGCTGGCGGCGGGCATCGGCGAACTGTTGCTGCGGACGGATCCGGAAGATGCGCTGCGCTACCTGCCGCAGTCGAAGGCCGTGCAAAAGCTCGTGTCGCCGGCCGAGATGGGGGAATTGTTCAAGGTACTCATCGTCGGCAGCGGCGTGGACGCCGATCCGGCCATCGAACGCGCCGACCGCAGCCATAAGTTGTGATACTGACATCTTGCGTCGCGGATACAAACCCGGCTATCCTGTACTTCCGCCCGTACGGCAGGCCGCCCCTTGCCTCTGCCGTTACTGAACGAATCGGCTAATATTGATGCAGCACGATGCCCGCACCGGCAAGCGCGGGCGTCATGCGTGGCGCCCGTGCAACCTGACTCCCGACCATGGCCAAGATCCACACCCATTATGACAACCTCAAGGTGTCGCGCCACGCACCGCAGGAAGTCATTCGCGCGGCCTACAAGGCGCTGAGTCAGAAATACCATCCCGACAAGAATCCGGGCGACGAGCGCGCCGCCCGCATCATGGCGATCGTCAATACGGCCTACAACATCCTGTCCGATCCCGGGCGCCGCAAGGAGCACGACGAATGGATCGCGTCCGAAGAGTGGGAAGTGGAGTGGCTGGAAAGCTCCCACGGCGACGACGGGCGCGAGCGGCCCAGGGGCGACCCGCACTGGGAACCGCGCCAGGTGGCGGCGCCGTCGCGCTGGCGCGTGCTGCGCGACCCGCGCTGGTGGGGTGTGATGCTGGCCGCCTTCGCGGGCGGCGGCGCATTGACCCTCGTGCTGCTCGATCCGCCCCGATATCTGCCGAGCGCGCTGACCTGGCCTGGCAAGGCCCAGCCTGCCGCGGTGGCCGCGGCACCGGCATCCGCGGCGGCGTCCGCAGCGGCATCCGCCACCGCGTCCGCGCCGGTGCCGAACACGCCGCCCGACCCGCTCGGCACCGACGCCAGCGCCGACGGCTGGGCACGTCCGGCCGGGCAGGCCGATGCGCCGCCCGACATCAAGGCGCTCGCCGTGACCCAGCTCGTCGTGCCGGCCCGCGCCCCCGATTGCGATACCGACCTGCAGGCCCAGGTGGCACCGACGGGCGATCCGTGGCCCGCGCAGTCCGGTTACGTCGACGGTTATCCGCTCGGCAACCAGGGTGACGAGATGCAGGTGCTGGTCGACAACAGCAATAATCCATCGCCCGTGCTGGTCAAGATCTACGACCTGGACCGCCGCTCGAACGTGCGCCACGCGTATGTGCTGGGCCGGGCCAAGTTCTTGATCGAGAAACTGTCGGCCGGCAAGTACGAAGTCCGTTACCAGAACATCATGATCGGCGGGGCCCGTCCGGAATGCGTCAACGGCCACCGCGCGCCGCTGCGCCAGGCCGCCGCGCGCCAGCCCGGCGCCTGAGTGTGGTTTTTTGCGACATTTTGCCCGGTCGGGCGAGGGTGAAATTCAAGAATTCTATTCCCCGGACGTAATATACTCGGTAGACCAAGAGGCCCTTGCAGCCCACTGCCCAGCGCAGGCACACACGGAAAACCGGGATATGAACGAACTTGACGGCCTCACCGCCCTGATCATCGAGCCGCATGCCGGCATGCGGTCGACGATCCACAACATGCTGAACATGTGCGGCCTGAGCAAGATCGACCACGTCGGCGGCTCGAACCAGGCCGTCAAGCACCTCGGCCTGAAGCATTACGACCTGATCCTGTGCGAATACGCGCTGGAAGGGGGGCAGGACGGCCAGCAACTGCTCGAGGACGTGCGCCACCACAAGCTCATGCCCCTGTCGACCATGTTCTTCATGGTCACGGCCGAAGGCGATTACGGCAAGGTCGTCAGCGCCGCCGAACTCGGGCCCACCGATTACGTGCTGAAGCCGTTCACGGCCGACCGCCTGCTCGAGCGCATCGCGCGCGGCCTGGAGCGGCGCAACGCGCTGCTGCCGGTGTACGAGTTGATGGAGGCGGGCAACCAGCGCGAAGCAATCGCCGCCTGCGTCGACGGCGAGACCCGCCATCCGCGCTACCTCGTCGATTTCCTGCGCCTGCGCGCCGAACTGCACATGTTCCTCGGCGAGCCGCACGAGGCCGAACCGGTCTATCGCCAGCTCGTCGAGACCAAGGCCATCGCCTGGGCGCGCCTGGGCCTGGCCAAGACCCTGTTCCTGCGCGAGCGCTACGACGAGGCCCGCGAGATGCTCGAGGACCTCGTCGACAGCAACAAGAACTTCGTCGACGCCTACGACTGGCTGGCGCGCACCCACGAGGCGAGCGGCGCGCTGGACGACGCCCAGGCCGTGCTGATGGAAGCGGTGGCCGTGTCGCCGCACGCCGTGCGCCGGCTGCGCAAGCTGGGCGAGACCGCGCTCGAGGCGGGCGACCACGATACGGCCGAGAAGACCTTGAAGCAGGTCGTCAGCAAGGCCAAGTATTCCGAGTTCAAGGACCCGCAGGACCACGTGCTCCTCGTGCAGACGCTCGTGCGCAAGGGCGACCCCGTGCAGGCCGCGGCCGTCGTCCGCGACCTGGATAAATCGATGGCCTTCCAGAAGCACACGCCGCTGTGCAGCGCCATCGCATCGAGCCTCGTGCACGAATACACGGGCAACGAGGCGCGCCTGGCGGAAGCGCTGGCGGCCGCCCTCGCGGCCAACAAGGAGGCGCCCGACCTGCGTCCCGAGCTCAAGCTGGAACTGGCCCGCACCTGCATCGAGAACGGCATGGAAGAAGGCGCCGCCGACGTCGTGCGCGAGGTGATGCGCAATGCCCAGAACGGCGCCGCGGTGGCGCGCGCGATGGCCGTGTTCGAGAACGCGGGCCAGGCCGAGACGGCGCAGAAGCTGGCGCTGGAAAGCCGCCAGCAGGTCGTCGACCTCGTCGCCACCGGCGCCGCCAAGGCCAAGGGCGGCGACTATAAGGGCGCCCTCGTGCTGATGCAGGAAGCGGCGACCAAGCTGCCAACCAATCCGCAGGTCGTGTTCAACGCCGCGCTGGCAACCCTGAAATGCCTGGACCACGACGGCTGGGACGAGCGCCTCGGCCAGCAGGCCCTCGGCTACATCGCCGGCGTGCGCCGCCTCGATCCGGTCAACCCCAAGCTGCCCGCGCTGGCCGGGATGCACCAGCAGATCCTCACGAAATACGACAAGGGCCCGCGCCTGAAGAAGGCCGGCTGAGCAACATGACGAATCCGAACCCGAACCCCGGTCCGCCGCCGGACGGCCGCCGCGTGCGCGCCGCGCTGCTGCAGAAAGTCGGCGGCGACGAGGACATGTTCGCGCTCGGCAGCGCCATCGCGCGCGTCGTGCAGATGGCCACCTCGGACGACAAGGGCACGCACGACCTCGCGCACTTCGTGTTGTCCGACGTCGCGCTCACCCAGCGCATCCTGCGCCTGGCGAACACGGTCCGCTACCGCACCGCGGCCGGCACGGCCGTCACGACGGTCTCGCGCGCGATCTCCCTGCTGGGCTTCGACAACGTGCGCACGGTCGCGCTGGCGATGCTGCTCGTCGACGCGCTGGCCAGCAGCGACCATGCGTACAGCGTGCGCGTGGAACTGGAAGCGTCGCTGTGCGCGAGCCTCGTCGGACGCGAGATGGCGCGCCACAGCTTTTACCAGGGCGCGGAGGAAGCGTCGATCGGCGCGTTGTTCAAGAATCTCGGCGCGCTGCTGGTGGCGTCGCACGAGCACGACCGCTACCTCGAGATCCAGGCCCTCATCGGGACCGGCAAGCACGCGCTTGCGCAGGCCGCGCAGATGATCCTCGGCTGCAGCTTCGATGCGCTGTCCGAGGCCGTGCTGGGCGAGTGGAAGATTCCGGACGTGATCATGCGCGCCCAGCGCCCGCTGGAGCCCGGCACGCTCAAGCTGGCCGTGAACCGCGGCGAGTGGATGCGCCAGGTGGCGTCGTTCAGCCTGGACGTCGCGCGCCTGATGGGAAAAACCGCGACGCCGTCCGACGCACCGGAAGCGCAAGCCATGCTGGCGCGCTACGGCACCGCGCTGAACATCGGCGCGGCCGAACTGGACGAGTTGTTCGAGGCGGTGGCGTTCGAGATGAAGAGCCTCCTGGAGAGCATGAACCTGCAGCCGGTGCCGCGCCGTGCGCCGGAAGACGTGGGCGGCCTGCCCAACGTGCTGGTGCTGGCGACCCTGGGCGCGGGCGAGAAGGAAGAGCAGGGCACCTACCCGAGCGGCAAGCCGAAAAACGCGCGCGACCTGCTGCTGGCCGGCGTGCAGGACGTGACCCAGATGCGCGCCTCGGGCCAGCACAAGGTCAACGACGTGGTGCTCGCGGTGCTGGAGACGCTGTACACCGCGCTGGGCTTCCGTTTCGCGACGGTCGTGCTCAAGGACGTGCGCGCCGGGCAGTACCGGGCCCGCGTCTCGTTCGGGCTCACGCAGGCGGGCGTGCAGCAAGGCTTCACGTTTCCGCTGGCGGCGAGCGGCGAAAAGGGCGCGCGCGACCTGTTTTACCTGGCGATGGAAAACGATGCCGACCTGATGATCTCGGACGCGCGCGGCGCCAAGATCCGCGACCTGCTGCCGGCCTGGCACAAGGCGCTGCTGCCGGATGCGCAGAGCTTCATCGTGCTCCCGCTGGTGGTCGGCAAGGCCCAGCTGGGCCTGTTCTACGCCGACCGCACGGCGACGGCGCCGGAAGGCGTGCCGCCCGACGAGACGGCCCTCATCAAGGCGCTCAAGGGCCAGGTACTGGCTGCGCTTGCGCCCTGACGAAGTCGCGGAATTCGCGCACCGGCATCGGCCGCCCGAACAGGAAACCCTGCGCCTCGTCGCTGTGCCGGTCGCGCAGGAACCCCCGCTGCGCCTGGGTTTCGACACCTTCCGCGATCACGCCCAGCCCGAGCGCGTGGGCGAGGCCGATGGTCGCGCCGACGATGGCGGCGTCGTTCGGATTCGTCTCGATATCGCGCACGAAGCCGCGGTCGATCTTGATGCGGTCGATCGCGAACAGCTTCAGGTAGGCCAGCGACGAGTAGCCCGTGCCGAAGTCGTCGATCGCCAGCTTGAAGCCGCGCGCGCGCAGTTGCAGCAGCACCTTGCGCGTGTTCTCCGGGTCGCGCATCGCGGCCGTTTCCGTGATCTCCAGTTCCAGCCGCGCCGGATCGATCGCGTGCTCGTCGAGCAGCTGGTCCAGGCGTGACAGCAGCGCCCCGCCGTTGAACTGGCGCGCCGACAGGTTCACGGCCAGGCGCAGCTGGCCCATGCCGTCTTCCTGCCACTCGGCCAGCAAGGCCATGGCGCGCGCCAGCACCCAGTCGCCCAGCGGCAGGATCAGGCCCGATTCCTCGGCGATGGGAATGAAGCGGCCGGGATCGATGCTGCCCAGTTCCGAATCGTCCCAGCGCAGCAGCACCTCGGCGCCGATCACGCGCCCCGTCGCGAGTTCGACCTGGGCCTGCAGGTGCACGTCGAAGCCGCCGCTTTCCAGCGTCGCCCACATGCGGTTCTCCAGCACCAGGTGCTCGTGCGTGGCCGCGTTCATGGCGGACGAGAAGAACTGGAAATTGCCGCGGCCCTCGCGCTTGGCGGCGTACATCGCCATGTCGGCGTGGCGCAGCAGCGTGTCCGGGTCGGCGCCGTCGTCCGGGAACAGGGCCACGCCCACGCTGGCGCCGCTGTGCGCCGTGGTGCCGGCCAAGCGGTAGGGCTGCTGCAGCGACTCCACGAGGCGCACCGCCACCGCGCTCACGCTGTCCGGAGACAGGGGGCCGCCCAGCACGATGATGAATTCGTCGCCGCCGAGCCGGGCGAGGGTGTCGACGTCGCGCAGCAGGTCCTTCATGCGCGCCGCGGCGCCCGTCAACAGCTCGTCGCCGGCCTGGTGGCCGAGCGAATCGTTGATCTTCTTGAAGTGGTCGAGGTCGATGAACAGCACGGCCAGCGGCTGCCCGGTGCGGCGTGCCTGCGCCAGTTGCCGCTCGAGGCGCATGCCGAGCGCATGGCGGTTCTCCAGGCCCGTCAGCGGATCGTGGTGGGCCAGGCGGTGGATGCGCGCCTGGGCGCGCTGCTGCTCGGTCAGGTCGCGCAGGATGCACACGAACAGGCGCTCGCCGGCGAGGTCGACGAGGGACACGGACACGGCCAGCGGCAGCGGCTCGCCGCGCGCGTCCAGGCCGTCCAGCTGGCGGTCGTCGGGGCTGTTGCCGGCCAGGCGCGCCAGCAGGTCGGGGCCGTTCTCGTCGTCGTGGCCCGGCACCAGCGCCGTGAACGCGAGACCGGGCAGGTGGGCGGGCGGGTAGCCGAACAGTGCCGCCGTGGCGCGGTTGGCGGACAGCACCTGGCCATGCGCGTCGACGGTGATGATGGCGTCGGCGGCATTGTCGAGGATGGCCTGCAGGCGCGCCGCCCGGTCCGCCACCTGCGCCTCGATCTGGGCGCGCTCGCCGCTGACGATCAGCATCAGTGCGCCCAGCAGCGCGGCCAGCAGCAGCCCCGTCGTGATCACGATCCAGCTGGCCAGCCCGCGCTCGCCTTCCATGTACGCCGCCGTCGGCGAAAAGCGCAGCTGCAGCGTGCGGCCGCCGAACCCCAGCAGGACGGTATAGTCGCCGCTCACCGCGCGCCGTCCGGGATCGCCCGCCAGCGTGCGCGGCGCGGCGCCCGCGGTCGTATCGGCCAGGCTGACGTCGAAGCCGGGAAAGCCGGCGTGCCGCACCGCCTGCGCGACGAAGGTGTGCGTGTCGAGGATCAGGGCCAGCATGCCCAGCAGGGGCCGGCCGGGTTCCCTGACCGCGCGGAACAGGACGATGCCGTCGGAGGCCCTGGCCACCAGCCTGATCGGGCCGCTGGCCACGGGGACGGCCGCCGCCTGGGCCCGCGCGGCCGCCTCGGCGCGCCCGGGCGCCGTCAGGAAGTCCATGCCGCGTACCAGCGTATTGGCCGGGGGCCATGTGTACAGCAGGGGCAGGTAGTGCTCGCGCGTGCCGGCCGGCTGGAGTTGCTGTCCCGGGGTCAGGTCGCGCAGGCCGGCGAAATCGGCGTCGACGTTGATGCGAACCCAGGCCTCGAAGGCGGCACGCTCGTCGTTCGTGACCGGCACCAGCCAGTCGACGCCGGTGATTTCCGGCCTGCCGCCGACGTAGCCGCTGGCCGTGCGCAGGAAGCGGTCGCGTTCCATGTACCGGTCTTCCGCGCCGAGCGCGCGCGCGAACGTGTCGACGAAGCGCTCGTGCTCGCGCAGCTCGGCCTGCAGCTCGTCGGCCACCTGCTGCGCCTTGAGGCGGTAGGCCTGCAGGTATTGCTGGTGTTCCCAGTGCACGGTCTGTTCGTAGGCGACGATGACGACGCCGGCCGCCAGCAGCAGCGGCAGGGCGACGATGCGGGCGCGCCTGCGCCACAGCCGGCGCGGCCGGCCGCACACGATCCACACGAGCGGTGCGGCGAGCAGGACGCCGACGGTGTCGCCGGCCCACCAGTTGATCCAGATCGGCGCCCGTTCGGCCGCCGTCACCACGCCCAGCCGGTACAGGACGGCCACGCTGGCCGTCGCGTTGATCAGGCAGAACACCGGTGCGAGCGCCAGGAAGCGGGCGACGTCGCGCGACGTGCCGAGCGCGGGATCGACGAGGCGGCCGAACCATTGCGCGCCGAGCCAGGCCTGGGCCAGCGCGCCGAGTGCGGTGACCGCCGTCGCGGCCGCGGCGATCCACGGCGCGGTGTCGGGCGCCATCCAGCCGTCGGGCAGGTGCATCAGGACCGCGCCGACGGCGATGCCGGGGAGGGCGCGCCAGCCGAACACGACCGTCAGTGCGAAGCCGACGCCGGCCGGCAGGTAGACGGGGGTGGCATAGCCGGCCGGCAGGGCCAGCGCGTGACTGAGCAGGCCGGTGCCGAGGTAGACGGCAATGGTCGTCAGGTTGGCCAGCCACAGGCGGAGCCCGTGCCGTTCGTGATTGCCGCTGCGATTCAGGTCCATGGGGAGGCTCCCTGGCGTAAATACAGTGTACGCCAAACGTCTGCATGGATTGGTCCAGATTGTTTATTGCAAACAGCCCTTGCGGACTTGAACTTCGGCCGTTACAATCACGCCCCGAAGCAGCGACACTGTTTGAGTTTGATCAGTTCAGGCAAAAACAGTTGACGAAGTTTATATGTTGCTTCATACTCTGCGGTTCTTCGCGGTGGGGTGGCCGAGTGGTTAAAGGCAGCAGACTGTAAATCTGCCCTCTCTGAGTACGCTGGTTCGAATCCAGCCCCCACCACCAAATGCGTTGATCGTGTTGTGAATCGAATGTTGAAGCTAAGAAGTAACCTCGCGCGGGTGTAGCTCAATGGTAGAGCTGAAGCCTTCCAAGCTTATGACGAGGGTTCGATTCCCTTCACCCGCTCCAGTTTCAAATAAGCCCTTGTAGCTCAGTGGTAGAGCACTCCCTTGGTAAGGGAGAGGCCACGTGTTCAATCCACGTCAAGGGCACCAGAATTTAAACGGCTGTCGGCTGTCTCGACTGTCAGGTGTGCCTGGTAATTTTCAATATCGTTAGGATCTTAGGAGTCTAGAATGGCAAAAGGTAAATTCGAACGGACCAAGCCGCACGTGAACGTCGGCACCATTGGCCACGTTGACCACGGCAAAACCACCCTGACGGCTGCAATCGCAACCGTTCTGTCGAAGAAATTCGGCGGCGAAGCCAAGGCCTACGATCAGATCGACGCGGCGCCGGAAGAAAAAGCGCGCGGCATCACGATCAACACCGCGCACGTCGAGTACGAAACGGCCAACCGCCACTACGCTCACGTCGACTGCCCGGGCCACGCCGACTACATCAAGAACATGATCACCGGTGCTGCCCAGATGGACGGCGCGATCCTGGTGTGCTCGGCCGCTGACGGTCCGATGCCGCAGACGCGCGAACACATCCTGCTGGCTCGCCAGGTGGGTGTGCCGTACATCATCGTGTTCCTGAACAAGTGCGACCTGGTCGACGACGCGGAACTGCTGGAACTGGTCGAAATGGAAGTGCGCGAGCTCCTGTCGAAGTACGAGTTCCCGGGCGACGACCTGCCGATCATCAAGGGTTCGGCTCGTATGGCGCTGGAAGGCCAGCCGGGCGAGATGGGCGAAGAGTGCATCGCCCGCCTGGCTGAAGCCCTGGACACCTACATCCCGACCCCGGAACGTGCCGTCGACGGCGCCTTCCTGATGCCGGTTGAAGACGTGTTCTCGATCTCGGGTCGCGGTACCGTGGTGACCGGTCGTGTCGAGCGCGGCATCATCAAGGTCGGCGAAGAGATCGAAATCGTCGGCATCACCGACACTGTCAAGACCACCTGCACCGGCGTGGAAATGTTCCGCAAGCTGCTGGACCAGGGTCAAGCCGGCGACAACGTCGGTCTGCTGCTGCGCGGCACCAAGCGTGAAGATGTCCAGCGTGGTCAGGTCCTGGCCAAGCCGGGTTCGATCAAGCCGCACAACCACTTCACCGGCGAGATCTACGTGCTGTCGAAGGATGAGGGCGGCCGTCACACCCCGTTCTTCAACAACTACCGTCCGCAGTTCTACTTCCGTACGACTGACGTGACCGGTTCGATCGAGCTGCCGGCCGACAAGGAAATGGTCATGCCTGGCGACAACGTGTCGATCACCGTCAAGCTGATCGC